>NZ_CP011883.2:3328101-3630655 GCF_000340435.2 Mycobacterium haemophilum DSM 44634
TCCACCGGCAAGTCGATCCGCACATCCTTGGGCTCCTCGGGCGTAACGACGGTTTTGCCGTCGGCAGCGGCTCGGTACGCCTCGACGGCCTCGCCCACCAACCGCACGTACAGGTCGAACCCGACACCGGCGACGTGCCCGGACTGCTCGATACCCAGCACATTGCCGGCGCCGCGGATCTCTAAGTCCTTGAGCGCCACCGCCATGCCCGCGCCCAGCTCGTTGTTCTGCGCAATGGTCGCCAACCGGTCGTAGGCCGTCTCGGTCAGCGGCGCCTGCGGTGGGTAGAGGAAGTAGGCGTAACCACGCTCGCGGCTACGGCCGACCCGACCCCGCAGCTGATGCAGCTGGGACAGCCCGAAGGTGTCGGCGCGCTCCACGATGAGCGTGTTGGCGTTGGAGATGTCCAGGCCGGTTTCCACGATCGTGGTGCACACCAAGATGTCGTATTCGCGGTTCCAGAACCCCTGCACGGTGCCTTCCAGCAGATCCTCGGGCATCTGCCCGTGGGCGACGACCACCCGCGCTTCGGGCACCAGGCCACGCACCCGGGCGGCAGCCTGATCGATGGAGCTGACCCGGTTATGCACGTAAAACGCCTGCCCGTCGCGCAGCAGCTCGCGCCGTAACGCCGCCGCGACCTGCTTGTCATCGTGCGGGCCGACGTAGGTCAACACCGGGTAGCGCTCTTCGGGCGGGGTCAGGATCGTCGACATCTCCCGAATCCCGGCCAAGCTCATCTCCAGCGTGCGCGGGATCGGAGTGGCGCTCATGGTCAGCACGTCGACGTGGGTGCGCAGCGACTTGATGTGCTCCTTGTGCTCGACGCCGAACCGCTGTTCCTCGTCGACGACGACCAGGCCCAGATCCTTCCAGCGCACCCCAGTCTGCAGCAGCCGATGCGTGCCGATCACGACGTCCACTGACCCCTCGGCAAGGCCGTCGATCACCGCGCGGGACTCGGCGGCGTCGGTGAACCGCGACAGCCCCTTGACGGTCACCGGGAATCCGGCCATCCGATCGGTGAACGTCTGCAGATGCTGGTCGGCCAACAGCGTGGTGGGCACCAACACGGCAACCTGCTTGCCGTCCTGCACCGCCTTGAACGCCGCCCGCACCGCGATCTCGGTCTTGCCGTAGCCGACGTCGCCGCAGATCACCCGGTCCATCGGCACCGGCTTTTCCATGTCGGCCTTGACCTCGGTGATCGCGGTGAGCTGGTCGACGGTCTCGGTGAAGCCGAACGCGTCCTCCATCTCGGCCTGCCAGGGCGTGTCCGGCCCGAACGCGTGGCCGGGGCTGGCCTGGCGTTTGGCGTACAGCGACACCAACTCGCCCGCGATTTCCCGCACCGCGCGGCGGGCCTTGGTCTTGGTGTTGGCCCAGTCGCTGCCGCCGAGCCGGCTCAGCGCCGGCGCTTGCCCGCCGACATACCGCGACAGCTGATCCAGCGAGTCCATCGGGACATACAGCTTGTCAGTGTTTTTCGCCCCGCCACCCCCTTTCTTGGCCGAGGCGTATTCCAGCACCAGGTACTCGCGCCGGGCCCCGCCAACGGTGCGCTCGACCATCTCCACGAACCGTCCGATGCCGTGCTGATCGTGCACCACCAGGTCGCCAGCGGTCAGTGCCAACGGGTCGACGGTGTTGCGCCGCTTGGCCGCCAGCCGCTTACCGTCGACGGCCGTCGCTCGGCTGCCGGTCAGATCGGTTTCGGTGATGATCACCAGGTTGGCGCCCGGTATCACTACACCATCGAGCAGCGGACCTTTGAGCACCCCGACCAGGCCCGGTTGCAGGCCGAGTCCGGGAGCCGCGCCCGGTTCCAGCATCGCGGCCGGGATGTCGGACTCGGCAAGTCGCTCCACCACTCGATGGGCGGTTCCGGTCCCGGGCGTGACGATCGCGGCGTATCCACCGGTGGCGACATGCGCACGCAGCGTCGCAAAGATGCCGTCGATGTCATGCTGATGCCCACGCGCCGAAGGTGCCGCCCGGATGTCAAGCTCCAACGCCGACTCGTCAGACAGCTGGCTCAACGTCCACCACGGATGACCCGACCGGATGGCGGCGGCCTGCACGTCGCCTAATTCGGCGAACCCCGACCCGCCCAGGTTGGATGAGTGGCGACCCGCTGCGCCCGGCTCCGCCGCGCTTGCGATCGCCACTAGCTGCTCGACGTCGACGGGCGCCGGGTTGTCGGCACCCATGGCGGCGACCGACCACGACGCCTCGAGGAATTCTCGGCCGGTCTTGATCAAATCGGCGGCCCGGGTGCGGACCTTCTCCGGGTCGCACAGCAACACCGGCGTGCCGGCAGCGAGCTGGTCGGTCAGCAGCGCGTAATCATCGGGACGAAGCACCGGCAACAATGCCTCCATCCCGTCCACCGGGATCCCCTCGGCCAGCTTGGCGAGCATATCGCTGACGTTGCCGGTGACCGCATGCTCGGCGGCGGGGTGCTGCGCGGCCAACTCGGCGGCCCGCGCCCGCACGTCGTCGCTGAGCAGCAGTTCCCGGCAGGCGACCGCGACCAACGTGTCGACGCCTACCTCGGGAATGGAGCGCTGATCGGCCACCGAAAACATCCGCATCTCGGTAATCTCGTCACCCCAGAACTCGACGCGCACCGGATGTTCGGCGGTCGGGGCGAAGATGTCGAGAATCCCACCGCGGACAGCGAATTCGCCGCGCCGGCCGACCATGTCCACCCGGGTGTATGCCAGCTCGACCAGGCGCGCGATAACCCGCTCAAAACCGGTCTCGTCGCCGACGCTCAAGATGACAGGTTCCACCAGGCCCAGCTGCGCTGTCATCGGCTGCAGCAGCGAGCGCACCGCGGTCACCACCACCTGCAGGGGTGGACCCAACCGGGCATCGTCGGGATGGGCTAGCCGGCGCAGCACCATCAGCCGAGTGCCGACGGTGTCAACGCCAGGTGAAAGTCGTTCGTGCGGCAGCGTCTCCCAGGACGGGAACACCGCCACGGCGTCGCCGAAGACGCCGCGCAGCTCGGCGGTAAGGTCGTCGGCTTCGCGACCGGTGGCGGTGACCACCAGCAAGGGACCCAGCCGAGCCAGCGCGCTGGCGGCGAACAACCGCACCCGGGCAGGGCCGACCAGGCTCAATTCGGCCGGTCGAGCGCCCGCGCGCTCGATGAGCTGGCAGAAGGTCGGTGCGGTGAGCGCCAATTCAACGAGCCCCGCGATTGGGGTGTCTGGGCAAGCAGGCCCCGGTGCGGTCATGATGCGCCATTCTAGGGCTGATTGCCCGGCTCCTTACTCGCACCGCAGCGGCGCTCACCGTCGCCGGGCTAGGGCTGATTGCCCGGCTCCTTACTCGCACCGCAGCGGCGCTCACCGTCGCCGGGCTAGGGCTGATCGCGAGCACTGGACTTCGTCAAGATTGACCCCGGCGCCGTCAAGGGATCGTAAGGATAACCGCACCCGATACCGGCCGGGCGCACCTTGAAAGCATGACATTGCTAGAGATCCTGCCGTCTATCGGCAAGGCGGCTCCGCTGCGATTCGATCCCGCGATCTGGCCGGTCACGACTTGTTCTGACGAGGACGGCCGGCTGTGCGTGGGCGACGTGCCTCTCACCGACATCGCCGACGAGTTCCGTACCCCGACCTATGTGATCGACGAAACCGACTTTCGGCATCGTGCCTGCCGCTACCGCCGGGCCTTGCCCGGTGTCGAGATCGTCTACGCGGGAAAGTCGCTGCTGACCACCGCGGTGGCGCGCTGGGCGCGCGAAGAGGGCCTCGGCGTCGACGTCTGCTCAGCCGGTGAACTAGCCACGGCCCTGGCCGGCGGGGTGGAACCGGCGCGCATCATCATGCACGGCAACGCCAAGTCACCCGACGAGTTGCGCGACGCAGTCACGTTCGGGGTCGGGCGCATTGTGGTGGATTCGGCGATGGAGATCGCCTACCTGGCCGGCTTGGCACGCCGCCGCCAGCGGGTACTGATCCGGGTGACGCCCGATGTCGACATTCACGGGCACCCGGCGGTGACCACCGGGATCAGTGACCAAAAGTTCGGCTTCACGCTGCAAGGTGACCGAGCCGATGTCGCGGTGCAAAGGGTGCTTGCGCACCCGATCCTCGATCTGGTCGGGCTGCATTGCCACATCGGCTCGCAGGTCACCGACGCGGCCCGCTATGGCGAGGCCATTCACCGGATGATCGCGGCGATGGCCGATATGCGGGCCCGGCATGGCGTTATCCTCACCGAGCTCAACATCGGGGGTGGTCACGGCATCCCCTACGTGGTGGGAGATCGCGAACTGGACCTCGACAAGCTGGCCCGCGTGATCGAGGAGTCGCTCGATGACGCGTGCGCCGCCGCGCATTTCCCCCGCCCGGCCATCGTGGTGGAACCCGGTCGTGCAATCAGCGGCCGGGCCGGTGTCACCCTGTATCGGGTATGCGCCGTGAAGACCCAACCCGGCGGCCGCACCTTTGTTGCGGTGGACGGCGGTATGAGCGACAACCCGCGGGTGTCGCTGTACGGGGCGCAGTACACGGTCGCGTTGGCGAACCGGCATCCGCTCGGAGTCAAGCAGCGTGTCACCGTGGCAGGCCGGCACTGCGAAGCGGGCGACGAGATCGCCCGCGATGTCGAACTGCCGGCAGACGTGCACCCCGGCGACGTGCTGGCGGTGGCCTGCACCGGTGCCTATCACCACAGCATGGCGTCGAACTACAACATGGTCGGCAGGCCACCGTTGGTAGCGGTCCAGGATGGTCGGGCCCGTGCACTGGTCCGCCGCGAAACCATCGCCGATCTGCTGTCGCGCGACTGCGGGTAGTGGTGAGTGCCAGCGCCGCGTAGCGGGGCGCAGCAAGCTCACCACCATCGGGGTAAGCCGAATCGTTCGCACTAGTAACGCGATGCGGTGGGATCGTCGAATAGGTCGTAGTTTCCGGTGCTCTTCCACTGCTCCAGCGCCGTATGCGGAGCGCCACGCCACCGGACGTGCGGCACCACCTCGGCCGCAGGACGCGCTGCGTCGGTCAGGTGCCCGGTCGGGACCTCTTCGAGCGTTAGAGATGAACTCAGAAATGGATTGCGGACTCGGACACCAAACAAGATCAGGTTGTGGGTTCCAGGCAGCGCGGCCGATGGCACGACCATTGCGGTTGCTCCGCTGGCAACAACCTCGTCGGCCAAAGCCTGCGTAGCGGTGTAATCGTCACCGACCAGCTCGTCCGGCGTCAGCCCGTACCTGGCGCAATCGTTGAAGTCGACCCATGTCGGGCTGTCCACGTCGACCACCGCCGCCCACAAATTCAACACGAGATCGTCCGGATTGCCGCTCTGGCCAACATTGTGGCGAAGCATCTCGGCGGCAGGGCCGAGCGGATGCAAACTCAAGTACTGGACGGTGTCGGTTCTCGCGCGGTGGAAGCGACCAGCGCGCGAGCTGGGAAATGCCCACCACGGCGAGTCATACGAAGCATGCCGAAATACGGTCAGTCTCATACCGTCATGGCACGAGCCGCGGTCGCCGCACCGAGCAGCTGCGGGTAGCACAGCGGGTCGCCGAGCAGCTCAATTGGGCGCCGACCGAGCACTGGATGCTCCCGATCGAACCAGGCGACTACTCCCGGGCCAGTAAATGAGTGGCGTAATTGGTTCACGACCTGCCCAACCACGCGGATCCGCGCAGCATCATCCGTCGCCGGCTCAGGCCCACCCACCGCAAGCCAGCGCTGAAGCTGACGAACGGAAACCCTGAGCAAGTCGGCGAGGGTCTTCTGCGGGACGGCGAGGGTCTCGGCCGTCCTGGCAAGTACGTCGCGGACCGGCGCGTTATCGCTGTACGGCCGACTTTCGGCGATGTCGCGCAATGCATGTCGGAATTGCTCGAGCGCAATGCGCACATCACGGCGCTGCTGCTCGTGGTCGTCATGGCGAAGCGCCTTCTCCGCGCTATACGCTGCCGCCCACAGTTGGGTCGTCAGATATGGGTCGGCCTCAAGACGCAACGGCGTCGCTGCCTTCAGTGTCCGGTCAAAGCTGTCGATGAGCCCGGCAACCTCGCCGGGGACGGTCTTGGACCGCTGTAACAGCTTGGTCGCCTCGTTAACCCGGTTGAGAAGAACCCCAAGCTCAGGACCTGGCGCAGGCATGTCACCATCATACGACGCATCTACGTCTGCAGCGCGTCAAAAACCTACTCGTCCTGCAGCCGAGGATCGGCCTCCAGATGAGTCAGGCCATTCCACATCAGGTTAACCAGATGCGCGGCGACGACTTCCTTCTTGGGCTCGCGGGTGTCGAGCCACCATTGCGCCGTCATCGACACCGAACCCACCAGCGCCTGTGCGTACAGCGGGGCCAGACCCGGATCTAGGCCGCGACGGGCGAAGTCGCCGGCAAGGATGGAGCTGACCTGGCTGACGGCGTCGTTGAGCAAGCTGGAATAGGTGCCCGAGCTGATCGAGGCCGGGGAGTCGCGGATCATGATCCGGAAGCCATCGGTGCGTTCTTCGACGTAGGTGAGCAACGCCAGCGCGACCCGCTCGACACGCACCCGGGACCGGTTGTTGGTCAACGACGAGGTGATGCCGTCCAGCAACGCCGACATCTCACGGTCGACCACCACCGCGTACAGGCCTTCCTTGCCGCCGAAATGCTCATACACGACCGGCTTGGACACGTTGGCACGCTGCGCGATCTCTTCGATCGAGGTGCCGTCATAGCCGCGCTCGGCAAACAACGAGCGCGCAATGCCAATAAGTTGGCGTCGACGCTCGCTACCGGTCATCCGGGCGCGCGGCGCCCGCACTTCTTTGTCTTGTTTGTCAGGCTCCCGGTCCAGCACCGCCACGCCATTGAGGGTATCGGTTCGCCTGGTCGAATTGTCCGACTCTCCCCCGCACGCGGGTGGGGGTACCTCCCACTTGTGGGGGCGTGCCCCCACTCGGGCCGCAAGCGGCCCGCTTCGTCGTCAGACTAAAGTCATTTGGTGGCGCGGCCCGCCAACCACGGCGGACCGCTCATCCTTCAATATGCAATCCGTCGTGGTGTAATCGGCAGCACCTCTGATTTTGGTTCAGATAGTTCAGGTTCGAGTCCTGGCGACGGAGCTGTGTTTTTGCCGCGAGCGCGCGCGAAATGCCACGCTTGACGGCGTGTCGATGTACCGACACGCGCACTCGCGAGAGGAGAGCAAATGGGTGATACCGCGGTCCTGGTCTTAGCGGCCGGGCCCGGCAGCCGGATGCGGTCAGATACCCCGAAAGTGCTGCACACCATTGCCGGTCGCAGCATGTTGTCGCATTCGCTGCACGCAATCAGCAAGCTGGCACCCCAGCATCTGGTCGTGGTACTGGGCCACGAGCACCAGCGCATTGCGCCGCTGGTCGCCGAACTGGCCGACGCCCTCGGACGCACGATTGACGTCGCACTGCAGGATCGACCTCGCGGTACCGGACACGCCGTGCACTGCGGCTTGTCCGCACTACCCGATGACTACGCCGGCATTGTCGTCGTCACCTCAGGCGATACACCCCTGCTAGACGCCGACACCCTGGCCGACCTGATCACGACCCACAACGCCACATCCGCCGCGGTGACGGTACTAACCACAACGTTTAGCGATCCCCTTGGCTACGGCCGGATCCTGCGCACCCAGGACAACGAAGTGATGGCGATCGTCGAAGACGCCGACGCGTCGCCGTCACAACGTGAGATCCGCGAGGTCAACGCCGGCGTGTATGCCTTTGATATCGCGGCGTTGCGGTCGGCGTTGACCAGGCTGAGCTCCGACAACGCCCAACAGGAGCTCTACCTCACCGACGTGATCTCCATCCTGCGCCGGGACGGCCAAACGGTGCATGCCCGCCACGTCGACGACAACGCGCTGGTGGCTGGCGTCAACAACCGCGTTCAGCTGGCCGAGCTGAGCGCCGAGCTCAACCGCCGCATTGTGGCCGCTCACCAGATGGCCGGCGTCACGATCGTCGACCCTGCTACCACCTGGATCGATATCGACGTGACAATCGGCCGCGACACCGTGATCCACCCCGGCACTCAGCTGCTCGGCCGTACTCAGATCGGCGGGTGCTGCGTTATCGGCCCGGATACCACGCTGACCGACGTCTCGGTCGGTCAGCGAGCGGCGGTGGTCCGCACGCACGGCACATCGTCGACGATCGGTGCGGGCGCCATGGTCGGTCCGTTTACCTACCTGCGGCCCGGGACCGTGCTGGGCGCCGAAGGCAAGCTAGGCGCGTTCGTCGAGACCAAGAACTCCACCATCGGGACCGGCACCAAGGTGCCGCATTTGACCTACGTCGGCGACGCCGATATCGGCGAGCACAGCAACATCGGCGCGTCCAGCGTGTTCGTCAACTACGACGGCACGACCAAACAGCGCACCACGATCGGGTCGCACGTCCGCACTGGGTCGGACACCATGTTCGTCGCGCCGGTGACCGTGGGCGACGGCGCGTACACCGGCGCCGGCACGGTGGTACGCGACGACGTCCCGCCTGGAGCACTGGCGGTTTCCGCGGGCCCGCAACGCAACATCGAAAACTGGGTGCAGAGCAAGCGGCCCGGCAGTGCCGCGGCTGCGGCCGCAGAGGAGGCCTCGGCACGTGCCGGCAAACAATCCCAGCAGAAATCCGAACCCGGCCAGCTACCGTGAATTCGTTTTCTGGCAACCCGACCACACCTCCGGACCAAACGCTTGCGTACGATGAGGCCTTCCCCATTCCCTATCTCAACCCCGATACGGCGAGGGCGGCACGTTGAGCCACGACTGGACCGATAATCGAAAAAACCTGATGCTGTTTTCCGGCCGCGCACACCCGGAACTGGCCGAGCAGGTAGCCAAAGAACTCGACGTTCACGTCACCGCGCAGGACGCGCGGGAGTTCGCCAACGGCGAGATCTTCGTGCGCTTCCACGAATCAGTGCGCGGCTGCGACGCGTTCGTCCTGCAATCCTGCCCGGCACCGGTGAACAGCTGGCTGATGGAACAGCTGATCATGATCGACGCGCTCAAGCGGGGCAGCGCCAAGCGGATCACCGCCGTCATGCCGTTCTACCCCTACGCTCGACAGGACAAGAAGCACCGCGGCCGCGAACCGATCTCGGCGCGACTGGTTGCTGACCTGCTTAAGACGGCGGGCGCCGACCGGATCGTGACCGTCGATCTACACACCGACCAGATTCAGGGTTTCTTTGACGGGCCCGTCGACCACATGCGCGGGCAAAACCTGCTGACCGGCTACATCAAGGACAACTACTCGGACGGCAACATGGTGGTGGTCTCCCCCGACTCCGGCCGGGTGCGGATCGCCGAGAAGTGGGCCGACGCTTTGGGCGGCGTGCCGCTGGCCTTCATTCACAAGACCCGCGACCCGCGCGTGCCCAACCAGGTGGTGTCCAACCGGGTCGTCGGCGAAGTGCAGGGGCGCACCTGTGTGCTGATCGACGACATGATCGACACCGGCGGCACCATTGCCGGCGCTGTGCAGCTGCTGCGTAACGACGGCGCCAGTGACGTGATCATCGCGGCTACCCACGGCGTGCTGTCGCACCCAGCTGCGCAGCGGCTGGCCCAGTGCGGGGCCCGGGAAGTGATCGTCACCAACACGCTGCCGATCGGCGAGGAGAAGCGTTTCTCCCAGCTCACGGTTTTGTCCATCGCGCCGCTGCTAGCCAGCACCATCCGCGCGGTTTTCGAAAACGGCTCAGTCACAGGGCTATTCGACGGGGACGCATAGATGGCCGCCGGCCCCCACGACGCCGTTATCTATCACAATCCCAAGTGCAGCACTTCACGCAGAACGTTAGACTTGTTGCGGGACAACGGTTTTGATCCTAGCATCGTGGAGTATCTGAAGACGCCACCGTCCCGGGACCAGCTGGTAAGAATGGTCCACGACGCCGGCATCGACGTCCGCACCGCGGTTCGCAAGCGCGAACCGCTTTATGCCGAACTTAATCTCGCCACCGCGACCGATGAGCAGCTACTAGACGCCATGGCACAGCACCCCATCCTCATCGAACGACCCTTTGTCGTCACCGCAAAGGGCACCCGGCTGGCTCGGCCGATCGACGCGGTCCACGAGATTCTGTGAAACTATCGGCGGCCATAGTTGCGACGGCTGCGCTGACGATGGCCCAAGTTTCACTGGTCGCCTGTGGGCCGAAAGCCCCTGACTACCAATCGATCCTGTCGAAAAGTTCGACGGCCACCACCACGACCACGACCGACAAGCCGGTCCCTTTGCCGCAGTATCTGGAAAGTATCGGCGTCACCGGGCAGCAGGTGGCGCCGAACTCCCTGCCGGGTCTTACCGTGTCGATACCGACGCCACCGGGCTGGTCGGCGTATAGCAATCCGAACATCACGCCGGAGACGCTGATCATCGCCAAAGGTGGCAAATATCCGACGGCCAGGCTCGTGGTGTTCAAGTTGCGCGGAGACTTCGACCCGGCCCAAGTCATCAAGCACGGGAACGACGATGCCCAACTCTTCGAGAACTTCAGGCAGCTGGACGCCTCGACGGCAACCTACAACGGTTTTCCGTCGGCAATGATCCAAGGCAGCTATGACCTCGAGGGCAGGCGACTACATGCCTGGAACCGGATCGTGGTCCCCACCGGCCCCCCGCCCGCCAAGCAGCAATACCTCGTTCAGCTCACCATTACTAGCTTGGCCAACGAGGCGGTCGCACAGTCAAACGACATCGAGGCGATCATCCGCGGATTTGTCGTCGCCCCCAAGTAATGTCCCGTCCGTCACCGTCTGGGTGACTTAATCATTCTCTCCAGCCCGACCTGATAGGCGTAAAGGCTGTGACGCCAAAACGGATCGACTGATCCCCCGCTGTCGACTGCGACCGGAACGCCCACATGTTCGTACGGCGGAGGTGGCATGTAGGGAACCAGATCGTACGCGTTCACCACTCGGTAGCAGTTATCGATGGCGCCGTTGAATGCCGTTGCGAAGTCCCAAAGTCCGGCTGCCGGCCCTGCGAACGTGATGAGACTAGGTACGAGGTTCGGCACAACATTTTTCATGACGTCGGGCGCAGCCAGTACAGCGAGCGCTGCGCCGAGGCTGTGGCCGGTGATCAGGAGCTTGTCGCAACCCGTGCACGCGACGGGCAAGTACTCGACGATGCTACGTCGAAGCAAACCGTACATAAACAGAAAGCCAGAGTGCACCCATCCGAACCCATCGACTGGATGGTAAGGGGTGGGCATCATGCCGAGATCCGTTATCACGTCGTCGTAGTCAACGGTGCCGCGGAATGCCAAGAACGCAGTCCGAGTGGATATGTTGCGGCCCATCAGCCCGAATACACGTTGGTCGATCGCTACCTTTGCTATCTTTGCCAGCTTGGGATTCTGGGCGCGTAGCACGGCGGCATCGTCAACGTTAACTACAACCTTGGCGGTCCAGTCGTATCCCGGCGGGAGCTTCACATGCAACGAATTCTCTATCGCGTAGGCGGCGAAGCTCAGTGGAAGCGGAACGTCGAGAGCGAACTGCGGGTCAAACGGGGGACACGCGCGGGCAGTCATGATTCCCGGGCCAACTAGTGGCGCGAGAAGTCCGGCGCCGCCGACCCGCACGACGTTTGCCAGGAAGGCGCGGCGTGCCATTGCGGTGGACTGACCCTGGCCCATCGGCCTCCTTCTGGTAAATGACACGCAAACCGTAGCGTTACCGGCACCGTGAAACCGAGAATCGTTGCTTGTCTGTCGCGATATTGAAATCTTCTTGATTCAAGATCAGCCGTGACTAGCACGGGTCGCCCAGTCAACACGATCCCGTGCCGTATAACCCATTGCGGCACAAGATGCTAATTACATCCGCACTGCGTGCCGGAAGCATCGCGACGCACATCGGCTCACCAATCTGATCGGGCGCAATCGAACTCGGCTGGACGCCATGGTCGAACAACACATCCTCATCGACCTGCTGTTTGTCGTCACACCCAAGGGCACCCGGCTGGCTCGGCCGAGCGACGCGGTCCACCAGATTCTGTGAAACTATCGGCGGCCGCCTGCGCACCGAAGGCGCCTGACTACCAATCGATCTGGACAACGAGCACGACAACACCGACCACAACCACGACGGGGAAACCCGTTCCGCTTTCGCAATACCTGGAAAATGTCGGCGTCGTCGAATCCCGCCACAGATCCGTCGTCGCCTGCGCCCCGGTTCGTGGTCTAGGCGCAAGCAAACGATCTCTGGTGCCGCTCGGTCGATTAGCTTCTTTAGCCGCGTGTTTTCCTTATCCAATTCCTTTGAGCCGCTTAGCGTCCCGAACCTGCATGCCGCAGCACTGGGCGCGCCACCGTGCCACGTCTGCCCAGAAAACTAGCTGGACTCTCACAACGGCTGAACCAGTCACCACCACCCGGGATCGGGCCCGTTCGACGTCATTAAGGTAATCAGACATGCCTGACTGGACCGCCGCCGATCTGCCGTCGTTCGCGGGGCGAACCGCCATCGTTACCGGTGCCAACAGTGGGCTGGGCGCGGTGACGGCCCGCGAGCTGGCGCGGAACGGCGCCCGGATCATCCTGGCCGTCCGCAACATCCAAAAAGGCGAAGCCGCCGCGCAGCAGATGACCGGCTACGAAACCGGTCAAGTCGAGGTTCGTCAACTTGACCTGCAGGATCTTTCGTCGGTGCGTCAGTTCGCCGACGGGGTAGACCAGGTCGACATCCTGATCAATAACGCCGGCATCATGGCCACCCCGTACGCGGTGACCGCCGACGGCTTTGAGAGCCAGATTGGCACCAACCACCTCGGTCATTTCGCGCTCACCAACTTGCTGCTGCCCAAGCTCACCGATCGGGTGGTGACGGTCTCCTCGCTGATGCACAGGATGGGCAGCATCAACCTCGACGACCTGAACTGGAGGTCCCGCCGGTACTCGGCGTGGCCGGCCTATAGCCAGTCGAAGCTCGCCAACCTGCTGTTCACCAGCGAGCTGCAGCAGCGTCTGACGGCGGTCGGTTCGCCGCTGCGAGCACTGGCGGCCCATCCGGGCTACTCGCACACCAACTTGCAAGGACACTCCGGCCACAAGTTCGCCGACGCGCTGATGCGGGTCGGCACCATCGTGTCCACCGACGCCGATTTCGGCGCCCGGCAAACGTTGTACGCCGTGTCACAAGATGTGCCGGGCAACACGTTCGTCGGCCCGAAGTTCGGCTTTGTCGGCCGCACCCAGCCGGTGGGCCGCAGTCGGGCGGCTCGGCGAACAGCTACCGCCACCGCGCTCTGGAAGCTGTCCGAGCAGCTCACTGGCACCAAATTTCCCCTCTGAGGTGCCTATGCGCTAACCTGTCCGGGCGTCACGGCGAGGGTGGATGGTGGTTTACCCAGACTTCCAGAGCACCGTTATCGACGGAGACCGACATAGACGTCGCGACCCTGGCCGTGCCCGGCGAACCTCAAGGCACAGAGCACACAGGAGCGACATCATGGCTAAGTCAGCGGTCAACCAGCTGAGCGTCTCAGTGCGTACTAGCACCGGCAAAGGCGCGTCCCGCAGAGCCCGACGCGACGGCAAAGTTCCCGCCGTCCTCTACGGCCACGGCGAGGAGCCGCAGCACCTGGAGTTGCCGGCACATGACTTCGCCGCCGTACTCCGACACGCCGGCACCAACGCGGTGCTCACCCTCGACATCGCCGGCAAAGAACAGCTGGCGTTGACCAAGGCAATCGACGTCCACCCGATCCGCCACACCATCATGCACGCCGATCTGCTGGTCGTGCGTCGCGGAGAAAAGGTCGTCGTCGAAGTCTCCGTGGAGGTCGAGGGCAACGCTGGACCCGACACCCTGGTCACCCAGGAGGCCAACACCATCGAGATCGAAGCCGAGGCGCTGTCGATTCCTGAGCAGTTGACGGTGTCCATCCAGGGCGCCGAAGCGGGTACCCAGTTCACCGCCGGGCAGATACCGCTGCCGACGGGCGTCACCCTTGTTTCGGACCCGGAGATGCTGGTGGTCAATGTGGTGAATGCGCCGACCGCCGCGCAGCTCGAGGCCGAGGGCGCAGGCGAGGCCGGCGAAGCCCCAGAAGTAGGAGCAGCAGCCGGCGAAGTCGAGGCCGCCGCAACCGAGTCCGAGTAGGCGGTTCGCGAGGTGGCCGAACCGCTTTTGGTGGTCGGCCTGGGCAACCCCGGAGACAACTATGCCCGCACCCGGCACAACGTCGGGTTTATGGTTGCCGACCTGCTCGCTGCGCGACTGGGCTCAAAATTCAAGGCGCATAAGCGTTCCGGCGCTGACGTCGTCAGCGGCCGGCTGGCCGGGTGCTCGGTGTTGGTGGCCAAGCCGCGCAGCTACATGAACGAGTCTGGCCGGCAGGTGGCGCCGCTGGCGAAGTTCTACTCGGTAGCGCCCGCGGATATCATCGTCGTCCACGACGATCTCGACCTCGACTTCGGCCGCATCCGGCTCAAGCTTGGCGGCGGCGAGGGTGGCCACAACGGGCTGCGCTCGGTGGCGACCGCGTTGGGTACCAAAGACTTTCAGCGGGTGCGTATTGGGATTGGTCGCCCGCCGGGCCGCAAAGACCCGGCGTCGTTCGTGTTGGAGAACTTCACCGCCGCCGAGCGCGTGCAGGTGCCTACCATCTGCGAGCAGGCTGCCGACGCCACCGAGTTGTTGGTCGAACTGGGTCTAGAGCCCGCGCAGAACCGCGTCCACGCCTGGTAGCCGCCGGCCTCAGCTGCGCTTCGCGTCGCCAGCGCGCGTGTCCGTACAACGACACGCCGCAAACCATGGCAGTTTGCGGTCGCTCGCTGCAAAGAATTTACGTGACGAGGGTGACGGAATTGGCCCGCCGCAGCTTGCCCGACGGCGTCTTCGGAATGGTGCCCGGGCCGAGAACCACCACGTTGCGCGGCCGCACGTCCACCTCTTTGAGCACCTCGTGCGCCACCTGATGCTCGATGCGGCGCACCTCGGCGGTGTCCTCGAAGGCGTTCGACTCGACAGCCACAGCGAAGGTCTCACGCGAATGTCCGGCGTCGAGTCGCACGGCCACCGCGCAACCCGGGCGAACACCGTCGACCCGGCCCGCCGCCCGCTCGATGTCGGTCGGGTAGACATTGCGGCCGGCCATGATGATGACGTCCTTGACCCGACCGCACACCACGACGTGACCGTTTTCCATCCGGTAGCCGAGATCGCCGGTGTCATACCACCCGTGTTGGTCCTGCGCCGGCATGAACCCGCCCATCGTGAGATAACCCGGTGTCAGCGACTCACCACGCAGCTCGATCACGCCGACACCCCGAGACGGCAGCACGTTGCCGTCTTCGTCGACGATGCGGGCCTCGATGCCGTGCAACAGCGGCCCCAGTGAGGCCAGCCGACGGGTATTGCCCTTGGTAGCCGGCACTGCACGGCGCAGCGCGGCAAGTAGGTCGGCATCCACCTCGTCCACCACTAAGCCCGCGTTGCATTCGGAGAACGACACCGCCAGCGTGGTCTCGGCCATGCCGTAGGCGGGCAGAATCGCCTCCGGCTTGAGCCCAAACGGGGCGCCGGCATCGCACAGGTCCTCAACGTCGGCCGGGTCCACGGGCTCGGCACCCGACAGCGCGAAACGCAGCGTCGACAGGTCGAATTGTCCGGGTTTCGCCTGCTTGCGCAGCCGCTTGGCGAACAAGGCGTAGGCGAAGTTAGGGGCGGCCGTCATTGTCCCCTTGTACTTGTCGATCAATTTGGCCCACAGCAGAGTGTCGCGCAGGAAGTCCATCGGGGTGACTTTGACCAGCTCGGCACCGAAGTACATCGGTACCGTCAAAAACCCGATCATCCCCATGTCGTGAAAACACGGCAGCCAGCTGACCATCACGTCTTTCTCGACGTCGTACTGGGCGCCGATGAACATCGCCTCGGCATTGGAATGCACGTTGCGATGGGTGATCTGAACGGCTTTCGGCGACCCAGTGGATCCAGACGTCAGCTGCATTAACGCCAGATCGTCCTCGTCAGTCTCGATCGGGTCGACCGGATCGGCTGCCAGCAGCTGCTCGACGGTGACCACTTTGATGCCGCGCTCCTCGAGCACCGGCATGGCAGGCATGAACGGATCGGAGACGATGACCGCCTTGGCCTCGATCATGTCGATGACGGTCGTGGTGTCTTCCGCCCATACCGCTAGGTCGGTCCGCGGGGTGGGCTGATGCAGCATGGTCAGACTGGCGCCGCGCATCCATAACCCTTGTGCGGTCGGAGCAATCTCGACCGGCGCGCCTGCCAGCACACCGACTGCGTCGCCGTGGCCTACGCCGACACCTGCCAACCCACCGGCTATCCGACGAGCGCGCTCATGCACCTCGCCCCAGGTGTGGCGAACCGGGTTGTGTGGCTCACCCGTCACCATGCCCTTGGAGGACTCGCGGGCGTTGCGGAACATCTTTTCGGTAAACCTGCTCACAAACCCTCCTCAGTTCCGGTGTTTCCCCCAAGGGCCTGGAATCTCATGTTCCACCTGCCGGACGTCGCTGTGTAGCAGGCACGCGTGCACAGTTGGGGAGCGGTTAGGTCTCGAATCAGCGATGAGCCGACGGTCCGGCGATTCGTTAACTGCCCGCCGGCGTACCCGGCGGGCAGCAACGCTACGTACTCTTGCGTATCGATACTCGTCACCGCCGAGTATCTTAAACTCCTCTTAAGTAACTGCCAAACGCTGACTGGGTTTGAGTTAGATTTCACACATCGTTCAGACCTCGGTCATCGGCGCGGGTACCACGCGGGCACCGGGTACCGGCCCGGTAGCGACCCGAACAGTGCGGCACACACCCGCCCCTGACAACTGCGCGCCAACATCGATCGCCGAGGTCGCCGAGGCACACAGGAACGCGCAGGTCGGACCCGAGCCAGACACGATGCCCGCGAGCGCACCCGCGTCCACACCGGCGCGTAGCGCACGCCGCAGCGCCGGGTCCAAGCTGACCGCGGCCGCTTGCAATTCGTTGCCCAGCAGCGGCGCCAACTGCTCGGGATCGCCGGCGGCCAGGGCGGCCAACACCGGCCCGGGTTCGGCCAGCCGTGGTGGCTTTCCGACGTCCCTGAGCCGGTCCAGCTCGGCGTACACCGCCGGCGTGTGCAGACCGCTGTCGGCGAACGCCAGCACCCAGTGGAACGTGTCGCGGGACAACACGGTGGCTAGCTCCTCGCCGCGACCGGTCCCCAGCGCGGTACCACCATGTAGCGCGAACGGCACGTCGCTACCTAGCTTCGCCGCGAGCATGCGCAAGTCGCGACGGGGCACGCCGAGTTCCCACAATGAGTTCATCGCAACCAACACCGCGGCCGCATCGGCGCTGCCGCCCGCCATCCCACCGGCCACCGGAATGGACTTGTCGATCAAGATCGAAACGTCCGGCGCTCGGCCAACGTGCTCGGCCATGAGCTCGGCCGCCTGCCAGGCGATGTTGCGTTCGTCAGTGGGCACGTGGTCGGCACCCTCGCCGACGAGCTCGAGCGACAGCACGTCGGCGTTGCGCACCGTCACCTCGTCGACCAGCGACACGGCATGGAAAACCGTCGTCAGCTCGTGGTAGCCATCGTCGCGGCGATCACCGACAGCGAGGTAAAGATTGACCTTTCCGGGCACCTGAACGGTGACCGACCCGGTGGGCACCCACTGTGTAGCGGTGTTGCCATCAGACGCGGACACCGCAGCAGACTATCGCTGCGGGCAACCAACCCGCCCGTCAGCTCGCCGAAGCTTGCCCTGAAGCGGGCCGCACCGCCGCGTCCTGGCTACTGTCGTCCCGATCATCGGAACGTTGCAGCAGTCGCACGAAGTCGTCGATGGACAGCGTCTCACCGCGACGGGCAGGATCGATGCTAGCGGCAAGCAATCGATTCGCTGACTCGTTGCCCGAACCCGCCCACTCCACAAACGCGTTGCGAGCTGTCTTGCGCCGCTGAGCGAATGCGATGTCCACCAGTTCGAATACCTGCCGACGGAAGGCTTCATCGGTCGGCCACGGCGAGGTCTCATAGCGATCGACGCGTACCAAACCGGAAAAGACGCGGGGAATCGGCCAGAAAACAGTCGGCGACACCATGCCGCAGCGCTGGACCCGGCCGAAGAAGCGCAGCTTGACGCTGGGCACGCCGTAATCCTTGCCACCCGGCTCGGCGGCAAGCCGTTCGGCGACCTCGGCCTGCACCATCACCGTCACGGTCCGGATGGACGGGAACTCGGCGAGCAGATGCAATAACGCCGGAACCGCAACGTTGTACGGCAGGTTGGCAACTAAGGCCGTCGGGTCTGTAGCCAGATCACCACGGCGAAGAGATAAAACGTCGCGGTTGCACACCGTGAGCCGGTGGATCTCACTGGGCTGGATGAGTGACGACCCACTGCGCCCGGCTCCGCCGCGCTTGCGATCATCACTGGGCTCGATGAGTGACGACCCACTGCGCCCGGCTCCGCCGCGCTTGCGATCATCACTGTTTGAATGCTCGGCAACCGTCTGCGGCAACCGACCCGCCAACACTGGGTCGATTTCGATGGCGCTGACGGCAGCGCCGCGGTCCAGCAATGCCAGCGTGAGCGATCCCAGGCCAGGACCAACCTCCAAAACGACGTCAGACCGGTTCACTCCAGAGGTCGCAACCACACGTCGCACCGTGTTGGCGTCGTGCACGAAATTTTGGCCGAGAGATTTCCGTGGCCGAAATTCGAGTTCCTTGGCCAGCCGCCTGATCTCGGTACGCCCGAGCAGCCGGATGGTCAGCGCGCACCCGCTCTCCCGCTGCATACTGGCCACGCACCCCATCCTTGGCGTGCCCGCGTCACCTCGGCAACCGCGATCTGCTCTTCCCGGGTGGCAAGGTCGGCACGGGGCGCATATCGCAGCCCGCCGTTGGCTGCCCAGGTGCTCTGGTCGAACTGCACACCGCCGTAATACCCGTTACCGGTGTTGATCGCCCAGTTGCCACCGGCCTCGCAGCCCGCAATAGCGTCCCAGATGGACCCGTCGCTCACCGGGGGCACCTCAGTACCGGGCTTGGTGCCCACCCGCATCACCGCTTCGCGGGCCGGCTCCACCACAACGTTGGCGACCGGCAGCCGGCCGGTCTCGACACCGTTGACTGTGGCCACCGCGAACGTCACATCCTGGGTGCCGGGGGTGCCCGGGTCCTCGACGACCACGCGGCTGACGTTCATCTCCGGGTCCTCGATACGACGGGAGTTCGGGGGCAGCGGAATCCGCTCGATGACCCTTTCGATGCGGTTACGGGTCACCTGGATCTGCATACCCTCCACGATCGGCGACGTCGCGCTCGGCGCGACCTGATCGCTCGCTAGCAGCGGCATACCGGCGGCGGCCAGCAGCCCACCGACATCCGGCGCCGGCAGATGCACCGTGCGCACCGCGCCGCCGTCGTTGATCTGGACCGTTTTGGCGCTGACGACGGGCAGCGCCATCCCCGTCAGCGGAACACGGCTGCCGCGAGACGCCGCGACCGGAGCCGTGTCGGTCATCGCAAGTTGGGCCAGCGCCTCGTCCACGGTGGATGCCGTCGTCCACACCTGCTGGACGTCCTTGCCGTCCAGTGAAATCTCTAGTGGCCGGCTGCGCCGCAACACAATGTTGTCGGCGTCATGAACCGCGACATCAGCGGCGGGATACAGGTCATCACGCTCACCGACGGCGAACCCGTTCTCCTGGACGATGTCAATCACCCGCGACTTCATGGTCGTCACCCGCATCGCGGTTCCGTCGACGGTCAATGTCACCGTCTTGGAGGTGGCGACCGCGTAACCGCCGGCGAACGCGAGGACCAAAAGCAGCCCCCCAACGACGAGCCGCAGCATCGGCGACGGGGTCTGGTGAAGCTTTGTGAGTACGTTCAACACTCGCCTATCCCGACCTCAGCAACCAATTCATCGACCTTTTCATCGACCTTTTCGGCTCAAAAATTACAAAATGGGCCCACAGGCCCACCATTCGATAACAAGACGGTAACGAACTGGCCAATGCGGAGCAACTCTGACACCGAAGCTGTAGGGGAAATCACGCGGATGCTGGCCCCAGTCCGTAGACACGTCGAGCATTGCTGGTGGTGATGTGAGCCAACTCCTCAGGTGCGCGGTCTGCCAGTTCAGCGACCGCCCGAACAGTGTAAGGCAGGCAGTAGGGCTCGTTCGCTAGGCCGCGGTGGGGATGCGGGGTCAAAAATGGCGCGTCGGTTTCCACCAGAAGCTGCTGCGCTGGGATCAACGGAACGGCTTCCCGCAGGGCACGAGCGTTACGGAAGCTCACCGTCCCGGACAAGCTGAGCAGCCACCCGGCGGCTACGCAGCGGCGGGCCATCGCAGCGTCCGACGAAAAGCAGTGAAAGATCACCTGGTCGGGGGCGCCCTCGGCGCGCAACACGTCGAGCACCTCCACGTCGGCTTGCCGGTTGTGGATCATCAGCGGTTTGCCGCATCGCTTGGCCAAGTCGATATGCCAAGCGAACGCCTCACGTTGCACGTCAGGTGGGGCACAGCCGTCGAGGCGGCCGGGCCAATACAGATCCATACCGGTCTCGCCGACAGCCACCACCCGCGGATGGGCCGCCAGTTGTTCGATCTCGGCCCGAGCGGCATCGGTGAGCGCGGTTGCGCGCGTCGGGTGCAACGCCACCGCCGCGTACACCCGCCGGTCCCACTCGGCGGCCGCGGTGACCCAGCGCGCGGAGTCCAAGTCGTCGGCGATGGTGACGACCGCAACCACACCGACCGCCGCGGCTCGCTGGGCGATGGCTTTCACGTCATCAGCCGTGCGGGCGCCGCACGCGTCGAGGTGGGTATGGGCGTCGATCAACGGCGACAGGGGTTCCGGAGCGGGAGGCGCGTCTTGATTGGCTGAGCGGTGAGAAGTCACGCGCACACAATAGGGTGGAGTCTCGATGAGGCCCTATTACGTCACCACCGCCATCACGTACCCGAACGCCGCGCCGCACCTGGGGCACGCCTACGAGTACATCGCCACCGACGCCATCGCGCGGTTCAAGCGGCTGGACGGCTTCGACGTGCGCTTCCTGACCGGAACCGACGAACACGGTCTCAAGGTCGCGCAGGCCGCGGCGGCCGAGGGGCTGCCCACCGCTGAATTGGCTCGTCGCAATTCCGATGTGTTCCAACGCCTACAGGAGCGGTTGAACATCTCCTTCGACCGATTCATCCGCACCACCGACGCCGACCACCATGAGGCGTCCAAGGAGATCTGGTGTCGCATGTTCGCCGCCGGCGACATCTACCAGGACGCCTACTCGGGTTGGTACTCGGTGCGTGATGAACGATTCTTCGTCGAATCGGAGACCCAGGTTGTCGACGGGACCCGGATCGCCGTGGAGACCGGAACCCCGGTCACCTGGACCGAGGAGCAGACCTTTTTCTTCCGGCTGTCGGCGTATGCCGACAAGCTGCTGGCCCACTATAAGGCCAACCCGGACTTCATCGCGCCCGAGGTGCGGCGCAACGAGGTAATCAGCTTTGTCTCCGGCGGACTGCGGGATCTGTCCATCTCGCGCACCTCGTTCGACTGGGGGGTGCAGGTCCCCGACCATCCGGACCATGTCATGTACGTCTGGGTCGACGCGTTGACCAACTACCTCACCGGGGCCGGCTTCCCCGACACCGACTCGGAGTTGTTCCGCCGCTACTGGCCCGCCGATTTACACATGATCGGCAAGGACATCATCAGGTTTCACACGGTCTACTGGCCGGCGTTTTTGATGTCGGCCGGAATCGAGCTGCCGCGCAGGGTTTTCGCGCACGGGTTTCTGCTCAACCGCGGCGAGAAGATGAGCAAGTCGGTGGGCAATATCGTCGACCCGGCGGCCCTCGTCGATACGTTCGGTGTTGATCAGGTGCGTTACTTCTTGCTGCGCGAGGTGCCGTTCGGCCAGGACGGCAGTTACAGCGACGAGGCGATCATCACCCGGATTAATACCGACCTGGCCAACGAGCTCGGCAATCTGGCCCAACGGTCGTTGTCGATGGTGGCCAAGAACCTGGGCGGGGTGGTGCCGGAACCCGGCGAGTTCACCTCCGCCGACACGGCGCTACTCACAGCGGCCGACGGCTTGTTGGAGCGGGTACGCGGCAGTTTTGACTCGCAGGCGATGCACCTGGCCTTGGAAGCCATTTGGCTGATGCTCGGCGATGCGAACAAGTACTTTTCGGCGCAACAGCCCTGGGTCTTGCGCAAGAGCGAGTCCGAAGCGGATCAGGCCAGGTTCCGTACCGTCCTCTACACGACCTGCGAGGCGGTGCGAATTGCGGCGTTGCTCGTCCAGCCCGTCATGCCGGAATCGGCCGGCACGATGTTGGACTTGCTTGGCCAGGGCCAAGACCAACGGGCGTTCACTGCCGTCGGTGTGCGGCTGGCCCCCGGCACAGTGCTGCCGCCACCCACCGGTGTGTTCCCCCGCTACCAGCCTTCCGAAGTCGAGTGAGCGGAGCGAACGCAGTGAGCGACGGGAACGAGACGAGCATCCAACCCCGAAGTCGAGTGAGCGGAGCGAACGCAGTGAGCGACGGGAACGAGACGAGCATCCAACCCCGAAGTCGAGTGAGCGGAGCGAACGCAGTGAGCGACGGCCATCGCCGCTGCGGTCAGGTTGCGGGCGGGGCAGGCGGCGCGGGCGGAATTGCCCCGTCGCAGCCACCAGGCGGCGGCGGGCCCGGGAGAGGTTCGTCACCACCGACGCAGTCGTAGTAGAACTGAGGGCCGACCATCCAGGTTCTCATCCACTGGTGCCAAAACGACCCGTCAGGGTACTTCTCACCGTCGCACACGGCCAATTCGCCCCAACCCCATCGACCACCCGGGCAGTAGCCCTTCGTCATGTCCGGCTGGTGCGGGTCAGGCGGATCAGCGCTGGCAACCGCAGCAGAAGACACAATAGCCGCAGCACAACCCAATATCGCAACGCAAAGGCGAGGAAGCTTCAACTTCATTTCGACTCCATATTCAGGTGTTGAATCAATACGGCGGATTCGCCGATACGCTATCACTTCGGGTACCACTGCTGAGAGCGCCAAACCTATTCGTTCGCTTCTGGGGAACGGGATCGGGTTCGCGCCCGACTACTTTTCGCCGGTGCGCTGTCGTAAAACCGCTCGCGTGATGCCGACAAGCCCTGCCAGTGCGGCCGTTCGACATGGTTTGCCGAGTGACCGCCGGGCCGTTGCCGACCGGATCCGCTAGCCTGGAACGTTCACTCGGCTGCCAGTGGTCCCGGGAAGTGACCTCGGTTGGCTAGGTGAAGCTCGTTAATTGCAATCTTGGGGTGTCCGATAAGAGGACGGAGAACTCGAGCGACCGTGAAATTTTGAGGCTAAACTACGCGAAATTGACTCCTTTTATCCATCTGAGATAACAAAAATCGACTTTCGTGTATTTGTTTACGGCGTGACGAAATATTGGCCACATCCACTCGGCCACCAGGGCGTCGTCGCCCGTGGGAATGGCGTGAATCTATTAACGCATCGCCTGTCCAGACGAGCTGTCAAATGCACGTGCCGCCGCCGGGGCCGGGCGTTGGTAGCAAAGAAGTATTCACCATCATGAGCGCATTCCAAGCACTGCGCGCTTCCGGTCGTTGGTGTAGAAAATCATCCAATTGTCGACTGCAGCAATCAGTTCCGCTTTCGTCGCGTCGGTGTGCCGGTAGTAGCACTCGCGCTTGAAGCTCGGCCACAACGATTCGTCGCCGGCGCTCCGGCAGAACCAGGGCGTTTCACTATCCCAGCATCATCCCGGTCGCGGCCATCGAGTGGCGAGCCCGTGAGCTGCGCAGGCCAACGCTATGTCATGGGTGGTGCATACACCGGGAAACTGTCGACGTCGCATGCCGCTCCGCCGGTGTCACGCAGTCGATTGGAGCGTACCTGGTCGGCTCTTGATAATGCGGTCGCTGAGTCTTTCAACTCCAACTATTGAATGGGAATTGTTGCGTAACAAGCATTTCCATACCGGGAGAGGAAGTTCGTCACGTAGGCATTCCACCAACGACATGCTCAGTCCCATTGACTACGAACATATCTACACGCAGCCGAAGAACGCGACACCCGACACCCAGCCCGACCACGAGCGAGTGGCATGAACCGAGATGCAGGCGGCCGCGCTGCCATTGTCACCTGCACCGAGTGCCATACCGGGCTGCCGGGGCCGCCCCTGCTGGATCCCAAGGTCGCTATCGCGATCGCTACGCACGATGAGTCTGCGGCCCGCCCCTGGATCCCGGAGCCTTTGGTTGTCCCTCACCGCGCAGCAGCACGGCCCTGCCTGTGCCGCTGCGCGGTGCTCGGCTCATCTTAGGATCAATCCCCGACAACCAACGTCTTGGTGATTCCCGGGGATTGTCACTTCATCTGCCGGCCGGTGTGGGGGTTAGGCCCATGCGGAGCCGACGGAGCGGTCGGTGTCGGCCATGTTGTTACCGGCGGCTTGCACTTTTTGGCCGTGGGCGTTGGCCTGCTCATAGATCATCTGGAAGTTGCGGCCCAAATCTGTGATGAACTGCTCGCATGCCGCCGAGCCCTGGCCGCCCCAAAAGTCAGCGGCGTCGCGCACACTGGCCAGGATGGCCTGATGGGTGGCTTCCAACGACGCGGCTTGCGCGCGGATGGTGGCGCCGTGGGCGTCAATATCCCCGAACTGGTAGTTAATGCTGGACATGAGTTTTTGTGCTCCTCAATTGAGAAAGTGAATGAGAAAAGGTCGTGGACAGCGGCGGTTTTCCGCCGTTAGCTACCCTGCAGGATCTGCTGGGAGGCCTGCTCTTGCTGCTCGTAGCGGGTGGCGGCGGCACCGAGCTGGTCACGCACCTCGTGCAGCATGTTCACGATGTTGCGAAACGCCTGATTCATCTGCCCCATGGTGTCAAACGAGGTTGCCTGCGCGGTCCCGCTCCAGCCTGCACCCGCGATGTTCAGCGTCGAGGCCCACATCTTGTGTGACTCGTCCTCCACCGTCTGGCCGTGCATCTCAAAACGGCGCGCCATATCCCGCATCGCGTGCGGATCGGTCATAAAACGTGCGGTCATACTCTTTGTATCTCCTTACAGTTAATTTCGTTGCGTTATGGGTGACACAGTCCAAAGCCGCAGTGGTTATCCGCCGACCAGGTGGCGGGCCATCACGAACGGACACCGCAGCGGTCAACACCGGGCCAAAGTCCGCATACCGCCAACGGTCAAAACTCAAACACCGCCGCCACCAAATCCAACAAGAGAATCAGATTAGTAACTATCTTTCTATTCGGCACCAACGAGGAGGCTGACAGCCCCTGTGACACGATCCTCTTCGCGACCGTAAGTCAGTGCGCGTATAACCAGCTGCGGCAGCCCTCAGGTTCCGCAGTAATCCTCGTACCCGAAAAGACCCTTGCTGCGCTCGTCAGCATATTTATATTCAGATGCGGCATCCTTTAGGCTCCAAGAGAACTGCTTGCCGATCTCCGCACCTCGATCGGTATGCACCTGGTACAGCACCCCGCGAGCATTAAAAAAACCTCGCCAACAGAGCTGACGCACTATCCTTCCCCGGCGCAGGAATCTTGGTCACCGCTGGGGCCTTCTTGGCATTTGCTATCGAAATCTGGTGAGCTATCTCCACCATCTTGGCACTTACCTCAGCCATGCCATCTGGACGTGCCCGCATCGCCTGCAACTCGCGTAGCCGCGACTCCTGCAAGTCTGGTGGCAGGCCCCACTCCGGCTCTGCTGGCTGCAAGTCTTCTTCCGGCGGATCCACGAATACTGACCGCGGGCGCGGTGACGCCTGTTCGACTACGCGGATCTCTTCGTCCGCTACTTTTGGCTTAAACACTTAGGGCATTCTCCCTGACCACTTAGTTATGTGAACGTCATCGTACGGCAATATTTCAGCAACCTTAACACCAAGGTTAACGGATCGTGTTGCCGGGTACATGATGTCGTGCGCCGGAGAATAGGACCAGTTTGGAGCTGACCGTTGGTTGATGCCAGGTTAGCGGTCAGGAGAATTTCTCTTCTTCGTCGAAGGTGATGCTGCTGCTGATGGGATGATAGCCGCTGGACCTGGAAGAGCCGCCGTGGATTACCAGCGGCGCCGGTGTAATTCCTTCTCTCTCGGCTTGCCCCATAATATCGAAGATAGCAGACTGATATGTATTCATCAATTCCGCATTCTGGGCCCACATTTCTTGGTACGCCCGATCCAGCTCCACGATTTTGTGGGTGAATTGCCCCAAAAGGTTAGTTGTTTTCATGGTTAAGGCAGCCGCGCGGTTCGCCACTATCGAAGATGTCGGCACCATCCCCTCGACCGTCGCGTCGTAGATATGTATCGCGTGAGCGAGATACTCGACGTTCGCACGGGCCGCCTTGGCGTGTCCATTCAGCCAGGTATGGTATTGTCCTGCCGCTTCCATAAATCTGCCCGCTGCCCCACCTTCAAACACAGCCTTCGCCGCGGCAATTTGAGCTATCCACTCATCCGCCTTAGAGTACAACTCTTCCGCCAGACCGTCCCATGCCGCTTGAGCGGTCCGCATTGGCTTAGAACCCGGGCCACGAATACTTTTGACGTTGACCTCGGGTGGTAATAAGTTGAAATTTGTCACCTCGGCTACTTTCTCCTCAATTCTACAATCAACATATCGCTGGCAGATCTATTCGCCGGTAGCACACCGCGAGTAGCTACGCTGTGACAGCGATCCTCGTCGTCCTCGGCAGTATTCGTATAAGCAGATGCGGCAGCTCCAGGCTCCGGGACAACTGCCTGCCGATGCCCGCGCCTCGACCGGTACGCAGCTAGCACAACAGCCCGCGAGCATTAAACGAGCATTACGTAATATCACTCGGGATAAAGAAGATCCGTGATGCGCTTCTCAGTTTCTTCATATTCAGTTGCGGCATCCTTTAGGCTCCAGGAGAACCGCTTGCCGATGTCCGCGCCTCGATCGGTATGCACCTGGTACAGCTTTCCGCGAGCATTAAAAAACCTCGCCAACAGAGCTGACACACTATCCTTCCCCGGCGCGGGAATCTTGGTCATCACCGAGGCCTTCTTGGCATTTGCTATCGAAATCTGGTGAGCTATCTCCACCATCTTGGCACTTACCTCAGCCATGCTATCTAGACGTGCCTGCATCGCCTCCTTGTCGCGTAGGTACGACGCACCCAAGTTTGATAGCGACGAATCCAACCCTGCTGACCACGGGCCCAATGACGACGGATCCAAGTCTGTTGACAACGGGCGCGATGACGACGGGTTGACGACTACCTGGATCTCGTTGTCCGGTACTTCTGGCTGAAACACTTAGGCGCTCTTCCTTGACCGCTTAGTTATGTGAACGTCATCGTACAGCAACGTTTCAGCAACCTTGCAGCACGGTTAACGGATCGTGGCGCGAGTTACATGACGTCGTGCGCCGAGAGGATAGGACCAATTTGGAGCTGGTTTGCCACCGATGGGACCTGGCTAGCGACATGTCGCCGCAACCTGGTAACTGTCGGGTAGCCACCAGTGGCAGCTTCCAACAATTAATAAAACGAGCTAGCGACCAAGGATCGCCAGTAGGCGCACAGTGTCATTGGTCGTTGGCTGATGTCAGGTTGCCGCGCGGAATATCCAGCGTAGCAACCGGATACAACCCGGAGAGGTCTCGGCGGATAGTTCACCACATGTGAACCACCTGACTTGTGCTGTTGCCACTCCACCGACGCCCGCAGCGTGCAATGCCCAGGCGCCAAACCGCCCAGGTCGACGTGCACCGATTCGCTGGCCGATGCCGGGCCAGGCTCCTCGCGTGACTGACTGGAGTCATCGCGGACCAACGACCGTTGCCGGTAACGTACGAACCACTGCGCCCGAGAAATCCACCAATTTATTGGCGGGTTGCCAATTTTCACTGGTCGCCGTGGACCCGCAGTTGGTCAGGGGTGCCTATCTCCTGCGCGGGGGCCGTCGCCGCCCCACACCACTTTCGAGCCAAGGGAGCATGGCCGCAATGTTGAACTCCGCTGACCTACGCCCGTGAATTCATGCCACCAACCACATTCGGCTCCCAGCTAGCCGGTAACATCGGCGCCCGCGGAGCACCGCCGAACAAACCACCACCGCACACCATCAACCCCGCAGGCCCCCCAACCGACTCCTTACCCGCCGTCCCAGCAAAGCCCCATGGACCAGTACCCCGGTCAGCAGCCACCACCGACGACGACGTACCCGCAGGAGCCGGCGCCACAGCCGTCACCAACCTGCCCTCCGGTACCACCCCAACCGACTCCCCTAACACCGGCACCACCCCAGAGCGCCCAGCGCCAGACGACCCGTCTGCTGTCTCTACACCGACTTCAACGGGCTCCTCCCTCGACCGGCCCTCAAGATACCCACCAATCCCTATCGGCAACGCAATCGGCAACGCAATCGCGGCGCCAAATGGCACGGCGACCGCGAGGAACGGAGGGGTCAAGATGACCGCAATAATCGCGAAAAGGATCGCCGCTGCCAGGGCCACTAACGTCAGAAGAATCGCATAGACAGCCCCCGTGATGGCAAATGCAAGCGCCACCCCAAACACTATCAGAGCGATAATCGCCAAAATTACCAATATGATGGTAATGATCGGGAAAGCCTCCGGCGCGGCGGGAATGGACGCACCGGCGTTGGCTTCGCCGCCACCAGCTTTGAGCACTTCCGGCGCCGGTGTAAATCGTGGCCTCGATCCCAGCGCCGCAGTCACGACCGCCTGATAAGCACTCATCGTGGCGGCCGCCCGAAGCCACATCTCCACATACTTGGCCTCATTGACCGCAATCGGGATCATATTCACACCAAAGAAATTCGTGCCCAACAACACCGCATGGGTGGCATGGTTAGCGGCCAGCTCCGCTAATGTCGGCATCTCGGCCAACGCGCCGGTATAAGCCCCTGCCACCACCTCAAGCTGGACGGCTGCCCCTGCGCAGTCAGAACTGGTCTTAGTCAGCCAGGCCAGATACGGCGCGTGCGCGCCCACGTAGCTTTCCCCGCTCGGACCCTGCCACGCACCAGCCTGGACGGCACCCAGCATTGCAGTCAATTCTTCTGCCGCCGAAGCATATTCGACGCTCAGCGAAGTCCACACCTTAGCCGCTGCCAACAGCGCGCCAGGACCCGGACCATCACTCAACAACCCCGAATGCACTTCCGGCGGCACCGCAAACCAAATCGTCACGCCAACCCCATATATGACGACGCGGTCACCGCCTTACCGGCGGAGTCTTGATGATTCCCGGGGATTGTCACTTCATCTGCCGGCCGGTGTGGGGGTTAGGCCCATGCGGAGCCGACGGAGCGGTCGGTGTCGGCCATGTTGTTGCCGGCGGCTTGCACTTTTTGGCCGTGGGCGTTGGCCTGCTCATAGATCATCTGGAAGTTGCGTCCCAAATCTGTGATGAACTGCTCGCATGCCGCCGAGCCCTGGCCGCCCCAAAAGTCAGCGGCGTCGCGCACACTGGCCAGGATGGCCTGATGGGTGGCTTCCAACGACGCCGCTTGCGCGCGGATGGTCGCGCCGTGGGCGTCGACATCCCCGAACTGGTAGTTAATGCTGGACATGAGTTTTTGTGCTCCTCAATTGAGAAAGTGAATGAGAAAAGGTCGTGGACAGCGGCGGTTTTCCGCCGTTAGCTACCCTGCAGGATCTGCTGGGAGGCCTGCTCTTGCTGCTCGTAGCGGGTGGCAGCAGCACCTAGCTGGTCACGCACCTCGTGCAGCATGTTCACGATGTTGCGAAACGCCTGATTCATCTGCCCCATGGTGTCAAACGAGGTTGCCTGCGCGGCCCCACTCCAGCCCGCACCCGCGATGTTCAGCGTCGAGGCCCACATCTTGTGTGACTCGTCCTCCACCGTCTGGCCGTGCATCTCAAAACGGCGCGCCATATCCCGCATCGCGTGCGGATCGGTCATAAAACGTGCGGTCATACTCTTTGTATCTCCTTACAGTTAATTTCGTTGCGTTATGGGTGACACAGTCCAAAGCCGCAGTGGTTATCCGCCGACCAGGTGGCGGGCCATCACGAACGGACACCGCAGCGGTCAACACCGGGCCAAAGTCCGCATACCGCCAACGGTCAAAACTCAAACACCGCCGACGCCAATCCAACAAGAGAATCAGATTAATACATAATCAACGTGGGATAAGCTCTTGGAAGTGTCGTCGATTATCTGCGGCGCCGGTATAATTCCGCTCTTCTCAACCCGCGCCATAATATCGAAGATAGTATACTGATACTGATTCATCGCTTCCGCATTCTGGGCCCACATCTTTTGGTATTCGTCATCCAGCTCCATGATTTTGGTGGTGAATTGCCCCAAAAAATTGGTTGTTTTCAGAGTTAAGGCAGTCGCGCGGTTCGCCACTATCGAAGATGTCGGCACCATCGATTCGACCGCCTTTTCGTAGGCCCCCACCACTCCACTGAGGCCCTCGTAGGTCTCCCAGGCCGTGTTGGCATGTCCAATCAGCCAGCCATGGTACTGTCCTGCCGCTGCTACAAATTTCTCCGCTGCCGGACCTTTAAACAAGTCTTCCGTCGCGATAACTTGCTCAAACCAACTATCCGCCGCAACTCTCAACTCTTCGTACAGACTGGCCCATGCACCTGCAGCGGTCCGCATCGGCTTAGAACCCGGACCATGAATATTTTTAACGTTGACCTCGGGTGATATTAGGTCGAAATTTGGCACTTCGGTTACTTTCTCCTGAACTCTACAATTAACATATCGCTGGCAGATCTATTCGCCGGTAACAAACCGTGCGTAGCTAAGCTGTGACACGATCCTCATCCGTTGTCCTTGTATGCACCTGGTACAGCAGCCCGCGAGCATTAAACGGAAATTAATCATCCTCGAGAAGATTCAGACTCTTCTTGTTGTCCTCGTCAGTGTGAATATATTTCGATGCGGCTTCCTTTAGGCTCCAGGAGAACCGCTTGCCGATGTCCGCGCCTCGATCGGTATGCACCTGGTACAGCTTTCCGCGAGCATTAAAAAACCTCGCCGACAAAGCTGATACACTATCCTTCCCCGGCGCGGGAATCTTGGTCATCACCGGGGCCTTCTTGGCATTTGCTATTGAAATCTGGTGAGCTATCTCCACCATTTTGGTGCTCACCTCTGTCATGCCATCCGGGTTTGCCCGTATCTGCTCCACGTCCTTCAGTAACGACAGATTCAACATTGATAGCGACGGATCCAAGTTTGTTGATGACTGATCCAAGTTTGTTAGCGGCGGATCCACGTTTTGTGGGGGTATATCCTCTAAGCCTTTCGGGTCATCATCATCCGAAAAATCAATCACTAGTACTCCCTCTCAATCGCTTAGTTATTTCAAACGGTTATCACAAACGCTATAGAAAACCTCATCATTTTCAGTTTTCGGGAAGTCTTTAGAGTTCGATGGATATCCCAGGCATATAGGATGCGCATCCTCCGTGGCTTCGAAGTGCTCGCCACCTCGCATTATTTGAAGTACTCGCATCTAGCATTATTTTTAAAAAAAGGAGATTCGCAAAAAGCGAATTATCCAGGAGCATGTAAATTTCCTTGCTGTCACGCGTTATCGGAGAACCCGGCCCCTTAACTCCGTCGACCTCGACTGGTAAACGAACAGCCATTCACGGTCCTACCGGTTTTCCTCCTAATAGCAGACACATACGCATACGCCTTTCACGCAACGTGCCCCTGCCCTTTTACCGGCCGTCGGGGCCGAGGGGAACATCCTTGTGGATGAGTCACTAGCACTTCCTCTCGACCGCCTTAGTTGCGGGAACCTCACCATAACGTATCAGACACGTTAACTTATCAGACACGTTGATGCATCAGAAACATTAGGGTATCAGACGAGTTACAGCAAGTGGGGTTGCCCCTAGGGCTCCGGCGTTGTTGACAGCAGGCTTGTGAGCTGGGGATTTGTGGGTTGGGGAGCTCGAGGCGGCGGTCAGCGGTAAGGGCGGGTGGCGCGGCAGGCCTCGGTGATGTTGTCGGCAGCAGCCAGGCGGTGCAGTTGATCGCGGCGTTGCGGATGGCCCCGAGGATCTGCGCGCTGTTGCCTGTGTGGGCGTGGTGACCGTCCTCGCCGAAAGTGACGTCGCGGGACCCAGTGAACGCGGTTTTCGATGCCCCAGTGCTGGCGCCGCCAGCCCGCGATGGTGAGGTCTAGCGTGCTCGAAGGACAGGCTGCAGACGGCGTGGATGACCTCGACGCTGGATTGGCCGATGGCGTTCACAAGACGTTCGCGGGTGATCCGAATGACCTGCTTACCGTAGGGGAAGCCGATTCCTTGTGCCGCGGTGAGGATTTACAGCGTCCGCCGCTCGACTCGACCGTTGCTGTTGTGCGGCACGGCGCCGCCGGCACTCGGCGCTTTACCCACCCCCGTTAGCCGGCCCGACCGGACCACCTCCGGCTCCGAACCGGCCGGCAACATCGGCACCTGCGGACCACCGCCGAACGCAGCACCACCCCGCACCGTCAGCCCTGTTGGCCGCCCGACCTACTCCTTAACTACGGTCCCAGCAACGCCTCACGTGCCAGCACCCTCTGCCATCTCCACCGACTTCAGTAGGCTCCTCGTCCCTCGACTGGTCCGCGAGGTACCCGCCGCCAATGCCAATTGGCAACGGAGTCGGCAATGAAGTTGACGCCCCAATCACCCATCCGGCCAACATGTTTAGCGTTGCGGCCACGAGAATGGAGGGTGAGAATTGCCGCCAAGGTCAACATATCGATGATTCCAAATCATAAGTCGATAATCGGGCCTAGAATAACCGACTCGATGAGCTGCAACACGACGACCACTACGTCAATGGTCATCATCAGCAAAGTCGCGACAATGTGGTAAGTGCCAGGAACAGAGCGTCGAAGAGTCGACGAAATTCATTGACGGTCAACGCGATCAGCACGGTCGGGGTGGGTGCGGTGTCGCGTTCGGTGGCAATGGCCACGGCGCGTTGCGGCACCGGACGCGGGCTGTAGCACGCAGGACGGCGTGCTCGCCGGTGGTGTCGTTGCGACCGATCAGCAGACGGATCAGCAAATGATGGACACCGATGTCAGTGTCGTCTTCGGCCAGTAGACGAAACCACACCCAGGAGTACAGCCGTGGACCGTGGGCGCCGGCGGAGTGTGCCCGCCAAGCATGTGTCGGGATCAGCGCGGGGTAGGCACACAGTGTCATTGGCCGTTGGCCGATGTCAGGTTGCCACGCGGAATATCCAGCGTAGCAACCGGATACAACCCGGAGAGGTCCCGGCCGTCGCGGGCCAACGCCATCGGCGGATAGTTCACCACATGTGAACCACCTGGCTTGTGCTGCTGCCACTCCACCGACGCCCGCAGCGTGTAATGCCCAGGCGCCAAACCACCCAGGTCGACGTGCACCGATTCGCTGGCCGATGCCGGGCCAGGCTCCTCGCGTGATTGGCTGGAGTCATCACGGACCAACGCCTTAAGGTTGACCGTTGCCGGTAACGTACGAACCACTGCGCCCGAGAAATCCACCAATTTGTAGCCGGGTCGCCAATTTTCGCTGGTCGCCGCGGACCCGTAGTTGGTCCACACGACGGCTATCGTCGCCACGTTACCTTGTATCGATTGCGATCCCGGCCGCGCCTCGACCGAGTACCGGTAGCCCGCGGCGGCATTGGCTTGCGCCCAAAGTCGATACAACCTCGGGTCCATCGCCGATGTCGAATCCCGATCCGGGAAGCTGGCACTCGACGTCATCGACACGTGATACTTGATGACGTCGCGCAGGCCCTTTTCATAGTAAGACCGCGGGTCGGCTCCGTTTGGCAACTGGCACCACTCAGTGATCACCGGCGCCGACGCGAGCCGCTGCCGGATCGCAGTCACGACTACATCTTTGGACTGCACGTAGTGAGAGTCGTTGGACTCGGCCCATGCCGGCAACGGCGCCGAGACGCCCAGGCGATCGGCGCGGATGCCTACCGGCGCGGACAGTCTTTTAGTCACGTCGTCGGCGAGCAGTTCGCGCACGATCTCTGGGTTTTCCGGATTGACCACCAATTGTGTATGGGGAAAAGCGTTTACGTTCGCCGCTACCAGCCGCCGAATCGATGCGATGGTGATGCTTTGATCGGTGAACTGGCTGTAATACCCCAGGGTCGCGACGCTTTGTTCAGGCTCTGCACCTGGCGCCCCGAGCACGTCACGCAAATACGCTATGTGGTTCTCGCTGAAGTCCCCATATCCGGAGAATTCGAAAACGCTGAGCCGCTCATCGCCGTCATAGCGCCGACCCAGCGCGGCAAGCAGCTGCTCAAAACCGTTGAGGTAGGTGGGATCATTCCAGTTCGGCACTACCTGCGTCGTCCCGGATATAGGACTGCTGGGTGGCCCAGAATAGTCGGCGCTGGTGCCGGGAACCGCCCGCACCCAGTCGGGAATCGCAATGTTGGTGTTGTCCGGGGAAGAGCCGTTGCAACAGGAATTGTAGGCGTACACGCGGAGCATCAGTCGCATGCCACGGTTAGCCAACTTCGTTAACGCGTCGTCGATGACGCTGAAGTCGTATTTGCGATCGTCGGGGGCGTCGGGGGGCAGCATGCGCGGATCAGTGGGCTGCAATTGACGCCACGCGACACGGATACTGGCGTCATGTGACGCAGGCCACGCCGGATACCGCCGCTGCGCGGGATTACCTTGCGGGAAAAGCGGTTCCAAAAGATCTTCGTATTGGCCGCGCAGCGGGTTGGGAAGCTCCTGCACGGTAGTCGGTATGGCCGGACTGACCATCGCGTTGAGTGGTCCGGGTTCGGTCTGATGACCACACCCGGTCAGGACCAGCCCCGCGCATGCGGCAACAACTACCGTGCTTTTCCCCAACATACGAACCATCGCTGCCAGTACTAACGCGCGCCCAGCGACAACGCCTCGCGGTCGGCGAGAAACGGCATCGGCATCCAGCACGTGGACAATAACGCCTCCATTGCATCGCCCGGGACAGGGCCGGACAACACAGCGGTGGTTACCTCACTGCGCGAGCACCGGGTTAGCAGGCTGCGCGGCACAGGGTCCTCCGAGGTGGCACATGTTCCCATCCGGGCGGCTGCCCAATCAGGGGATGGTCGTCGTCAAGGCTGCTTCTCCCCCATGCACTCCCGATGCGCAGTGGAGAGGCCAGCGTCGTTCGCGTTGCTGTCTGTGGGTGTATTCGGCCGGGGCAGGTCACGAATTGATAGTGCGCAGCCTATCACCCAGGGCCGGCTCGGCTCAGCTGGATCGGCGCGACGGCCTGGCGCCAAGCGAGGCCCTAAGTGGCGCCTAAGTGATACCCAGCCGCCAGACTCACAAGTGAGACAGCTCACAATCTGGGCCGAGGTTGTCACGCCAGTCCGGCCTGCGGTGTCTCAAAGGCATAGATCCGTTAGGGACCACGTCAGCACCCGCACAAGCTAGGAGACACCCAATGACCGAGATGACCGACCACCGCACTCATGTCGTCGTTGTCGGCGGCGGATACGCCGGAACACTGGCCGCCAACCATCTGCGGCTGCGCCGCGACATCGACATCACACTCGTGAATCCCCGTCCGGTCTTCGTCGAGCGAATCCGCCTGCATCAGGTGGTCGCCAGCACCGCCGCCGCGACCCTCGCTTACGACACGCTGCTCAGCGCCGGGATCCGGCTGGTCGTCGACACCGTCTCCGGTATTGACACCGGAGACCGGCAGGTCCTGTTGGCCTCGGGTGCCGTGCTGAACTACGACTACCTGATCTACGCCGTGGGCAGCACTGGCACGACGCCCGCCACACCATCCGGGGTGCCCGGCGCAGCCGAATTCGCTTATTCGGTAGCCGAACTGGAGAGCGCTCACCGGCTGAGGTACGTGGTCACCGATCTGCCTGTTACCGCTCCCATCACGGTGGTCGGCGGCGGATTGACCGGTATCGAAACGGCTTCCGAGCTGGCCGAGCAAGGTCGCTCGGTGACGCTGGTGTGTGGCGGCATCCTAGGGCCGTCGTTAAGCAACCTGGGCCGGCGCTCGGTGACGAAGCAGCTACGCAAGCTCGGTGTGGACGTGCGCGAGTCCGTGGCCGCCACCGAGGTGCGGTGGGACGCGGTGGTACTCGGCGACGGCGCGGTACTACCCAGCGCCGCGACCGTGTGGACGGTGGGATTCGCTGTGCCCGACTTGGCCGCACGCAGCGGGCTACGCACCGACGCCGTGGGCCGGCTCCTCACCGACGAAACGCTGACCAGCGTTGACGACGATCGCGTCGTCGCTGCCGGTGACGCCGCCGCACCATCAGGCCACCCGTTGCGGATGAGCTGTCAAGCCGCTGGGCCGTTGGGCGCCCAAGCCGCCAACACCGTGCTCAGCCGTATCGCCGGAAATGAGCCGGCGAAACTGAACCAGGCGTTCGTCGGGCAGTGCATCAGCCTGGGCCGCTCGCACGCCACCTTCCAGCTCGCGCACACCGACGACACCCCGATGAATGTGGTCGTGGGCGGCCGGGTAGCCGCGTCCATCAAAGAATCGATCTGCAAGGCCACCGTGTGGTCCATCCGGCGCGAGGCGACCAGACCCGGCTCGTACTTCTGGCTCAAGGGCGGCAATAGGCCCGCAAGGTTGGCGGCCAACCAGCAGGTCGCTCTGCGATGACGCGCGCACCGACCGGTGGTGAGCACGCGGAGCGGTTCACCCTGCTGCGCCCGTTACTGTTCACCATCGCCTACGAAATCCTCGGCTCGGCAACAAAATCCGACGACGTGTTGCAGGACAGCTATCTGCGGTGGGCTGGCGTTGACCTGGCGACCGTGCGCGATACCAAGTCCTACCTGGCCCAGCTGGTCACCCGCCAAGCGCTCAACGCGTTGCGGGCCGACGCCCGCCGCCGCGAAGAGTACGTGGGGCCGTGGCTGCCGGAGCCGCTGCTTCTCGACGACCAGGACCCCTCGGCCGACATCGTCCTGGCGGAATCAGTTTCGATGGCGATGCTGGTCCTGTTGGAAACGCTAAGCCCCGACGAACGAGCGGTGTTCGTGCTGCGGGAGGTGTTCGGATTCAGCTACGACGAGATTGCCGACGCGGTGGGTAAACCGGCGCCAACCATCCGGCAGGTCGCCCACCGGGCACGCGAACACGTACGGGCGCGGCGGAGAAGATTCGCCACTGTGGATCCACAGCGCAATGCGGAGATCACCACTGCGTTCCTGGCCACGGCGGCCAGCGGTGACGTCGAGGCCCTGATGGCAATGCTCGCGCCCGACGCCACCTGGGTAGCCGATAGTGGCGGCAAGGTGAGCGCTGCCCGCCGACCCGTTGCCGGCGCATCGCGGGTGGCCAGGGCCATCGTCGGGCTGATGCGCAAGATGCACGAGGTGTGGGCGACGCTGCGCGTGGAGATGGTGACCTGTAACAGTGCTCCGGCGGTCTTGCTCTACCACAAGGAACGCCTTGAGATGGTGGTCACGTTGGAGATCGCCGACAACAAGATCACGAACTTCTACGTGATGCGCAACCCCGACAAACTGGCGACCGTGGCGACCACACGCGCGATCAGCCGGGACTAGCCCGGCGACGATGCGCGCCGCGACGCGGCGTGAGGAGAAGGCGAGCCAATCCAACCTCGGCGACGCCCGGGGGTGCGAAAATCCGCTGTTCTGTCAAGCTAGGGCGGTGCGAATCGAGCGGCTCGGCGATCTTGGCGGCGCACCCCAGGTGCTGCGCGCTCTCGGCGACGCCACCACCGGGCTCGATTTGCCGCCGCCCGCTGCTTTGACCGGCGATTGGTTCGACGCGCTGGCAGTAATCGCACCGAGCCTGTCAGTACAACCGGTGGACGTCGACGACGCGTTCGCAGTCCAGTTAGGCGCACGAACACCCGATTCGGCAGCAGTGGGCGGCGGCTGGGTCGGCTACCTGTCCTACCCGGACCCCGCAGCCGACGGGCAGCCAAACCGGATCCCCGAAGCCGCCGGCGGTTGGACCGACTGTGTGCTGCGTCGCGACCGTAGCGCGCAGTGGTGGTACGAGAGCCTGTCCGGTGCACCGATGCCCGGCTGGCTGGCCGCCGCACTAGCAACAACGCCGGGGCCCGCGCGAGACTGCCAGATCGACTGGGACAGGGCAGACTGGGGGGCCCATCGCGACGGCGTACTTGCCTGCCTGGAGGCGATCCGTGCCGGCGAGATCTACCAAGCGTGTGTGTGCACACAGTTCACCGGGACCGTCACCGGCGCCCCGCTGGACTTCTTCATCGGTGGGGTGGCACGCACCGCTCCGGCGCGTGCCGCTTATGTCGCTGGACCGTGGGGTGCGGTGGCATCGCTATCCCCGGAGCTATTCCTTCGACGCCGTGGTGCCGTCGTGACGTCCAGCCCGATCAAAGGCACCTTGCCGTTGCAGGCCTGGCCGTCGGCATTGCGGGCTTCGGCCAAAGAGGTGGCCGAGAACATCATGATCGTGGATCTGGTGCGTAATGACCTCGGCCGAGTAGCCATTACCGGCACGGTCACCGTACCCGAGCTGTTGGTGGTACGGCGCGCGCCGGGCGTGTGGCACCTGGTCTCCACGGTGTCGGCCCAGGTTCCCGTCGAGCTGCCAACGGCGGTGCTGCTAGACGCCGCCTTCCCGGCTGCCTCGATAACTGGAACCCCCAAGCTAAGGGCCCGCCAATTGATTTCGCAATGGGAACCCCGACGCCGTGGGATATATTGCGGCACAGTTGGTTTGGCGTCCCCCATCGCCGGTTGCGAGCTGAACGTCGCGATCCGAACCGTCGAATTCGACACCACCGGTAACGCCGTGCTGGGAGTCGGCGGCGGGATCACCGCCGACTCCGATCCCGACGCTGAATGGCAGGAGTGCCTGCATAAGGCGGCACCCATCGTCGGGCTACCATCTGTCGCGACCGCGGCGTCGGTCGGTTAGCCCCAGCGGAATTTCTGATAACGCTCACAACGCAGGCCCCGCAAACCTAAGCTCCAGCAGATAGACCCGTGTATCGCGAGTCGACAGCGAGTTGGGGGTCGGTGATGAGAATCGCTGCTCTTGGCGCGGCGGCTGCCGCGATGTTGGGCGGAACGCTGGCGGTTAGCCCGGTAAGTTCGGTCGGCCCGCCGACACCGAGCGGAGCGGTATGCGCGAACAGCGCCGCCGGCGCAGACTGCGACCGACTGGCTTCGGTCCTTATGCCGAACTCGGCGGCACAGTCGGGACAGGCGGCCCAAGCCTTGCCACCCGCGGTCTCCGTGGCCAGAGCGCCGGAGGCGGCGGGACCGATAGAGCACTTTATGCCTAGCCCGTTCTCGGCAGCAGGGCAGGTGATAGCGCCGGCAGTGGCTCCCCGATCGGGCTCGTCGCCGACCGCGCTGCCCGTCCTCGACGACCCGGGCCTACCCGGCGTGCCCGACCCGAACCTGCTGGCAGGCTTGCCTAACGCGGGCGCGCTGGCCACCGCCCCCGGCCTGGCCGATCTCGGCATGCTGGGCTTACCTGGGTTTGCCGTACCCGCGCTTGGCATTGGCCTTCCCAACTTCTGGGCTGGCCTCGGGATTGCGCAAAGCGTGGCCTGGTCAGTCGTGGGCGGCGTACAAGGCTTGGGCGGCTTGGCCAGCTCTGCCCTCGGGTGGTCGACTGCGGTGGGTGTACCGACCGCCCTGCTGGCACTAGACCTCATCGAGCCCGCGCTCGCTAGCGCTCTCGGTCTTAACTCCGAATCCGGCGGCGTCGCCGGGTTGCTGAATCCCACGCAAGGTATCCCGTCGTCGATAGCGGGAGGTCTCCAGTCGTTGCTAGCGGGGTTAAATATCCCGGGTATCCCGTCGGGGGATATCCCACAGCTACTGGCCGGGGCGCTACCCGCGGTGCTGACCGGTGGCCCGGCGTCTCTGCTACTAGCGCTCGGCAACCCATCGCTATTGACGTCGGTCGGCTCGGCGCTGACTGCGGGTCTCCCCGCGCTACTCGCGGCGGTAAACCCGGCGCTCGCGGCGGGCCTTGGGGCGGTAGCCGGGGGGCTTCCAGCGCTCGCAGATATTCCCGCGTTCGTCGCGGGTCTGCCGGCCAGTCTCGCGGCGCTCATGGCGGGTCTACCGGCCGCGGCGCTCCCGGCGCTGGCTCCGGGGCTACCAGCGCTGCCCCCGGGGCTCCCGGCCCCAGGGCTACCGGCGCTGCCCCCGGGTCTCCCGGCCCCAGGGCTACCGGCGCTGCCCCCGGGTCTCCCGGCCCCGGGGCTACCGGCCCCAGGGCTACCGGCGCCACCAGCGGTTCTCGCGGCCCTGCCGCACCCTCAACTGCCGGCCCAGCCTCCACCGCCAGCCTTGCCGGCCCTGCCGCCCCCGCCGCACGTCTGCGGACCCCAACTTGGTCCGTTCAAGGCCTGCACATAGCTGCAGCGGTTCCCCGGCATTTGCCGATCACACACGGTCTAGTTGGCCCGCTCAGTTACCTTCCCGCCTGGCGTGACCTCAAGACCGCGTCGTAGAGCTGGCGCGAGCGCACCGCCGAATGCACAGCGGCCACCTGGCCGCACGCGTCCTTGACGCGGGCACCTCCTGCGATGAGGTTCTCCACCTCAGCGACTAGCAAGGACAAGTCGGCGCGCGGAGTTGCACCGGCCAGCACAACGGTGATCTCACCGAGCACACCGTCGGCCGCCCAGGCTGCTAACTCGTCGAGCGATCCGCGCACCACCTCCTCATGCACCTTGGTCAGCTCCCGGCAAACCACCGCCGGACGAGAACCGCCGAGCTGGTCGACGGCATCGCGCAGGCATGCGGCCAACCGGCGCGGCGATTCGAAGAACACACAGGTGCGCCGTTCGTCGGCCAGCGAAGCCAACCAGGTGCTGCGTGCCGAGCTCTTACGTGGTGCGAAACCCTCGAAACAGAACTTCTCCGACGGAAGACCGGACACGGCCAGCGCCGTCGTCACCGCGGACGGCCCGGGCAGACACCGCACCGGCAGGCCAGCAGCGATGCACGCCGCGACCAGCCGATAACCGGGGTCGCTGATCACCGGCATTCCAGCATCGCTGATCACCAGCACCGTGGCGCCAGCTTCGATGTCGGCTACCAAGGCAGACACCCGCGCGGCCTCCACCTGGTCGAACAGGCTGATCAGTCGGCCGGTGATGGCCACGCCGAGGGTTTTCGCCAAAGTTCGCGCCCGCCGGGTGTCTTCGGCCGCCACCACATCGGCACAACGCAGCGCGTCGGTCAACCTTCTCGACGCATCCAAGGGTTGGCCCAACGGGGTGGCACCCAGCAACAGGCGACCATCGGTCATGACGGACAGCCTACGATCGACGTAATGACCGCCCCGCCCCGCGAAACCCCCGTCGCCTTGGAAAACCCCGCGGAGCCCCCGATGCCCGTCATTAGTCCAGGGCCGCTGGTGCCGGTAGCAGATTTCGGGCCAACCGACGACGTGCGCGGTTGGATCGCGACCGGCGTCATCACCGTGCTAGCAACTGTGACGCGTTTCCTCAATCTGAGCTCGCCGACCGATGCCGGCACACCCATCTTTGACGAGAAGCACTACGCGCCGCAGGCGTGGCAGTTGTTGCACAACCATGGGGTGGAAGACAACCCCGGCTTCGGCCTGGTCGTTCATCCCCCAGTCGGTAAACAATTGATTGCCATCGGCGAGGCCATCTTCGGATACAACGGCGTGGGCTGGCGATTCACCGGTGCGCTGCTCGGCGTGGTCATGGTGGCACTGGTGCTGCGGATCGTGCGGCGGATCACCCGCTCGACGCTGGTCGGCGCTATCGCGGGGTTGTTGATTATCTGCGACGGCGTCAGCTTTGTCACCGCGCGCACCGCACTGCTCGACGGCTTCCTCACCTTCTTCGTGGTCGCGGCGTTCGGCGCCCTCGTCGTCGACCGCGATCAGGTCCGCCAACGAATGCACATAGCGCTCACGGAGGGGCGGTCCAGCGAAACAGCTTATGGTCCGCGGCTCGGTGTACGTTGGTGGCGTTTCCTGGCCGGGGTGCTGCTTGGATTGGCTTGTGCGACAAAGTGGTCCGGCCTGTATTTCGTGCTGTTCTTTGGTGTGATGTCGTTGGCGTTTGATGTGGCGGCGCGGCGGCAGTACCAGATACACAGGCCATGGCTGGGAGTCCTACGACGTGACGTTGTCCCCGCCGGATATGCGCTGGGGCTCATCCCCGTGCTGGTGTACCTAGCCAGCTACGCGCCGTGGTTCGCGTCCGAGACCGCGATCGACCGATACCAGGTCGGTCAAACAATTGGGCGCCACGGGGTGATCCCACTGCCCGACGCCATTCGCTCGCTGTGGTACTACCACGCCAAGGCACTGCAATTCCATGCCGGCCTGACGAATTCGGCGGGCAACTACCACCCGTGGGAATCCAAACCGTGGAGCTGGCCAATGTCGTTGCGGCCGGTACTGTACGCGATTGATCAGCAGGACGTGCCCGGTTGTGGGGCACAGTCATGTGTCAAGGCCGAGATGCTGGTCGGCACGCCCGCGATGTGGTGGCTAGCGGTGCCTGTCCTGGTCTACGCGACTTGGCGGGCGGTCATTCGGCGAGACTGGCGCTACGCGGCTGTTTTGCTCGGGTATTGCGCGGGGTGGCTGCCGTGGTTCGCCGACATCGACCGGCAGATGTACTTCTTCTACGCGGCGACGATGGCGCCGTTCCTAGTCATGGGCATCGCGCTGATCCTCGGCGACATTCTCTACGCCCGTAATCAGAGCTCCGAACGACGCACACTCGGGCTAATCGTGGTCTCCTGCTATGTGGCGTTAGTGGTGACAAACTTCGTTTGGCTGTTTCCGGTGCTCACCGGTCTGCCTATCTCGCAACAGACCTGGAACATGGAGATCTGGCTGCCCAGTTGGCGCTAGTTGCTGCACCGAGATTGCAGTGAGGGCTGCGATTGCGGCGCTGACCACGACCACGACGGCAATCTCGACGACATGTCGGTGGCAACGGACACCATAGATCGTGTGACGGGGGTGTTTCTAGGAAGCGAAGCCATAGCACGCGGCGCCTTGACCCGCGGCCAATTACGTTGGAACTACCGAAAAATCCATCACGACGTCTACCTACCAAAGGACACGGTCAGGTCGCTGCGGGACAACATCCACGCGGCCTGGTTATGGTCAGGCCGAAGGGCCATTGTGGCGGGCCGCGCTGCAGCGGCACTGCACGGAGCGAAATGGGTTGACGACTTCACCCCGGTCGAGCTTGTAGGTCCGTTCCACCATCCACCGCCGGGCATCATCGTTCGGCGGGAACGGATCAGCGATGAGGACGTCGTTGGGCGGGGCGAGCTACTCGTCACCAGTCTGGCGCGCACAGCGTTCGACCTTGCACGCCATCTGCCACGGGGTGTCGCGGTCGCCCACCTGGACGCGCTGGCCGCCGCGACCAACCTCACGGCCGCGGACATCATGCCGATAGCTACCCGCAATAAGGGAGCCAGAGGTGCACGACATTGCCGAGCGGCTATCTCCCTGATGGACGGAGGAGCCCAGTCGCCAAAAGAAAGCTGGCTGCGGCTCGTCCTCATCGATGCTGGCCTACCTCGGCCTACCACCCAGATCCAAGTCACCGATGGCCAATTCGTGGCACATCTCGACATGGGGTGGGAAGAGCCGATGGTGGCTCTCGAATATGACGGCGACCAGCATCGCCAGGATCGGCGCCAGTATGTGAGAGACGTTCGCCGAACCGAGATACTCGATCGTCTTGGTTGGCACGTGATCAAGGTGATCAACGAGGATCGGCCGAATGTCGTCGTTCACCGGGCGCGCGACGCACTGGCCCGGCGGTCGGCGCCGAGAGCTACAGCGGATCGCGGGCAATAGGGCAGGACATGCAGCGCGGCCCGCCGCGACCGGTACCCAATTCAGAACCCGCGATGGTCAGTACTTCGATGCCCGCGTCCTGCAGGCGGATGTTGGTCTGTACGTTGCGCTCATAGGCGACAACAACGCCGGGCTCCAATGCCAACGTGTTGTTGCCGTCGTCCCACTGTTCACGTTCGGCGGTTACGGGATCCAACCCGGTGTCGATGACCCGCAACTTGTCGATGCCGATCGCCCTTGCGGCCGCCTCGAGAAATGGAGCGGCGTCGCTAACGGTCACACCATGGGGCGTGCGCTGGATCGCGAATGCCGTGAGCGTATCGACGATGTTGGCATACATCAGCACCGTGTCCGTGTCGACCAACGTGCACACGGTGTCCAGGTGCATCTGCGCGCGTCGCTGCGCGATCGGGACCGCGAGCACCGTGTGCGCAAGATCATCGTCAAAAAGGCTGCGCGCCAACGCTTCCGCGCCGGCAGGAGTGGTCCGCTCACCCACCCCCACCGCGATCACGCCCGGGGCGAGTAGCAGTACGTCACCACCTTCGACGGGCGCTGACCTTGATTCGTAGGCCTTCCGCACGCCGGTGAAGCGCGGATGATGGGCATAGATCAGGTCGGTCAGCGACGCCTCGCGAACGCGGGCCCGTAGCGCCAGGGTGGGGATCACCACCCGCGGCCCGACCCAGATCGACGAGTCCCTGGTGAACACCAGATTCGGCAACGGCTCAATGACGAAATCCGCCCCATGATGCATGCGAAGCACCAACGACACATCGTTCCGGGTGTCTGGCGGAAGCTCGTTGAACGTCATCCCAGCCGTCAACACGTGGGCCAGCGTGACCGGGTCGAGGCCGCGCAGATACGCCGAAAGTTCTTGTGCCAACGCCGTACCAAGACGCCGTGCATCTACGGCCGCGCCGACCCCATGCATCCGGGCGGCCCCACTCGCCAAAGCTTCAATCAGCAGGTCAGACAGCAGCAACACTTCCACGCCGCGGGAGCGCAGTAGTTCGGCGAATTGGTCGTGCTCCTCCTGCGCGCGCGAGACCCGGGGCAGCCCGTCGAAGAGCAGCTGATCGTTGTTGCGCGGGTTGAGTCGCCGCAGTTCGGCGCCCGGACGGTGCAAGATGGCGACCCGCAGCGCCCCCACCTCGGAATACGCGCCCAGCTCGGCAACAGTCACAGTGAGAACCGTAGCCGCGCCGACGCGACCGGTCGCATCATGCACCAACCCATCGATCCCCGTTAATCGAACGAATGTGCGATAGACTGGTCGCCGTGGGGATCGCGCTGCAGGGCTCACTGTTCGAGCATCACGAGCGACGACAACTCGGTGACGGCGCCTTTATTGAGCTCCGCTGCGGCTGGCTGACAGACGGAGCGGAGCTGCTGGACGCGTTGTTGTCTGGGGTGTCGTGGCGTGCTGAACGCCGGCAGATGTACGACAAGGTGGTCGACGTGCCCCGGCTGGTGAGTTTTCACGACCTGACAACCGAAGATCCTCCGCATCCACTGCTGACGCGGCTGCGCCGCAGACTCAACGACATCTACGCCGGCGAGCTGGGTGAGCCCTTCACCACTGTCGGATTGTGCTGTTATCGCGACGGTTCCGACAGTGTCGCCTGGCATGGCGACACTGTCGGCCGGAGCAGCTTCCAGGACACCATGGTGGCGATCGTCAGCCTCGGCGCCACACGAGTCTTCGCGTTACGTAAACGCGGCGGCGGCCCGTCGTTGCGCCTGCCACTGGCACACGGCGATCTGCTGGTGATGGGCGGCTCCTGCCAACGCACCTGGGAGCACGCGGTCCCCAAGACGTCCGCGCCAACAGGCCCGCGGGTCAGCATCCAGTTCCGACCACGCGACGTGCGCTAGGTTCGGATCGTGCTCACCGCCTTGACGAGCAAGTCGCGGGCACGCTGCGTGTCCACCGGCACCACCGGCTGTCCCGGGACTACCAGCGGATTGGCGATGACGATCACCTGATAGTCGCCGAACGCAGCGGTGTAGTCGTAAAGCTCGCCGGTGCGGGGTGTCCCGGCTACCACCGTCTGCAGGACGCGGCGCACAGCCAGCGTGCGCGCCTCCTCGATGTGCGGCGCATCGATTACCTCGATTCCGCCCCGCACTTGGGCCCCGGAGAATGACACCTTCGTGCAGCCCTGCCCAGGATCGTTGAGCGGAAACGGCTTGGAAGTCTCCACCGCGATGACGATGAACCGGTTGCCATGGCCCTCAGCGGAGACCGCCGCCATATTGCCTTGCATGTCCGGCGGCATCGCAGGCCCGACCGCCAGTTTCGCGCAATCCGCCGGATCGAAGGTCAGTCCGTCGGGCAGCTTCCGCGCCGACAGCAGCTTGGGATCGATCGCCCTTTCACCAATGCTGGTGACATTGAAGTCAGACCCGAAGCTCGACTTCAGGTCCGTGACCTTGGCGATGTTGACCTTCGTCGAAGAGGTAGCCGGGCCCGATGAGCAGCCGGCGAGCAAGCACGCGGATGCGACCGCGAATACCATCTTCAACATCGTGGCCAATCTACCCAAGGTAGACGTTCAGCTGCGCAACGTGGACACCGTTTTGACCAGCAGATCCGCGGCGAATTGCGGGGCCAGCGCTGGGAGCGCTGAGCCAGGGTCGGTGGTCAATGTAGTGAATGCGTAGTAGTTGCCCAGGTACGCTGTGAATGTGTATGTCCGCGAATTGGTTTCGGCGCCGGACTCGACGGATGTCCGCACGTCGGCGGTCATGCCTAGGGTATCGACGCCGTCGATGCGCGGCGCGTCGGTGAGGCGGACACTGGCGGCGGCACGCCCGGCCGTCATGGTCCATTGCCCACACGCCGTGAGGAGGTCACGGCCGACGGCCACCGGCCCCGGCAAGGCCACCACCACCGCGTCGACGATGCCGCCCGCACCTGACCCGGACACGCCCTGCGCGGATTGGTCGTGTCCACGGCCAGGGTCGGCGAGCGTCGCGCACTGCGACGACTTCGTCGTCGCATCCGCTGCTAGTCCCCAGATCAATCTCGGTGAGGCCGCGCTGGGGATGCCGTTGGTCACCTCATAGTCGGGCGGCAGCTCGCGACCGATCCTACGGATGTTGGCCGGGTGGACGCCGGCGCCATGAGCCGACAGCGGCAGCGAGGGCTGAACCGGCTCGGGTGTGGGCGACCGCGCGCATCCGGTGGCCACGAGCGTCACGACCGCACCAATCGTGAACGGCCGCAAGCAGCTCAACCGACCGCCCCGATTACCTGACGAACAACGCCCGCGATCTGGTCAGCCATCGCACGCCCGATGATGAGGTCCCGCTGGCGGGGCACATCGATGACGGTGGTGACGACGCCGATGTCGTCGCGCTGCCAGACTGCGCCGTGATGGTCCATGATCGCGCGCATGGGCCCGTTGTCAGTAAGCATCCGCGCGGAAAATCTAGTGACTCCGTTGACATGAGCGGCGATAGACAACGCGCCGATCAGGAAGGTCCCGACGCCCCGACCCTGATAGGCATCGGCGACGGTGAACGCGATCTCGGCGACTGTCGGATCACTCTCATCACGGACGAACCGGGCGTCGGCCACCGGATCACCCCCGTCGGTCACCACCCAGACGAAATGGTCGACGTAGTCGACCTCGGATAGGTAGTGCATCAGCTCCTCGCTGGGAGCACGAGCCGACATAAACCGCAAATACAGCGTCTCGCGGGAGAATCGGACGTGACCCCGCAGGCTGCGCTCGGCGTCGCCGGGGAGGACAGGACGCAACATCAGGTGGCTGCCGTCGCGAAGTTGTATGGGGATGGGCGTGATGAACCCGGCGAGACGCTGCCGGACCGTGCGCAACAGCCGCCGCGTGATACCGGGAATCTGCACCATCTGGGCGAAGGCGTCGGTGTCACCTACCCAACCGGTCAGTGGTTCGGTCGTGGTAACCGTTGCCGTCCTCCGGCCGTCACGCAGCAAAGCGATCTCGCCAATGATCATGCCGTGGGACGCCTGCCCGACGATCACTGCGCCGTCGTCGCCGACACGCCTCACCTCGGCAGTACCCGACGAGATCAGCAGGAACGAAACGGCTTTCTCGCCCTGCTGCATCAGCACCTGGCCGGCCGCGGCCACCAGGGGCTTAACGCTGGCCGCTAACGACATCAAGTCCTCGGCGGAACAACCCTGGAAGATGTCCATTGCCGCAAGCTCTTCGGCCCGATCGGCGATCAACTCGGCCACTGCGACATCCCGGGGGTCTCAGGGGTTAGACACGGGACTCGCGGTGCCCGCATTGCCATGAACCCGCCACCCCGTTCTCGTCTCGCGGTCCGATGCGACTCAGGGTATGGCTTCTGCTGCTGCGGCGGCAACAAGACGCGCGTCGGGGCGCCGACACTAGGCTGTCCTCAGTGAATTGCGACAACAACCCAAGCCAGGACCCGCTCGAGTTGACCCGCGGTCTGCTCAACACGACCGCCGTCCTGCGGAACGGTTTTTTGGACGTGCTGGGCGAATCGACGAGTTCTTTGGCCCCGACCTTGGCTCAGCGGGCCATGAACAGCCGGTTCGTTGCGACCGTGTACGAACGGCTGTGGCGCCCGACCTCCTTTTACGCCGCCAGCGGCGTCACCACCCGAGCCGAGCAGCATCGCGCGGCGGCGGCGCTGCGTCTATCGAATGCGACACGATTGCTCGACGTCGCTTGCGGGCCAGGCAATTTCACCGCGCCGCTGGCACAACGACTGCCGGACGGCAGCCTCGCGGTCGGATTCGACATTTCTGCGCCGATGCTAACGCGAGCAGTGCTGGACAACAGCGGACCGCGGACATGTTATGTCCGCGGTGACGCGCACCTGCTGCCCTTTGACGATGAAACATTCGACGCTGTCTGCTGTTTCGGCGCGCTGTACCTGATGCCGGAGCCGTTCCGGGTCGCGCACGAGATGGTGCGAGTGCTCCGGCCTGGCGGCCGGATCGCGATCCTGACCAGCTATGCCGGGCAAGCCGCTGCGGTCCGGTACGCCCTGACCACTGCCGCCCGCTCGATCGGGCTCACGGTCTTCGACCGACAGACGTTCGTCGACCTGTTTTCGTCGGCCGGGCTGGTGAACATCCAGCAGCAAGCACAACGCGTGCTGCAGTTCGTCACCGCCAGTAAGCCCGGATGAGGCGCGTCTAACGTTACGAGGCGGCCGCGCAAACTCCGAGGAGCCGCACGATTGGCGTGCCCGCTTCGTACTCGACGACCCAGGGGTCACCGCCATTGACCGGCTCGGACGTCAGCGTGAACATCACAGGTTGGCCGCTGCGCTGAGACATCTGGGTGCATTCGACCTGGAATAGACGGTAATCGCCGTCGTGTCGGATGGCCAGCGAGAAACCCGGCTCGACGGATTCGACCGGTACTTTTTGCAGGTAGTACTTGGTGCTCATGCTTCGACAATAGGGCGGGCCGGTGACGAGATCCGGTGCGGCACACCCGTCTTAGCAAATGCTCAGCTGATTTTTGGCATCACAACAGAATGCACGCTGGGCGACTGGTGTCACACGGATAGTACGGGCGCCCGGAGATGTCCCGAGTGGTCGCTAAGGCCGCGCGTGACGACTCGGTGGAAGTGCCCTCTCAGTCACCGCGCATCGCCGCGTTACCGGCCGCACCGTCCCGGCCGCCACGTTCAGCAAAACTGTTGAACAGCACGGTATTCCAGCTTCCACCCGCACCGACAACGACATGGTCTCCACAGACCGATTTGCCAATGTCTTGACTCATCACGGGTGGAGCTAAGGGTGTGTGGTCTCAGGACATCGGAATAGCATGTCTCAAGACATCGGAATAGGTTGATGAACCGATGTTGGGTGGGTGTCGAAAGCCCGTCTGGTTATCACTGCTGTCGTTGTCGAGGGTCGTAGCCAATCTGAGGTGGCTCAGCAGTAGGGGGTTTCCCAGGGGTGGATTTCGCGCCTGGTCAAGCGTTATCGCCTCGAAGGTGCGGCCGCGTTCGAGCCACGCTCGCGTCGGCCGCACACCAGCCCGACCCGGCTGCCCCAGGCCACCATCGATCTGATCATTGGCCTGCGCAACGATCTGGCCAGCAAAGGACTCGACCACGGGCCCCACACCATCGCCTGGCACCTGCGCCATCACCACGGTCTAGTGGTGTCGGTGCCCAGCATCCACCGTCACCTGGCAGCGGCCGGCTTGATCACCTCCACCCCTTAGCGGCGACCCAAGTCCTCCTACATCCGCTTTGCCGCCGAACAACCCAACGAACGCTGGCAAGCCGACTTCACCCACTGGTGGCTCGCCGACGCTACCCACGTCGAGATCTTGAACTGGATCGACGATCACGCCCGCTACGCCCTCTCGGTCACCGCCCATCGCCGCGTCACCGGCTCCATCGTCCTAGCCGAATTCCGCAAAGCCATAGCCACCCATGGCATTCCATACTCAACCTTGACCGACAACGGCATGGTGTTCACCACCTGCTTCTCCGGCGGCAAAGGCGGACGCAACCACTTTGAAACCGAACTGCACCGCCTAGGCGTCACCCAGATCAACTCCACGCCTAATCACCCGACCACCTGCGGAAAAGTCGAGCGCTTCCACCAGACCCTCAAAAAATGGCTCACCGCCCAGCCCCGCGCTACCACCATCACCGAACTACAAACCCAACTTAATGAGTTCACCGACATCTACAACCGCCACCGCCCACACCGCGAACTACCCCATCACGCCACCCCGGCAACCACCTACACCGCCCGACCCAAAGCCACCCCCAGCAAACAGCCCGACACCCACAACCGAGTCCGCCGCGACCGCATCGACCAATTCGGAAAACTCACCCTGCGCCACGCCGGACAACTCCACCACATCGGCATCGGCCGAACCCACGCCCACACCCGTGTCCTGTTACTCATCCAAGACCTCAACATCCGAATCATCAACGCCGCCACCGGCGAACTCATCCGCCAGCTAATACTGGACCCGACCAGGAACTACCAACCCCGCACCGCCCCCAGCACCCACCCAAAGAAAAAGCCCGAACCCTAACCGAGGGTTCGGACCTATTCCGATGTCTTGACACATCACATGGTGGAGCTAAGGGGAATCGAACCCCTGACCTACTCGATGCGAACGAGTCGCGCTACCAACTGCGCCATAGCCCCTGATTGCTAGCAGGCTACCAGTTCCAGGACAGCCCCAGCACCGTCGCGGGCGCTACTGGCCCACGGCTCGCGGTAGGTCCCTGGGCCAGCCAAACGTCCGGATCGGCATCTCGTAGTCCAGGTGCTCGAAGATGGGGTCCTCGTCATCGATTTCCAGGACCACCGCGCCCGGACGCCGCAGCCGCGACGGGACCACGTCAAATTCACGGTCACGAGCGTTCTCCACGCCGAGCCGAGCACGTGCCATCCGATGGATCCGACGGCGACGCACCTTCTCCTCGATCCGGGTTTGCCGGCGCAAATAGGCCAGATAGAGCACCGTGACGGCGGTGGCGCTACCGCAGATCCACCAGGCGCTCGAATCCACTTCGAACGCCGCGGTGGCCGAGCCGACCAAGATGATCGCCATCACCATCAGCACCCGCTTGCGGAACGCGTACTTGCGCGCACTGACCGCGGCGGCGGTCTTGGTGTCGTACCGACGCTGCCGTGAAACAGCCGGCGCGACTGTCGCCGGCGACTCGTCGTCCTGCTGCTCGAGCTCTAGGCCCGACGAGTCGTCGACGTATTCGTACCGGTCACCTTGCTCGTGCTCAGCCTCAGCGTCGGCGGCAAGCAGGACGGGCTCAGTTACCTCGCCGTTTTCCCCGGCCGGCAGCGCCGCCGAATCCTCGACGACGTCGACGTCCAGGTAGTCGGGATCGGTGGGCCCGGCCGCCGCAACCTCCATGACCACCGGACGTGGACGCCGCATATCGTCGACGTTTTGGTCCTGGTCTTCGTCGAGGTCCTGGTCAGCATCGGCGAACTCACCCTCGACCGAGTCCTGCCGCCAGTCCTCATCCGGCTTCCAGTCGGGGTCGCTGCGATGACCGGCGGCGGGACGGCCTCGCTTGAGCAGTCGGACACCGGCATCGCCGTTGAGCACCCGAGTCGCCAACGCCACATCGCTGGTGCGCCGAACCGCGTCACGTTTGCTGATCAGCATCGGCACCAGCACGAACAGCCACAGCACCACCAACGAAATCCACAGCAGCGATTGGGGGATGCTCGGCATGATGACCTGTTCCTTTCCCCGGCGAGGCCGATCGGTGACCAACCCGACCCGGGTCAACGCGACCAGGACAATTACACACCTGTAATTTCCCTAGGACAAGCACCGCAAGCACCAAACGTCACTCGTGTCACGTCAGCCACACGACGGAGGCAGCTTTTCACCAGACGCGTGACTAGAGCCAGCTAGCGTGCCCGGCTCGGACCAGGCTCGACGTCACCGACCCGGCGACCTCTTCGATGGTGAGGGCCATCAACAGGTGGTCACGCCACGCCCGGTCGACCTCGAGGTAGCGGCGCAACAAGCCCTCTTCACGGAATCCGACCTTTGCCAGCACGGCCCGGCTCGCCGCATTCTCGGGGCGCACGGTGGCCTCCACCCGATGCAACATGACCGGGCCGAAGCAGTGGTCGAGGCCCAACGCCAACGCCCCGGTTGCCACCCCGCCACCGGTCGCCGAGCTCGATACCCAATAGCCAATCCACGCCGACCGCAACGCCCCGTGGGTAACGTTGCCAATGGTCAACTGACCGCAGAAGTTTCCGTCGAGTTCAATCGCGTACGGCAGCATGCGACCTTTGCGGGCCTCCGAACGCAGACCCGAGCACAGCACCTGCCACGCGGCAACCGAGTGCCGGACCACCCAATCGCCGTCCGTGCTGGGTTCCCACGGCTCGAGGTACGCGCGGTCGGCCAACCGGATGCGGCTCCACTGCGCGCCATCGCGCAACCGCACCGCCCGCAACCGGATCACGCCAGCCGCAACCCGCAGCGGTCCCACGTTCAACGGCCAACCCGGGTGCCGGGCATTGGAGCGCAACAGGTTCACGAGAGCGTGCAGTCGGATCACTCAGCCGCGCTGAGCAAGGAAGGCGACGTCGACGATCTCACCGGTACGAATCTGCTCGGCGCCACTGGGAATTACGACCAGACAGTTTGCTTCGGCAAGCGTCGCCAGTAAATGCGACGACGCACCAGGAGCGCCGCCCAGCGCCTGCACCAGGTATTCACCGGTGTCCTGATCCCGCATCAGCTGACCGCGCAGGTAGCCTTTACGCCCGGCCACCGAAGTGATCGGCGATAGCGTGCGAGCCTGCACGATCCGGCGCATTGGTTGGCGCTTGCCCAGCGACAGCCGGATCAACGGCCGAACCATTACTTCGAAGACCACCAGAGCACTAACCGGATTGGCCGGCAGCAGAAATGTCGGAACGCCCTCGCGACCCAGCTGCCCGAAGCCCTGAACGGAGCCAGGATGCATGGCGACGCGAACGACCTCCATCTCGCCCAGCTCCGAGAGCACCGACCGCACCGCCTCGGCCGCCGCCCCCCCGACTCCGCCGGCGATCACCACGACCTCGGCCCGGCTGATCTGGCCCTCGACGATTTCGCCGAGCTCCTTCGGGTCGTTGCTGACGATGCCGATGCGGTTCACCTCCGCGCCGGCATCGCGGCCGGCCGCGGCCAATGCATACGAGTTGACGTCGTACACCTGCCCGTTGCCGGGGGTGCGCGAGATGTCGACCAGCTCCCCACCTACGGCCAGGACCGACAGCCGTGGCCGCGGGTGCACCAGCACTCGTTCGCGGCCGACCGCCGCGAGCAGCCCCACCTGGGCCGCCCCGATGATCGTTCCGGCGCGCACGGCGACGTCACCAGGCTGCACATCGTCCCCCACGCGCCGCACGTAGGCACCCGACGGCGCGCCGCGCAGAATCCGCACCCGCGACAGGCCGCCGTCGGTCCACCGCACCGGCAGGACCGCATCGGCCAGCGTCGGCAACGGGGCCCCGGTCTGCACTCGGGCAGCCTGGCGGGGCTGCAGCCTGCTGGGTGTGCGCGTACCGGCCTCGATGGTTCCCATCACCGGCAAGGTCAGCACCTCACGCCCATCCTCATCGGATGGATCGGATTCACCGACACCCGACTCACCGACACCCATGACGTCGACGCTGCGCACCGCGTAACCGTCGATCGCGGCCTGGTCGAAACCGGGCAATGGCCGTTCGGTCACCACTTCTTCGGCGCACATCAATCCCTGTGCCTCGGCAATGGCGACCCGGATTGGCCGCGGGGCTACCGCGGCGGCCGAGATCCGGGCCTGCTGCTCTTCCACAGAACGCACAAGCGCGCCTTTCTGCCCTCAGCCCTGCCGGGCACCGCGTCGGGCGAGCCGGGCCCGCCGTGGCCGGCTCTTGGAATCTGGTAGCCAGGCTATTGCTCGGTTAGGCCCAACCGCGCCACCAACCACCGCCGCAAATCCGGGCCATAGTCGTCACGATCTAACGCAAAGTCAACCGCAGCCTTCAGGTAGCCGCCGGGATTTCCCAAGTCGTGTCGAGATCCGCGATGCACCACGACGTGGACCGGATGGCCCTCGTTGATCAGTAGCGCGATCGCGTCGGTGATCTGCACCTCGCCGCCTGCGCCACGGTCGACGCGACGCAACGCATCGAAGATTGCGCGATCGAGCACATAGCGACCGGCTGCCGCAAACGTCGAAGGGGCGTCTTCGGCCTTGGGCTTTTCCACCATGCCGATGACCTTCAGCACGTCAGGATTGTCCCCACCGGGAACCGGCTCGACGTCGAAAACCCCGTATGCGCTGATCTCCTCCGGCGCCACCTCGATGGCACACAACACCGTGCCGCCGTGGCGGGCCCGCACCTTCGACATCGTCTCCAGCACACCGGTCGGCAACACCAAGTCATCGGGCAGCAGCACCGAGACGGCGTCCTCATCCGGCGCCAGTGCGGGCTCCGCACAGCCGATAGCATGTCCCAGTCCTAGCGGCTCGGCCTGCACGACGGACTCAACTTTGATGAGCTCCGGCGCACGACGCACCTTGGCCAGCATGGCTTTGTTGCCGCGCGCCAACAGCGTGCCCTCGAGCACCAGGTCTTGGACGAAATGAGCGACAACCCCGTCTTTGCCTTCGGAGGTGACGATCACCAGACGTTCGGCCCCGGCCGCCGCGGCCTCGGCGGCGACCAGCTCGATACCAGGCGTGTCGACGACCGGCAGCAGCTCTTTGGGCACCGTTTTGGTTGCTGGCAAGAAACGGGTGCCCAGGCCGGCCGCAGGGACGATCGCCGTGAATGGGATCGGGACTTGCGCGCTTGGGGGGGGTGACATCGTTCACACGATAACGTGCACCGGGTTTGCCGACTCGATGTGGCGGTGCGAAAGCTGGGGGTGCCCTAAGTTGTCCTAAGTTGAGCGCATGGCGACCGCGAGCAAGGCCGCGTTGCGGAAACAGCTGCTGGCGGCCCGGCGTAACGTTGCCGACGACGTTCGGGCCGCCGAGGCCAGGATGCTCAGCCAGCACCTGGAACTGCTGGTGACCAGCGCCAGCACCGTCTGCGCGTACGTGCCGGTAGGCACCGAGCCGGGCGCTATCGAGATGCTGGATGTGTTGCTATGCAGAACGGGACGGGTGCTGCTGCCGGTTGCGCGTACCAGCGGTGATGAGACTCCACTGCCGCTGCGGTGGGGCGAGTACCGGCCCGGTGGACTTACCCCCGGGCGCTGGGGGGTGCTCGAGCCGCCCGAGCCATGGCTGCCCTCCTCGGCCCTGGCCGAAGCCAGCCTGGTGCTGGTCCCGGCGCTGGCAGTCGACCGCCACGGCGTGCGATTAGGCCGAGGCGGCGGCTTCTACGACCGCTCGCTGGCAGGTCGGGATCCGCACGCTCGGCTGATCGCGATCGTGCGGGATCCCGAGTTTCTCAACGCGTTGCCATCGGAGCCGCACGACGTCCGAATGACCCATGCGGTTATGCCAGAGCGTGGAGTGATCGCGCTACCGAGCGGGGAATGATCACCATCACGTGGCGGTTCTAGCACTTGGCACGGTAGAGTGCTAAACCAGGCGATATTACCCGGAGGTTTTTGTGCCGACTTACAGCTACGAGTGCACCGAGTGCGCCGACCGCTTCGATGTTGTGCAGGCCTTCACCGAGGATGCGCTGACCACCTGCGACAAGTGCTCCGGTCGGCTGCGCAAGCTGTTCAACGCCGTTGGCGTGGTGTTCAAGGGCAGCGGCTTTTACCGCACCGACAGCCGCGAATCAGGCAAAAAGTCGAACAGTTCGACCACTGGGTCCGCGAAGAGCGATTCGGGGTCGAGTTCGGGATCCAGCGAGAAGTCTGGGTCCAGCGAGAAATCAAGCAGCTCCGCTGCGCCGGCCACCGCGGCGGCTTCGAGCTAGCCGGTTATCCACAAGGCGATTTCTGACCGGCATCGCCGGCGCTGCGCAGCGCTTACCGTTGCGGCGTGGGGGAATCATCGCTGAATCCAAGCCTATTCAGCCGAATATCGACCGCGTTGCGTCCGGACTGGACCCGGACCGTGCTGGCTCGGCGAGCCGCCGCCGGCGGGCTAGTCATGCTGGCCGGCGTTGCGGCGCTGCGGTCGAATCCAGACAGTGATCGTGCCGTGGTGGTAGTTGCCGCCCGCGACCTGCGGCCCGGCACCGCGTTGACTCCCGACGATGTCCGCCTCGAGAAGCGTTTGGCAACAACGGTTCCCGATGGTTCGCAAGCCGACCTAGGTGCCGTGGTCAGCTCGACGCTGGCCAGCCCAACACGGCGCGGCGAAGTGCTCACCGATGTCCGTTTGCTGGGGACTCGGCTAGCGGAGTCGACGGCCGGGCCGGGCGCCCGTATCGTGCCGCTGCATCTGACGGACAGCGCTCTGATCGACCTGGTCCGGGTCGGCGATGTGGTCGATGTGCTGGCTGCACCGGCCAACGACGCGCCGGCAGTCAGCAAGGTACTGGCCACCGACGCCGTCGTGGTTCTCGTGTCGGCCAAGCAGAAAGTCCAGGCCGCAGACGCCGACCGCGTCGTGTTGGTGGCGCTTCCGGCTCGCGTGGCGAATACGGTGGCGGGCTCGGCGCTTGGCCAGACGGTGACCTTGACCCTGCACTGAGTACCGCGACGACGCCTAGGTCGGCACGAATTCCCTAACCCGATTGCGCATGGCTGCAGCGAACCCTATGTTGTACACGTGGGCTCACCAGTGGGGGTGCCCGCGGGGGTTAACCTTGGTGACCCACAATTCGCCGCAAGTGTCCACGATGGCGTAACCCGAATCGAAGAGCTAATCAGCAGCGAGCTCTCCCAAGACGACCAGATAATCCGCGACGCGGCACCGCATTATTTCGAAACCGACGGCACACCATTCCGGCCCCTTTTCACGGTGCTTGCGGCACAACTTGGCCCGGATCCCGATGCGTGGCAAGTCACGGTCGCGGGGGCGGCCATCGAAATGATGCACCGGGCGATGCTTCATCACAACGACGTCGCGGAAACGGCGACGGTGCGCGGTGGAACATCCAGCGCGAACACCCGCTGGAATAACAACATCGCAATCCTCGCGGGTGACTACCGGTTTGCGACGGCCTCGCAGCTAGGCTCGCGGCTGGGCCCGCGGGGGTTTCTCCTGATCGCCGAGACATTCGCCGAGCTGGTCACCGGGCACATGCGCGAGACCCGCGGAACAGCCGACCATGTTGATCCGATGGACCACTACCTGCAGTGCGTGCGCGAGAAGACCGGATCGCTGGTCGCGGCCTCCGCGCAGTTGGGAGTAACCTTTTCCGGCGCAAGTGACGAGGTGGCCAATTGTCTGTCGCGGATAGGCCGCCTGGTCGGCACCGCCTGTCATATCTCCGACGACATTGTCGCCATCGCCAGCAACTCCGACCAACCCAGCGGGTTAACGGCCACCGACGTAGGCGCAGGTCGCCCAGCGCCGCCCATGCGCAAGTCGCTGGGCAACCCCAACAACAGCATCGCCGAAGTCTTTGCATTGCTGCGAACCGCAGCGGGATTGGTTAAGGCGAAGGAAATCGTCGGCACCTACGCAGCACAAGCGCGCGACGAGCTTGCCTGCCTACCTGACTGCGCGGCTCGCCGGGCACTGTTGGCACTGGTCAATTCCACGGTCTCCCGCCACGACTAGGAGTGCGCCGCAGCCATCATTCGCTTGACGGGGTGGTACAAGGGAGCATTGCTGGCCGGTTCAATGATGCGCGCCGCCAACGGTCAGAACTCAAACACCGCCAACACCAAATCCAACAAGAGAATTAGATTTGTATTGTACTATTATATTTTCGGTGGCATCAAAGCCGTCGAAGGGATTTTATTATTATATTTTCACCGTCATCAAAGCCGCCGAAAGGGTTGGAGATCACCACCGGCACCGGCATAATCTTTGCTTCTTCAACCAGCCTCATAATATCGAAGGCAACAAACTGATAGATATTCATCGCTTCCGCATTCTGGGCCCACATCTCTTGGTACGCCCGGTCCAGCTCCATGATTTTGGTGGTGAATTGCCCCAAAAGGTTGGTTGTTTTCATGGTTAAGGCAGCCGCGCGATTCGCCACTATCGAAGCTGTCGGCACCATCAAGTTGACCGTCGTTTCGTAGGCCGACGCCGCTTGATTGAGATACTCTGCGGTCACACTGGCCGTATAGGCGTGTTTATACAGCCAGGTATAGTACCGTCCTGCCGCTGCTATAAAATTGCCCGCTGCCCCACCTTTAAACAAGTCTTCCGTCTCGATAACTTGATTTCGCCACTGCTCTGCCTCAGAACGCAACTCGTCCGCCAGACTGGCCCATGTTGCTGCAGCGATCCGTATCGGCTTAGAACCCGGACCGCGAATATTACTAACGTTGATCTCGGGTGGTAATGCGTTAAAATTTGGCACCTCGGTTACATTCTCCTCAACACTACAGTCAACATATCGCTGGCAGATCTATCGGCCAGTAGCAATCTTCTATTATTTCTATGTTGTCTTGATTTAGTTGAGTCACTAGCACTTTCTTCAAGCACTTAGTTATGTGAACGTGTACCACGCACTTGACACGTGTCAACTACACTAGCATCTCAGCACCTTTACCACAAAATCAATGGTTATGTCGCCGGGGTATCTGGGGGCCGGGTCCAGTACGTACTGATAGCGGGCGAAGATCCGTACCGCGTCCATCCGGCGGACAACCAGAGCGTCACTGACGGGAACCTTGATCCCGCCGTGGCCCATTGATCGCGAGGTCGTTCTGAACGCCGGTGACTCTGCGTTCTTCGCAGAACGCGACGAAGCTCCACAGCAGCTTATTCAGGCCTTCGACTTTGAAACCCACCGCCCGGCGCGTGGCGAGTAGTCGGTGACGTTCTCGCACAACGTGTTCATGATCGAGTCCCCGGCTAGAGCCGCATCACGTTCCGGGCACCGTCATCGGCCCCAGCCGGTGCGGTTCCCGGCCACGACCGGGCCAGCGGATGCAGAGCACCATCATCGACCTTCGCGTCGATCGCGGTGGACATCGCGCTGCGGTGGCGCAGCACCTGACCCACCTCAGACAACGACGCCCGGCCTACAGCATCGAAGAAGCCAGTGTGTGACGCAGACGATGTGCACCGATCCGGTCCGGCCCGGCATCGCAGCGGGCACTGCCGACATTATGGCCAATCACCCCCGCCGACAGCGGCCTGCCGGACGGTCGGACCGTGGTGATATCTGACTGCGCGGCTCGCCGGGCACCGTTGGCACTGGTCAATTCCACGGTCTCCCGCCACGACTAGGAGCGCGCCGCAGCCATCACCTGCTTGACGGGGCGGTTCAAGGGACTACTTAATCAGAACGAAAGTTATGATGATGAGCAATTGAGCCAGCGGATAATAACTTGCACTGTCGAACAGTTTCGCGGCTCGTCTCCCCTCGCCACTACGGCGGAGTTGCCAAGCCGGTATGAGAAGCAAATAGACACCGGCCGCGGCGCTTGCCAACAGGTACGGGATACCGAGATTGAGCGGGGAAACGAATGGCATGAATAGGCTGGTGAGGACTGTGGCTCCCAATGCGAGCAGGACGATGTTACCCGCTGTGTGCGTGCCAAGTTCTAGAGGAATGGTCTTGGCCTTGACACGTCCGTCTTCCACGGTGTCGTTCCAGTCGGCCGGTACGTTTTGTCCGCCGATCTCCCAGCAGAAGACCCAGGCCAGCACCAATAAGACCAAGGCAGCAGAGGGGTTACGTTCTACAACGAAGATGGCGCAAACAGGCCCGCTGGATTTGACCAAGCCACTGACGACGGTTCTCCAGTAAGTGACTTTGAGTAGAAGCACATAGACAGCTTCCAAAATGGCCGCTGCTATAAGGATCACCACAATGACAGGGTTAAGGAAATAGGAGCCGATGAGAGCAGCAACAAACCACAGCGCAAACCACAGGATTCCACTTCGATAACTCAGCGCCTGCCGCGCTAACGGATAGCGCAGCTCCGAAGCCTCGACGGAATAACCTGCATTGATGCCGCCTGCAAATTTCTCCTCATCTACGGCTTTGCCAACTAGGTCATTCAATGCGTAAATCGCTGTATATGCGGCAAAGCCCGTGAAGACCGAAAGCAGAATGACCCGCCACGGAGGGAAGCTCCCCAGCGCAAGCCCGGCGCAAAATGCGGGAGTGGCGAGATCCAGAACGCCATGAGTGGTCCGGGAAAGGGCCAAGAAACGTTTCATCTCCGTGACTCCGCTTTGAATTCTTAGCTCTTCTTGCTGAAATGCGCCATGTAGTTGACATCCACAATATCTGCGGCGACTTTAAACTTCTTGGTGAATGGATTGTAAATCAAGCTAGCGAACCTCACAAAATCCAGGCCGCTGGCCCGACTCCATGCTATCAATTCGCCCGGCCGGATCAATTTGCTATACGCGTGCGTGCCACGTGGCAACAGACGCAGCACATATTCGCCCCCGATGATGGCAAACAGGAATGCCTTCCGTGTGCGGTTGATCGTAGAAAAGAAGGCGTGTCCCCCAGGTTTCAGGGCTTCTGCGCATGCCGCGACGATCTGCTGCGGCTCCGGCACGTGTTCGAGCATTTCCATACAGGTGACGACGTCAAACCGTTCTGCGTTTTTCGCTGCGATCGCTTCGACGCTCTCATACAAGTATTCGATCTTTAATTTTTCTCTTCGAGCGTGATCGCGTGCGGCTTCCAGTGACTGCAGTGATAAGTCTATGCCGGTCACACGCGCGCCGGCTTTAGCTAACGTTTCCGACAAGATTCCACCACCGCATCCTACATCCAGAACTTTTGCGTTTTGAACAGCGAGTTTCTCCATGATGAATTTGGTGCGCAAGGGATTCACGGCATGAAGCGCCCCCATTTCGCCCTTCTGGTCCCACCAGGTCTGTGATACTTTGTCAAATTTCTCAATCTCGTTTCCATCTACATTATCAAAAGTTGTCATCATCCAAGGACCATCCAATCCTCAAGTGCTTTAGTCGCGTTCGATATTTCGTCATACGAAATATCGTTCAGGAAGATACAGCTTCCGATTCCTTGCGGCATGGGTACGCGTTGCAACCCGTTACGGTGATAGACGCGCTCCTGTAACGAGCCCCAGAGCAGATGCGGCTCCAAGAGTGACATATCCAACCCGACAGTGAGTTTTTCAACCAGGTCGAAAATCCGGCTCGTTTCCTCATCGGCTAGCAGATTCCGTGAGCGGGCGATCAAGACCGAAAGGAGGACGTCGAGCAACACCGCCTCACCATGTAAAAGGTCCGATGCGTGGTGGGTTTCCAATCCGTAACTAAAGGTATGACCGAAATCCATTTTGCGGTCGAGGTCTACCTCGTAGAGATTGGGCTCTAGTTCCGCAAGCATCCCTGCGACCGCACGGTCCAGGATCTCACAGCCTTCATCGTTTTGCAGATGAACGTCGACACTTTCAGGTCCGTGGGCTTCCAATAAATGGAATAAACCCGCATCTGCGATCACCGCCAACTTGATAATCTCGCAGACACCATTCAGGATGTGACGACGCGGCAGCGTACGCAGGAAGGATTTATCGAGCAGCACTTTTTGTGGAGGCTGGAAGGCGCCGAGGCGGTTCTTGTTTCCATTGAAGTTGATGCCGTTCTTGATGCCTACGGATCCATCGACATACCCCATCAATGTGGTAGGCACTTTAATATGCGGCACGCCGCGCCGATAGGTGCTTGCCACGAAAGCGACCACATCGGTCAATACGCCGCCGCCAATGGCGATGATCGGTTCGTCCCGGCGATGGATGGGGAAGGCATCTAGTTCGCGAACAATCGAGAAATAATATTCAGCAGTCTTATTCTCTTCGCCACCGGGGAATACAACGATCTTAGCCTTGATCCCATGTCGAGTGAAATAACTTCGCATTTCATCGCCATAGTGCCGATCCACGTTTTCATCAACGACCACGAAGCGACAACCATTTTTGACCTTCCCCGACGATAGCAAAGCCGTACTTTCCGGAACGAAGAGGTTCGGCGCGTTGACAACTTCGTATTCGATTACGGACGCGTACTTGACGCGCCTAGTGGACAGGATATCGGTCATACCACCCGCCGCCAGTTAGCTCGCGCATCCAGCACCTTTTTGGCGACGGCTTGGGCAAGTTCCACACTGTGATTTTCGGCGTTGCCACACTGCTGGATGTTGGCGTAGGGCACTTCACTAGCCACCAGTACATCGTTGAGGATGGCTTCATAGGTGTTGCAGATCGTTTCGACATTGCCTTCGTTATGAAGGACCAGATAAAAGCCAGTTTGGCATCCCATCAAGCCTACAGATAGAAAATTCCGTGGTAAGTATTTGAGAAAGCCATAGAGCAGGAAATGCTCGAGGGAATGCATTTCCGTTGACGATAGAAATTCGACATTCGGTTGATTGATACGCAGGTCGACACAATAGACTACGTCCCCTTTGGGTCCCTCATTTGCGGAGCGTAGTTTGACATGCGGCGCCTTCAATAATCGGTGATCGAGTTCGCCAACCGTCTCGGCCTCCCAGCCGAGCTGCTCCAGGTCAATCATAAAAACTCCTGTAGTTCTTTAGCCAAAGCAATTATTTCTACAAAAACTGCGATAGATGCTTAAAGCTATCGTTCATCGCCTTCTCCCACGACGCAACGTGATGATATAGCTCCACCGACGCATAACCGGAGAAACCGTTATCTGTCAGCGCCTTGAAACCGGAGGCAAAGTCCATCGTCCCTTCGCCAGGAACCTCATGGAAGTGAGCGATACCAGTCAAGGTATTTGCGACCATCTTGTCCATCAACAACTTGCCCTGTGTGTCCCTTGTGGTCCGTAAGTAAAGGATGATCGGTCGCGCCCTTTCGAGTACGTCGTAGCTCAGCCCAGGAACGGAAATGAGGTACGTAAAAATCTCATCGTCATGCGGCGAGGCGCTTGCATCGAGTTTTCCATAGTTCACCAGAGTGAGTTTCTTCGTAATGTTCACAGAGTCTAAGAGATCTTGAAGCCGTTTTTCCTGCGCTTTCGACGGTGCTTGATCGCAAAAATATATCGGACGGTCGGCATCCACGAGAAGATAATCCGCAAATTCAGGAAAGTAGACCAGGTAGTTGGCGAAATCGAGATCGAGCTTCATATCATCCGTCGGTTTCAGGATCTTCAGGTTATAACCACGCTGCGCGTCGGACACATGAAGGAAGCGGGTATAGGGCGCGACCTTTGCCAACGCGCCGACATAATCCTTATCTGAGCAATACAAGTGACACATATCCACATGCAATTGAAATTTGGGTGAATTCACTTCATTGATCAGGCTCAGTCCCTGTTCTATCGTTTCGATGAACATGCCCGGTTCCGGTTCGATCAACAGGGTGATGTCTTCACCGTCGTGCACACTCGCCAGGCATTGATGGATGCTGTCTACCAGCAGTTCACGCGGGTTGGCCGACGGATTCATCACATGCTCGTCGCGGATAAATCCGCTTCCAAAAGTCACCAGAGGAACATCCAGCTTGCGAGCGAGGTCGATGCCGCGGCGGATCAGGTCAATGCGGCGTTTCCGGCCCGCCAGATCGGGACTCATCAGGGATGGTTCGTGGGGACGGGACGGGCTGAAGAAATGGGAAGCCGTTGCCACGCAAGCGGCTTTGGTCTGCACGGAGGACAGTCGCTTCTTGATCTCGCCAACGTATTCATCGGTCAGGTTGAACGGGTTGAAGTGGTCTCGGTGAAAAGCTAGCTCGATTCCGGGGTATCCGGACTTGTCTACTTCGGTAATGGAATCCAGGAAGTCAATGTTGGTTAACCCGAAGGTACTGTAGCTGAGTTCAATCATTGTCCTCGCTCCACAAGTCGATTATGCGTGTGACCAAGATAAGGGCTCTTGCCCGAACTTCACTGCGGCGATCGCGAATAGCCCGTCATTTCAACATAGCCCCGACCCTTGATGGGTGTATCCCGATAATGTCCGTCAAACGCCACCGCCCCCTCCCAATAGGTAGTTGATAGCGGCGATTCCTGATTAGGCATCAAGGCGGCCCCGGAAAGCGTCAAGCCTATCCGATTGATCTCGATTTCCCACCGAATGGGATACGTGGCGCCACCACGGTGGCTCGTCCAACGATCCTTGGTTGTCAAGCGCCAATCGGATAACCCCAGATGGGTTACAGTGCCATCGCTGGCGATGAAAGAACCACTAGATGCTGGCTTCACACTCCCATTAGATTCCCGAATCTGAAACATCATCAAGGCTGTCCCATTATCAAATTGCAGCGAGAACCAGTCCCAACCGACATCTTCGGCACCCAAAGCACTACTACCGTACTCGTGATCGTTCCAACTCAGACCACTAACGGCGAATTTCTCGCCATCAACCGTCACGGTTCCCTGTGTCTCCTGCCGCACTATCGAATAGTAGTACGTGGCGTTTCCAGCTTGCTCACCTTTGGTACTTAGCCCCTCATTTCCGTGCAGAATAGGAGGTAGGGTGGGACGCAGGCTCAGATCAACAGTAGCGTGGTCCGTTTTCGCTACAATCTGGATCGAATTATGTTCTGCTTCGCGCACGTACCAGTCTTCCAACCACACTGCATAGGGTTGCGCCCTGGCGCCGGCTAGCCCCACCGCCTCCCGGCTAAATTTCTCTGCAGGATAAAACGCTCTCTTAGCAATGTCGCTCACGGCGAAGTGCGCTGAATAGACTTGACCAGTACGCCACGAGGATGCGTCGGCAGTGGCTGCCATCTTCCCAGGAGGCGCCAAAGCCCGGCGGAAAAAGGTGAGCTGGTACCCAAATAGCCTCCCATCAGCGGTTGCCAGATTTCCGGTGTAATACCACCATTCACCTTGGTAATCGTTGTGCGGCCCGAGGTCGCGTGGAAATCTAACGCCACCCGCTTCGGTGGCCAAGGCATATCCAGCCGTATTTTCGTCGGACAACATGCCAAGTAAGGATCCAGTAGCCGCTACTGGCCTTTCCGGCCGTTGCCACCACCCTACCGCCACCAAAACAAGAAGCGTAACAAGAACCAAACCTATCCTTTTCATGTCCTGTTACTCTTCTCGAATAGCCGAGGCAATGCTCAACCGCGCCGAGCGCCAAGCGGGATAGACACCCGCCGCCAGCGCAGCGACCACTGCCACTAAGAAGGCCTGGCCAAAGTACTTAAATTCAAACTGCATCTCCAGAGTCCAACCAAATGAGCGGACGTTAATAATGTGAATGAGAATCCACGCCAATACAAAGCCCGCCGGCAGCGCTATCAAACCAGCCATCCCACCCATTAGGCCGGCCGCAAGGCAAACCAATCTCCACAGTTGACGTCGGCTCATGCCAATTGCACGAAAAACGCCCAATTCATGTGCTCGTTCCAACGCCAAACTCAGCAAAGCGCCTAATACTCCAATAAAGGCGACCGTTGTGGCCACCAATTGTAATGCACGGGTCACAGCAAAGCTGCGATCAAAAGTAGCCAGTGCCGCTTCGCGAAGACTACGGCTCGATTGAATCACAATATCTTTTCGGCCCGCGAATGTTGCGTGCAGTTGATTCAGCAATCCATCGACACTGACACCCGGTTTCAAAAAGAGAGCCATGGTCGTCACATCGACGTCGTGCCAACGGGACCGATAGGTCGCCTGATCCATCAGTACCACCCCTTGATCTGAGGTGTAATCGGAATAAATCGCTAAAACGGGGAATGTTCGGGGTCCCGAGTCCGTCATCAGCGTTATCGGCTCCGGCGGAGTCCGCAAATTTTGCCGTGATACCAATGGCTCCGATATCATTACTCCTTCGCCGGCCGAGAAGCGCTGCCACAGCGTCCGCTCGTCACCGCCAATCCAGCGATACGGCCGCTTGCCGTCAGATATATCGCCCGAGACTGCGGTCAGGTCGACCTCTCGCCCCCAGTCGGGGGCAAAGACGGCCGCAAAACGACTCGTAACTGCCTCACGTACGCCCGGCCATTCACTCAAAATCCGAACGGCATCCGCTGGCAAATTACCGCTGGGGCGAGTGGAAACTAAGGAAGGTGCAGACACGTAGATATCCGTTTGCAACGTCATCCCGAGCCAGCTGGCGAACGTTTGCCGAAATGAACCCACCATCAGCGAGACGCCGACAATCACCGAGACGGCCGTCATCAAAGCGCCAATAGCGACAGAGGTTCGGCTCAGTGAGCGCACGATATCTCGCGGGGCCATCCATCCCAGTGGACCGAACAAGCGGCCGAGCAGAGGAGCTACGCGCAACATCACTAACCGGGCCACCGGCGCCGCTATCAGCGCAAAAGCAGTTAGAACGGCACAGAAACCAATGAACGCCAAGACCAAGTTCTTGCCCGGCCACCACAACATTAATGCGCCAAAGCCACCCAAACCGAACCCCGCAGCCCACAACCACGGTACGAGCGTGGTTACTTTGCCTTCTAGGGCTGATCGACGCAAGGTATTGGCCGGGGTGCTGCGCATCGCTTCTACAGCAGGCGGCAGGGCGGCTAATAGCGCAGCAATGATGCCGATGACCAGTCCTTTCAACAGACTTTCAGTCGACAAAGCCACCTCACGTACATTGACGACAAAGTAGAGATCATTGATGGATTGAGTCACGAGGCCAATTAAGCTTTCGCCGAGCCAAACTCCGAACAAGAGGCCCAATCCGCTGCCGAGCAGTGCCGCGACGAGGGTTTCAGTCATTACCAGCCAAAACAACTGGTCACGAGTGACACCCAGACAGCGCAACATGCCAAACAGCCGACGGCGTTGCACAACATTGAACGTTACGGTGTTGTAGATCAGAAATGTGCCAACAAGCAAAGCGATCAAACTCATGGCGGTCAGATTGACAGTAAAGCCTGTCATCATCTGTTTCATGGCATTGTTTTGAGCAGCCGCCGGCTCTAGACGGACACTGCTCGGCAACCTTTGCTTGATCTGCATGGCAGTGGCCTGATCTTTGATTATCAAGTCGATGTGACTAAATTTGTCAGGCATGTGAAACAGCTCTTGAGCGGTGGCAATATCGGCGAGGACTAGGTCTCGTAACCGTTGTCCTGTAATTGCATCTACTGGTGTAATGAGGCCCACCAAGGAGACGGTGGTGGGTGTGCCTTCCACTTGTAGTGTGAAGCTGTCACCCGGTGCCAAATGATACTCTGTCGCCACATCTCGACTTAGAATGACGCCATTCGGCCGGATGAGAAAATTACTTGCCGCCTGAAGATCTTGCTGTCTCCATATATCGGGGCGAAAAGGTGGCTCCGCAAAAGGGTCGACCCCCATCAATCGCATGACGCGATTTCCCATTTTGGGAGCCAACACATATCCTTCAATCACCGGAGCGGAAAAATCATATCCTTGTTTGCGAATATCCAGGTAGACCTGTTGGTCGAGGCTGCCGTCACGGCCGCCAACCACGCGATGTGTAGCTTTTCCCATGACGGCGTCGGCGGAGATGTCAAGAGCGCGTTGGGCTGAGCAATTGGACAGGTCAATAGCCACGATCATGGCCACCCCTAGGGCAATTCCTAGGATCAAAAGAATATATTGAAACGGCCTTTGGCGCGCCCGGCGCCAAGCCGTTCTCCAAAGCGGTAGATAGGCAAACGCCGTGCGGTTTTTCATATCAATCACATAATCCGACCCGAGCCGATCCGGTCGCTCACTTCGGTTTCTTCGGCCAAATCGGGCACCAATTTACCGCCATGCAAATAGAGAACTCGGTCAGCCTGATAAACCACTGCCGGATTGTGTGTAGCCATGATCAATGTCTTACCTGCTTGGCGCGTGAGCTCAAGCAGAAGTTCCAATACCTTATCTCCTGTTTTGTTGTCGAGGTTACCCGTGGGTTCATCGGCGAGGACCAGGACCGGATTGTGCGCCAACGCCCGACAAATGGCCACCCGTTGTTGTTCTCCACCCGAGAGTTTATCGGTGAGAACCCTTTCACGACCGGCCATATCCACTTTTTCCAATAAGTCGCGAGCGGCATTCGCCGCTTTTCGTTGCGGCACCCCAGCTAGCTCTTGAGGCAAGGTAATGTTTTCGAGCACCGTAAGAGTGGGTATAAGGTTAAAGAATTGGAAAACGAAACCGATCTGATCGCGCCGGAAAAGCGTTCTCTCGCGCTCACGCATTTTGGTGATATTAAAGTTGCCGATTATGACGTCACCTGCGGTCGGTTGTTCGATGCCACTGATGAGGTTGAGCAGCGTGCTTTTGCCGCTGCCGCTATGACCCAATAGCACCACAAACTGGCCTGGTTCAAAATCAGCATTGACGTGGTCTAGGACGTGGCGCTCGGCTGCGCCTTCTTGGAAACTCCGGCTTAAGTCCCTCAGCTGAACAAGGGGAGGCTGGCTCATACGAGTCCTTTTGCTGGGTACGGTGGCGGTAGTTTAGCGCCGATCGTTCACCTTCGGGATATTTTTACGCGCGTGTCAATCAACGTTCATAGGATGCCCGCCGGCCGCCGTCGTGATGGTGAGCGCTGACGCAATGTTGCAGCGGCTCAAGGCCTCCCGCCCAGGCGACAGGACCGATTCGGTGCTTGTCAGCTCGCCACGGGTGATCAGTCGCCAAGCTATCCACCATCGGGTCGGGCAGTCAGCCGGGCTGGGGCGGCTTCGCCGGTGTCCCCCGACGGGTTAGGTTTTGTTGGGTTTCCAGTGCTGGATTAACAGATGCCACTGCAGAAAGGACATCCCATGTTCAGAGGGTTCAAGGCGTTTCTCTCGCGGGGCAACATCGTCGACCTGGCCGTCGCGGTGGTTATCGGTACCGCGTTCACCGCGTTGGTCACCAAGTTCACCGACAGCATCATTACGCCGTTGATCAATCGGGTCGGCGTCAACCAACAGACCAATCTCGGCGCCTTGCGGATCAGCATCGGGGGCGGTCAAGCCATCGACTTAAACATCGTGCTGTCAGCCGCGATCAACTTCTTGCTGATCGCTGTGGTGGTGTACTTCCTGGTCGTGCTGCCCTACACCACGCTACGCAAGCGCGGTGAGGTCGCGCAGGCCGACGCCGACCACATCGGGGCCCAAGTCGTCCTACTCGCCGAAATCCGTGATCTTCTCGCCCAAAGCAACGGGGCCCCGTCCGGCAGGCACGTCGGTGCAGCTGATCTGACGCCACCCCCAAACCACGAACCTCGCGCGGACACCTGACCACAGGTGCCGGTCTAGATCTCCAAACTCGACAATTGCCCGATGATCTGGGCGGCCAGCGGATTCAGTGTCGCCATTCCGTCGCGCACCGCATAACGGGAGCCGGCGAGGTTGACCACCAACGTACTTCCCGAGACGCCGGCTAGACCCCGCGACAATCCGGCATCGACAATTCCCGCGGACAGCCCCGAAGCGCGGATGGCTTCGGCGATACCCAGGATTTCCCGATCCAGAATCTCGCGGGTGGCCTCTGGAGTGACGTCACGTGGCGTAACACCGGTTCCGCCGACCGAGACCACCAGGTCCACCCCACCGATCACTGCAGTGTTCAATGCGTTGCGTATCTCGACCTCGTCAGCCGCCACCGCCACCACACCGTCGACGACGAACCCGGCCTCGGTCAACAGCTCGGTGACCAGCGGTCCGCTGTGGTCCTCGTCCCCATGCGCGGTGCGATCGTCGACAACGACGACAAGTGCCCGGCCGACTACCAACTCCGCACCCTTTTCCATGGGTGCAACCGTATATCCGAGCTCGGACAATTGCTTATCGACTGGCGCGTTAGCTTTCAATTACTGTTCCGCCTTGCCGAGAGTGACCTGGACCGTGCGGCTGCCACCGGAAGGATCCTGGTAGGTCAGCGACACCTTGTCGCCGGGTGCCTTGGACCGCACGGCGGCAACCAACGCGTCGGCGCTACTGATCGGGCGGTCGTCGACTTTAGTGAGAACCACACCCTTGGGCACACCGGCATTCGCGGCCGCGCCACCAGCCACCACGTCCATAACCTTGGCGCCCGGGGTGCCTTTGTCGGTGGTCACTTGGACACCCAGCGACGCATGCGTCGCCTTGCCGGTGCTGATTAACTCGTCAGCGATGCGCTTGGCTTGGTCGACGGGAATCGCGAAGCCAAGCCCGATCGAGCCGCTCTGTGCATCACCCGAATCAGCACCGAGGGTGGCAATAGCGGAGTTGACGCCCACCAGCTGACCGCCCATGTTGACCAGCGCACCACCGGAGTTACCCGGGTTGATCGCCGCATCGGTCTGAATCGCGTCCAACACGGTATTTTGGTTGCCCGATTCGCCGGTCGTCGACACGGGCCGGTTGAGCGCGCTGACGATTCCGGTGGTCACCGTGCCCGCCAAACCCAGCGGTGAGCCGATAGCCACCACCGGCTGACCCACCCGCAGATCCGAGGAGGAGCCCACCGTAATCGGGGTCAGTCCGGAAACACCCTGAACCCGAACCACCGCGATATCGCTGGTGGGATCGGCTCCGACCACCGTGAACGACGCGGTGCGGCCGTCGGAGAAGGTCACCGTGGTTTTCGGCGCCGGACCACCGCCAGGACCGGCCCCTGGTTTGGCGGCAGCCGCAACGACGTGGTTGTTGGTCAAGATCAGCCCCTCGGCCGACAAGATGATGCCAGAGCCCTCCTCGGATTGGCGACCCAAATCGGTCTCCAGCATGACGACACTGGGCACCACCTTGGCCGCAACTTGTTCGACGCTGCCCGACGGCGTGTTCGCCGCCGGGACGCTGGCAGCCGACCCGGTCACCGGGCCGCCGCCATTGCCGCCCGCGACGTGCGTGCCCAGCTCAACGACCGTCGCCGCCGCGCCGCCGATACCGGCCGACACCACTGCGATCACTAGTGCGCCAACGGCCAACATGCCTGCGCGAGGGCGTCTTTCGGCTATCCGCCCGGGCGGAGGCAGCGGCGGAATCATCGACGGCATCGGGACCGGACCCGCACCACCGATCCGCGGCATAGGACCCGTACCACCGAATGGCTCATAGGGTCGGCGGTACTGCTGCGACTGCTGATAGCGCCAGTCGAATTGCTGCTGGTACGGCTGCTGCCCCTCGGCGTACGCGGGCGGCACGGGCTGATTAGGCGCGCTACGGTATCCCGGCTGCTGCGGCGGTGGCGAATACCTCGGGTGATTCGTCATGTCGCTAAGTCGCTCTTCCTCTATGTCGGCTCATCTGGGCAATTCGGCTCATGCGGGCCGCTTTTTTAACAGTAACTGCCAACTACCTTGCCCGCGCGGACTGAGAGTCCACTGAGATAACGTTCGCCGAATCCCGAGAGTTCGCCGACTGACCGGAAACCTGCACGACCGGGTCCGTCTTGTCTGGGGAATTGGCTTCGCCCATGTCCTGCGCCGCGGGCGTGGGGTACGCCGAAATCGGCATCGGGCGTCCGGGTAGCAGCACGTAAATCGACGTTCCCGGGGTCTGCGCTCCCGGCACGGTGTCTTCGACGCGAAGCAAACCCCCGTGGTTGAGGACCACCTGTTTGACGATCGCCAACCCAAGGCCCGAACCCGGCAACGACCGTGCGGTCGTCGATCGGTAGAAGCGCTCGAACACCAGACGGCGCTCTTGCGGCGGAATCCCCGGACCGTAGTCGGAAACCACCAGCTCAGCGTGCGACGGGTCGAGCTGGCGCATCGTGACGCCGACGTGGCCGCCCGGCGGGCTCCACTTGGCCGCGTTATCCATGAGATTCAGCACCGCACGCGACAGCCCGGCGGCATCACCATAGACCTGCCATCCGATGACCTGGACGTCGAAGTGAATATCGTTGCGCCGCCGCCTGACCCGCTCCAGACTGCGGTCAAGGACCTCGGACATGTCGACCGGCTCGTGCACCACCTGCCCGGCGTCGTCGCGGGTAAGGTCCACCAAATCGCCTACCAGCGTGGATAATTCTTCAATCTGCGCGAGTACATCGGCACGCAGGTCCGCCATCTCCTGGTCGGGTAGCCGCGGCGCTCCGGGAGCCATCGAGGCGATCAGCAGTTCGACGTTGGTTCGCAGCGAGGTCAGCGGGGTGCGCAACTCATGTCCAGCGTCGGTGACCAGCCGCGCCTGACGTTCCCGAGACTCGGCCAATGCCCGCAACATCAAGTTGAATGCCTCAGTGAGCCTGGCTAATTCGTCACTGCCGAACACCGGGATGGGCCGCAGGTCGTCGGTACGCGCCACTCGCTCGGCCGCTTCGGTCAGACGCCCCACCGGACGCAGCCCCGCCCGAGTCACCATCCCCCCGGCCACCGCGGCGACCACGACACCAATGCCTCCGACAATCAAAAGCACCCAGCGCAGTTTGGTCATGACAGCTTCGGTTGGCCGCAAGCTCTTGGAGATCAGCAGCGAACTGCCGTTGGGCAGGTGGATGGCGAGTATTCGTTGGTCCGACGCGGTGCGCTGCGACATGAACAGCTCACCACGGATGACAGCTTTCTCCGCCGTTCCGACCGGAAGGGTCTGACCCGGCTGATTGGCCGTGTAAATCGAGTGGCCCGGGTTCACCAACATAGCGTTGACATCCGAATAGGCAGTGCCCTCAATGGCCTTGCCGGGGTCGGCTGCCAGCGAACCACTGGCGATCAGCAACTGCGCCCGGCTCTGCAGTTGGTTATCGATGTCGCTGTACAGCGCGGCCGAGATCACCGCGTAGACGGCGAATGCCATCAAGACGACGACCATCGCCACCATGGACATTGCTAGCAGCATTACCCGCCACCGCAGGGATAACGAACTGGTGGCGATCGCAAGCGCGGCGGAGCCGGGCGCAGCGGGTCGCCGCTCATCAAACCCCGTGGCTCGCAACGGTGCGCGCCGGCGCCGGGCAAACCGGACCATCAGGGCGGCGTCTCCCTTAGCACATAACCCACTCCACGTACGGTGTGGATTAGCCGCGGCTCACCATCGGCCTCCGTTTTGCGGCGCAAATACCCAACATAGACTTCCAGCGCATTGCCCGAGGTCGGAAAGTCAAATCCCCACACCTCTTCGAGGATGCGGCTGCGCGTAAGTACCCGCCGCGGATTAGCGATCAGCATTTCCAGCAATGCGAATTCGGTACGGGTCAAGCTGATCCGGCGTTGCCCGCGGGCGACTTCGCGGGTCACCGGGTCCAGCGTTAAGTCGGAAAAACTCATCGCCACGGACTCGGCAGCGTCATCAGGCTTGGTGCGGCGCAGCAGCGCCCGCATCCGCGCTAACAGTTCTTCAAGGGCAAACGGTTTAGGCAGGTAGTCGTCGGCGCCGGCATCCAGGCCGGCGACCCGTTCGGAGACCGAATCGCGGGCGGTCAACACCAGGATCGGCAGGTCGTCGCCGGTGCTTCGCAGCTGACGGCAGACCTCTAAGCCGTCCAGACGCGGCATCATGACATCGAGAACGAGAGCGTCCGGCCGATCGCTGGCAATCATCTCCAGCGCCTCGACCCCGTCGTGGGCCAGTTCGACCGAGTAACCATTGAACGAAAGCGACCTGCGCAGCGACTCGCGCACCGCGCGATCGTCGTCAACGACAAGTATCCGCACGGCCACTAGTTTCGTCCCGGCGCCTGAGAGCGGCCTGAGAGGCGCGCTGAGCGCTGAATCGCAATCTTCCAGTCGACGACGCGCACGTCGACCCCGTTACGCGGCAACGGGGGAATCGGGATTAACGCCGGTCGAGGTCGATAAGACCAAGACGGGCCGCCTTGAGCAGTCTGCGGGGCACTTTGTGCCGCTGACCTGCCACCGTCACACCGACAAGCTCGGTCCGGGTGGCCTTCCACTGCGCGCGCCGGCTTCGGGTGTTCGCGCGCGACATCCTGCGCTTGGGTGTCGCCATGGTCGGGCCTTACTCCTCGGTTGGGGTTGACGATTGCCACTAAGGGTAGTCGGTGACCTGCTGGTCACCAAAATGACCCGCCCGCGGGCCGCGCCGCGCCGCATAAGCCAGCGCGATCCGCCGCGTGTCTGAGCGCGACGTATGTGTCGCGTCACGTCGGCACCTTGACGTGGCACCGGCCACACCGGCTAACCTACCGGTTGGTTGGTTGCACTCACCGGGTGGTCGCCTGAAGGGAGGCGCGGATGGTTTCTCACGCCGTCCGCATTGGGAATTGCTCGGGCTTCTATGGCGACCGGCTATCGGCCATGCGTGAAATGCTCACCGGCGGTGAACTTGACTTCGTCACCGGCGACTATCTGGCCGAACTGACCATGCTGATTCTCGGTCGCGACCGGATGAAACACCCCGACCGCGGCTACGCCAAGACCTTCCTGACCCAACTTGAGGACTGTCTGGGATTGGCCTGCGACCGTGGGGTGCGCATTGTCGCCAACGCCGGCGGCCTGAACCCCGCCGGGCTGGCAGAGGCCGTACGGGAGCTGGCCGAGCGTCTGGGTATCGGCGCCCGGATCGCCCACGTCGAAGGCGACGACCTCCAGCCGCGGGCCGCAGAATTAGGGCTTGGCACGCCGTTGACCGCCAATGCCTATCTAGGCGCGTGGGGCATCGTCGACTGCCTCAGTGCCGGAGCCGATGTCGTCGTCACCGGCCGAGTCACCGACGCATCGGTGACCGTCGGGGCGGCGGCCGCACACTTCGGGTGGGGCCGCACCGACTACCACCAGCTTGCCGGCGCCGTGGTCGCTGGCCATGTCATCGAATGCGGCGTCCAAGCCACCGGCGGCAACTACTCGTTCTTCACCGAAATTTCGGAGTCCTCCGGCCTCCTGCACCCCGGTTTCCCCCTAGCCGAGATCAACGCCGACGGCTCCTCGGTGATCACCAAACACCGCGGCACCGGCGGCCTGGTCAGCATCGACACCGTCACCGCCCAGCTGCTCTACGAGATCACCGGCGCCCGCTACGCCAACCCGGACGTCACGGCCCGGATGGACACCATCGACCTATCCGCCGACGGCCCCGACCGGGTCCGCATCGCGGGTGTGATCGGCGAACCGCCACCGCCTACGCTGAAGGTGTCACTAAACAGCATCGGCGGATTCCGCAACGCCATGACATTCGTCCTGACCGGCCTGGACATCGAGGCCAAGGCCGACCTGCTGCGACGCCAGCTGGAAGCTAGCTTGACCGTCAAGCCCGCCGAGCTTGAGTGGTCGTTGGCCCGCACCGACCACCCCGACGCCGACACCGAAGAAGCCGCGAGCGCCTTGCTGCACTGTATTGTTCGCGACCCCGACCCCGCCAATGTCGGTCGCCGATTCTCCTCGGCTGCAGTCGAATTAGCACTCGCGAGCTATCCGGGGTTCAGCGTCACCGCCCCGCCAGGCGACGGTCAGGTCTACGGCGTCTTCACGCCCGGCTATGTCGACGCCGCCCAAGTGCCGCACATCGCGGTGCACTCCGATGGCACTCGCACCAATATTCCTTGTGCGACAGACACGTTGGAGCTAACACCCGTTACTCCCCCGCCGCTGCCGGATCAGCTGCCGGCCGGGTCGGTGCGCAGGGTGCCGCTGGGCCGGATCGCCGGGGCCCGCAGCGGCGATAAGGGCGGGTCAGCCAACATCGGCGTCTGGGTGCGCACCGACGAGCAGTGGCACTGGCTGGCCAACACGCTGACCGTCGAGCTGCTCAAGGAGCTACTTCCCGAGACGGCCGACCTCGACGTCACCCGCCATGTGCTGCCCAACTTGCGGGCGGTGAACTTCGTCGTCGAAGGTATCCTCGGCAAGGGCGTTGCCTACCAAGCGCGATTCGATCCCCAAGCCAAGGGACTAGGCGAATGGCTGCGCAGCCGCCATGTCGACGTCCCGGAGAGCCTCTTGTCATGAGCATCTGGACCACACCGGAGCGCGAACAGCTGCGAAAGGCGGTGCGCTCGTTCACCGAACGGGAGATCCTGCCCAATATCGACGAGTGGGAGCGCACCGGCGATCTGCCCCGCGATTTGCACCGCCGCGCGGGGGCAGCCGGGCTGCTCGGCGCGGGCTTTCCCGAAGCGGTGGGCGGCGGTGGCGGCGACGGCGCCGACTCGGTGATCATCTGCGAGGAGCTTCACCAAGCCGGCGCACCTGGCGGGGTTTTCGCTTCGTTGTTCACGTGCGGAATCGCGGTGCCGCACATGGTCGCGTCCGGCGATGCGCGGCTGATCGAGGAGTTCGTGCGGCCGACGTTGGCCGGCGAACTCATTGGTGCGCTGGCCATCACCGAGCCCGGCAGCGGTTCGGACGTCGGACACCTACGCACCACCGCGGTCTTAGCAGGCGATCACTACCTCGTCAACGGCGCCAAGACCTACATCACCTCCGGGGTACGGGCCGACTACGTCGTCACCGCGGTGCGTACCGGAGGCCATGGCGCCGCAGGGGTTTCGCTGCTCGTGGTCCAGAAGGACACACCTGGCTTTGCAGTCAGCCGCAAGCTGGACAAGATGGGCTGGCGGTCCTCAGATACCGCCGAGCTGTGCTACGTCGACGCGCGCGTGCCGGCGGCCAATCTGGTCGGCGCCGAGAACACCGGATTCGCCCAGATCGCCCAGGCATTCGTATCCGAGCGCATCGCCCTTGCCACGCAAGCATATTCGAGCGCGCAGCGGTGCCTGGACATCACCGTGCAGTGGTGCCGCGACCGGGAAACGTTCGGCCGTCCGCTGATATCCCGACAGGCGGTGCAGAACACGCTCGCCGAGATGGCCCGCCGCATCGACGTGGCGCGCGTCTATTCCCGCAGTGTCGTGGAGCGTCAGCTGGCGGGAGAGACGAACCTGATCGCGCCGGTGTGTTTCGCGAAGAACACCGCCGTCGAGGCCGGGGAATGGGTTGCCAACCAAGCTGTGCAGTTATTCGGCGGCATGGGCTACATGGCCGAATCCGAAGTCGAACGCCAATACCGGGACATGCGGATCCTCGGCATCGGCGGCGGAACCACCGAAATCCTCACTTCACTCGCCGCGAAAACCCTTGGATTCCAATCATGATTACACCACCTCCTCGCCCCCTCGCCGCTGCGCGGCTGGGGGTACCCCCACATCGCTTCGCTCTGCATCGTCGGCGGTGGTCATGACCGTGTTGCGATCCACACTCGATCCGAAGTCCGATGCCTATTCCGAGGCAGCTTCGGCGATGACGACAAAGCTGAGCGAGATCGACGCTGAACTTACCAACGCGTTGGCCGGGGGCGGCCCGAAGTACGTCGAGCGTCATCACGCTCGCGGCAAGCTGACAGCCCGGGAACGCATCGAGCTGCTCGTCGACCCCGACTCCCCGTTTCTGGAGCTCAGCCCGCTGGCGGCGTATGGCAGCGCGTTCGCGGTCGGCGCCAGCCTGGTCACCGGCATTGGCGTGGTGTGCGGCGTCGAATGCATGATCGTCGCCAACGACCCCACCGTCAAAGGCGGCACCAGCAACCCGTGGACATTACGAAAGATACTGCGGGCCAATAAGATCGCCTTCCAGAACCGGCTTCCGGTCATTTCGCTGGTGGAATCCGGTGGGGCAGACCTGCCCACCCAGAAGGAAATCTTCATCCCCGGCGGGCAGATGTTCCGCGACCTGACCCGGCTTTCGGCGGCCGGGATCCCCACCATCGCCCTGGTGTTCGGCAACTCCACCGCCGGCGGTGCCTACGTGCCGGGGATGTCCGATCACGTGGTGATGATCAAGGAACGCTCTAAGGTATTTTTGGCCGGCCCGCCGCTGGTGAAGATGGCCACCGGCGAGGAATCCGATGACGAGTCTCTTGGTGGAGCCGAAATGCATGCGCGCATATCGGGTTTGGCTGACTACTTCGCCGTCGACGAGCTCGACGCGATCCGCATCGGGCGTCGCATCGTGACGCGGCTGAACTGGGTCAAACAGGGACCTGCCCCCAGGCCGGTGACCGAACCGCTGTTCGATACCGAAGAGCTGATCGGCATCGTGCCCGCAGATCTGCGTATCCCGTTCGACCCTCGTGAGGTGATCGCCCGCATCGTTGATGGCTCCGACTTCGACGAGTTCAAACCGCTGTACGGGTCGTCGCTGGTGACCGGCTGGGCCCAGTTGCACGGGTATCCGTTGGGGATCCTGGCCAACGCGCGGGGTGTGTTGTTCAGTGAGGAGTCGCAGAAAGCCACCCAGTTCATTGCGCTGGCTAACCGCTCCGACACGCCATTGTTGTTCCTGCACAACACCACCGGATACATGGTGGGCAAGGACTATGAAGAGGGCGGCATGATCAAGCACGGCTCGATGATGATCAACGCCGTTTCCAACTCGACTGTCCCGCACATCTCGCTGCTGATTGGTGCGTCGTACGGAGCCGGGCACTACGGCATGTGTGGACGCGCCTATGACCCTCGATTCCTGTTCGCCTGGCCCAGCGCCAAGTCGGCGGTGATGGGCGGTGCCCAACTGTCCGGCGTGCTGTCGATCGTCGCCCGAGCGGCCGCGCAAGCCCGCGGTCAGCAGGTCGACGAAGCGGCTGATGCCGCAATGCGGGCTGCCGTCGAAGGCCAGATCGAAGCCGAGTCGCTGCCGCTGGTGTTGTCCGGGATGCTCTACGACGACGGGGTGATCGACCCCCGCGACACCCGAACCGTGCTGGGAATGTGTTTGTCCGCCATAGCCAATAGCCCGATCAAAGGAACGTCGAACTTCGGCGTTTTCCGGATGTGATGCGCATGGGAATCACTCGAGTGCTGGTTGCCAACAGGGGCGAGATCGCCCGGAGGGTGTTCGCCACCTGCCGTCGACTGGGTTTAGGCACCGTCGCCATATACACCGACCCGGACGCCGGCTCGCCGCACGTGGCAGAGGCCGATGCCCGGGTCGAACTACCGCAGACCAACGATTACCTGAACGCCGAGGCGATCATTGCCGCTGCCCGCGCTTCCGGCGCCGACGCGGTGCACCCTGGCTATGGATTCCTTTCGGAGAATCCCGACTTCGCGGCCGCCGTGGTGGAGGCGGGCCTGTGCTGGATCGGGCCGCCGGCGGACGCGGTGCGCGCGATGGGGTCCAAGATCGAGTCCAAGAAACTCATGGCGGCCGCCGGAGTGCCGGTGCTCGACGAACTTGACCCGGACTCGGTCACCGAGGACGAACTGCCGGTGTTGGTCAAGGCTTCGGCCGGGGGAGGCGGCCGCGGGATGCGCGTGGTTCGCGAATTATCAGCCCTGCCCGCCGAAGTCGCCGCAGCCCGGCGTGAAGCGCAGTCCGCTTTCGGCGATCCGACGGTGTTCTGCGAACGTTACTTGGCAGGCGGACACCATGTTGAGGTGCAAGTCCTCGCCGACACCCATGGCACCGTGTGGGCCGTCGGGGAACGGGAATGCTCCATTCAGCGCCGCCACCAAAAGATCATCGAAGAGGCGCCGTCACCGTTAGTTGAACGCACACCAGGTATGCGCACCAAGCTTTTCGACGCGGCCCGGCTGGCGGCCGGCGCAATCGGCTACACCGGCGCCGGAACGGTGGAGTTCCTCGCCGACGATGATGGTGAGTTCTACTTCCTGGAGATGAACACCCGCCTGCAGGTCGAGCATCCAGTTACCGAAGAGACCACCGGACTCGATCTTGTTGAGCTGCAGCTGACGGTGGCCGATGGCGGCCGGCTTTCCTCCGAACCTCCACTAGCGCAAGGGAGCTCGATTGAAGCTCGGCTTTACGCCGAGGATCCGGCGCGCGGCTGGCAACCACAAGCCGGCCTGGTTCACACGATCGACCTGCCGACGGTTCGGGCCGAATTTTGTTCGCTGGGACAGCGAACCGGGATCCGGCTGGATTCTGGGATTGTGGACGGATCCGCGGTGTCGATTCATTACGATCCGATGTTGGCCAAGGTCGTCTCCTACGCTCCGACGCGTCGGCAATCGGTGATGGTGCTCGCCGACGCGCTGAGCCGCGCCCGGCTGCATGGTGTGCGCACCAACCGCGAGTTGCTGGTGAACGTGCTGCGTCATCCGGCGTTCTTGGACGGCGCCACCAATACTGCGTTTTTCGACGCCCACGGCATGGCCAGGCTGTCGGCTCCGCTGGCTGATGATGCGGCGATCCGATTGTCGGCACTGGCCGCCGCGCTCGCCGACGCCGTGTACAACCGCGCTTTGGCCACCGTCTTCGGCGCCATCCCCAGTGGCTGGCGAAACGTCGTGTCGGGCTATCAAGTCAAGAGCTACCGTGACGACGAGGGACGTGAGCACAAGATCGAATATCGATTCACCAGAAGCGGACTGGTACTTCCTGGCGACGAGTCGGTGCGACTGGTCTCGGCTGCCGTGGATGAGGTTGTGCTGGCCGACGGGCACGGGGTGGCCTGCCGCTTCGCGGTTGCGCGTTACGGTCCTAACAATCAGGACATCTACATCGATTCGGCGCGCGGTCCCGTTCACCTGCTCGCACTGCCACGGTTCCCCGAACCTCGTTCGGCCGTCGAACAGGGATCTCTGGTTGCACCCATGCCAGGCAACGTCATCCGGGTTGGCGCCGCGGTTGGCGAAACCGTCACGGCAGGCCAGCCACTGATCTGGCTGGAAGCAATGAAGATGGAACACACCATCACCGCGCCGGCCGACGGCGTACTGACCCAGCTCAACGTCAATACCGGTCAACAAGTCGAAGTTGGCGCCGTTTTAGGAGTGATCGCAAGCGCGGCGCAGCCGGGCGCAGCGGATCGCGACCATGCTTTAGGAGTGATCGCAAGCGCGGCGCAGCCGGGCGCAGCGGATCGCGACCATCCAGGCCCAGCCCGGGTGGAAGCGCCCGAACCGCCAAGTGAGCAAGAAGGAGATCCGTGGTGACCGATACCAGCTTCATCGAAAGCGACGAACGCCAGGCGCTGCGCAAAGCGGTGGCCGCGCTGGTGGCCAACTACGGTCACGAGTACTACTTGGAGAAGGCGCGCGCCCATCAGCACACCGACGAATTGTGGTCCGAAGCAGGCAAGCTCGGCTTTCTCGGGGTGAATTTGCCGGAGCAGTACGGTGGTGGCGGCGCCGGAATGTATGAGCTGTCGCTGGTCATGGAGGAAATGGCGGCCGCCGGCAGCGCACTGCTGCTGATGGTGGTCTCGCCCGCCATCAACGGCACCATCATCAGCAAGTTCGGCACGGACGAGCAGAAGAAGCGCTGGCTGCCTGGCATCGCCGACGGCTCACTGACGATGGCGTTCGCGATCACCGAGCCGGACGCCGGGTCCAACTCGCACAACATCACCACCACCGCGCGACGCGACGGCAGCGACTGGATCCTCAAAGGCCAGAAGGTCTTCATTTCCGGTATCGACCAGTCGCAGGCGGTGCTGGTGGTGGCGCGCACCGAAGAGGCTAAAACTGGCAAGCTGCGCCCGGCGTTGTTTGTGGTGCCCACCGATGCCCCTGGCTTCACGTATCACCCGATCGGGATGGAGCTGGTCAGTCCCGAACGTCAATTCCAGGTCTTTCTTGACGACGTGCGGCTGCCCGCCGACGCACTCGTCGGAGCCCAGGATGCCGCAATCGCACAGCTTTTCGCGGGCCTGAACCCCGAGCGCATCATGGGCGCGGCCAGCTCCGTGGGGATGGGACGCTTCGCGCTCGATAAGGCCGTCGACTACGTCAAGACCCGCAAGGTCTGGTCCACCCCTATCGGCGCACATCAGGGTCTGTCACATCCGTTGGCGCAGAGCCATATTGAGGTCGAACTCGCCAAGCTGATGATGCAGAAGGCCGCAACGCTCTACGACAACGGCGACGACTTCGGCGCGGCCGAGGCCGCCAATATGGCCAAGTACGCGGCGGCCGAAGCGGCCGGACACGCCGTCGACCAGGCCGTGCAGTCAATGGGTGGCAACGGGCTGACCCAGGAATATGGCGTTGCCGCCATGGTGACCTCAACCAGGTTCGCACGGATCGCGCCGATTAGTCGTGAGATGGTGCTGAACTACGTCGCACAGACTTCGCTGGGCCTGCCTCGAAGCTACTGAAGCCTTACCGATGGATGCACTCGTCGACTACGCCGGCCCGGCCGCCTGCGGAGGTCCTTTCGCCCAGCTGACGCTGAACTCTCCCCATAACCGCAACGCGCTCTCGAGCACCCTGGTTAGCCAATTGCACCAGGGCCTGCGAGACGCAGCGGCGGATCCGGCGGTGCGGGTGGTGGTGCTCGGGCACACCGGCGGCACGTTCTGCGCCGGTGCGGACTTGAGCGAGACCGGTGACGGCGACCTGCGTGGCGATCGCGAGCGCGGCGCAGCCGGGCGAAGCGGGTCGCCACCATCGGCATTCGATATGGCCGTGGCGCGGGCCCGGGAAATGACGACGCTGCTGCGCGCCATCGTCTCCTCGCCGCTACCGGTGATCGGTGCCATCGACGGCCATGTCCGCGCCGGCGGATTCGGCCTAGTCGGTGCGTGCGACATTGTGGTCGCCGGTCCGCGCAGCACCTTCGCGCTGACCGAGGCTCGGATCGGCGTCGCGCCGGCGATCATCTCACTGACTGTGCTACCGAAGATGTCGGCCCGCTACGCCGCCCGGTACTACCTAACCAGCGAGACGTTCGATGCCGCCGAAGCCGCAAAGATCGGATTGATCACGATGGCAGCTGACGACGTTGATGCCACGGTCGCGTCGCTGGTCGCCGAGATAGGTCGCGGTTCACCGCAGGGTCTTGCGGCGTCGAAGGCGCTGACCACCGCCGCTGTTCTCGAAGGATTCGACCGCGATGCCGAGCGGCTCACCATGGATTCGGCCCGACTGTTTGTTTCCGACGAAGCTCGCGAAGGCATGCTCGCGTTCCTGCAGAAACGCCCGCCGAGTTGGACCGTACCTCCCGCCGAGGATGCGAGCCGCTGAGGCAGGAGCGGGGCCATCCGCCCCAACGATGCGGCCGCTGCAAAGGTTGCAGTTTAGGCACTGCTATTGCAGCCAAATCTTGAGGTCGTACGCTCGTGGGTGATGAGCAATTCAGCGCAACGTGACGCGAAGGGCGCACGTGACGAGCCTTTGCGTGCAGCAGACACCGACCGCATCCAGATTGCGCAGTTGCTGGCCTACGCCGCTGAGCAAGGCCGCCTGGAGCTGAAAGACTACGAAGACCGGCTTACCAGGGCATATGCGGCGACAACGTACCAGGAACTGGAGCAGCTGCGGGCCGATCTGCCAGGTTCGCAAGTAAACGCCCGCAGAGGCGGCAATCCCAATCCGGCGCCATCAACGCTGCTGCTGGCCCTGATGAGCGGATTTGAGCGGCGCGGCCGATGGAATGTGCCGAAGAAGTTGACCACATTCTCGCTGTGGGGCAGCGGGGTGCTGGATTTGCGCTACGCGGACTTCACCTCGACAGAGGTTGAACTCCACGCGTACTCAGTGATGGGTGTGCAGACTATTTTGCTGCCACCCGAAGTCAACGTGGAGATCAGCGGCCACGGTGTGATGGGCAGCTTCGACCGCCAAGTGCTAGGCCAAGGCACACCAGGCGCACCGACGGTGAAAATCCGCGGCTTCTCGCTGTGGGGCGGCGTGGGCATCAAACGCAAGGCCCGCAGGCCCCGCAGGTAGCAGAAAACCGGTCTGCTCACGCACTCGGCGGTGACTGGCTGACACCCGATGCTCGTGCCATACTCCGGCGAGAAATGCCGAGGGTGTGGATTTGATCCGGGCAGGGGGCGGTTATGGCCGAAGAGTTGCGGGCAATTCCTGACATACTCTGCTACGCGGGTAATGAGCTGGCCGAGCATGGCGATTCGTTGCTGGTGTTACAGCAGTCCTGCCGCCGCGAAGCGGAGAACGCTCAGCCGGGATGGGTCGGCTCGTCGGCGGCCGCGTTGTCGGGGTTGCTTGATCGGTGGGCGATAGCCAGCACCAATCACATCGGCCGCTTCAGTGAGCATGCCGGTGGCATGTATGTCGCCGCTACCGGATTCACCGCATCCGAACAGCGCAACGCCACCGCCCTGGCCCAGGTGAATGACACCGTCGACGGTGAAATCTGACCCACGCCATGACGTTGAACCTGGTTGATATTGAGCACTGGGATCCCGCGGCGATCACAACAGTCTTTGGGGCTGCGACCAAGCGGGCGCACGGCACCCGCACCGCATCGGACGCGCTGCGCGAAATCATGCGGTTGCTCGATTTTGGCGGTGACACCGCAGCAGCGGCCCAGGCAGCGACCTACCGCACCGCGCTTATCCTCGACACCCACGCCGACGCCTGCGAAGCCGCCGCGAGGGCCGCGGAGAAGTCGGCTGACGAGGTTGCTGCGATCAAGTGGCGATTGCAGATGATTCGTCAGACAGCCCTGGACCATCAGCTCACGATTGTCGACACCACCGGTGCGGTATTGCCGCCTTCCAACTTGTCGTCATTAACCGCCGGGGCCCAGAACTGCATCCTTGACACCGCAATCATGCTGAGGGAGAACATCAGCCAGCTGTTGGCTGATGCAGAGACCGCAGATGAAGATCTGGCGGCGGCGGTTCGCGGTGCCGGCGGTGAGCTGTCCCCCGAACAGGTCGACGCCGAAATCAGCCACGAGCCACCCAGAATGCCGCATCTGCCACCGCCAGGCAGTAGTCCCGATGTGGTCAACACGTGGTGGCGTTCACTGATTCCGTACCAGCAGGATCGGGTTAAACAGTGGTTCGGAAACACCATCCGCAACCTCGACGGCATCCCGACCGAGGTTCGCGACGAGCTCAATATTCCTGTGCTGCAACGTGAAATTACCCGGCTGCAGAACGGTTGGTGCGACGGTAACGGGGTCTGGCACCAGGACACCGACAAGTTGGCGGATCTCAAGCAGCTGCGAGATACCTTGACCGCACACCGAGGCGTCAGCTTGATACTGCTGGACACCATCAGCAATCCCGACAAGGTGCTTGCGGCCGTTGGGGTCGGCGATGTCGACAACGCACTACGTGTCGGAGTCACCGTCGGTGGGATGAACGCGCGGGTCAGCTCCACCGTTGCACAGATGGTTAGCGAAGCCCACGCCCAGCGCAACAAGGCAGTCGATTTGCGCAAACGAGCCGGCGTCGCGAATCCCGGTGCGGTGGCTTGTGTTAGCTGGCTGGGCTATGACACGCCGGATAGCCTCCGAGAGGTCACCCACGACTGGCTCGCCCGCGCTGGCGCGGGGCCGCTGAACAGCTTCTATAAGGGCTTGGCGGCCACCACCGCTGTGGCGGATCAGCACATCACCGCGTTTGGGCATTCCTACGGGTCGCTCACCACCAGCCTGGCGTTGCAGCAGGGCGCACCCGTCCACGACGTCGTCTTGTATGGCTCACCAGGTGCCGAGCTCAGCAACGCCGCTGCGCTTGGCGTTGAACCTGGACATGCCTATTACATGATCGCGGGCAACGACGCGGTCGCCGGCCTGATTCCTTTTACCGGCGTGTTCGGCCGGGGCCTGCAAGATGTGCCTGGCTTCATCGAGCTATCCACCCAGTCAGGTTTCGCTCTGGATGGAAAATCCGGTGATGGGCAGTGGAATTGCGGCGCATACGGGCACGCCGAATATACTCGCGTCGACGCCAACCAACGGCTGCGCATGAGTGGCTACAACTTGGCCGCGGTGCTGGCAGGATTGCCGAACGACCTGATCAAACCACCGCCTCCGGCGATCCCGCCGCAGCAGGCGCCAATCATCATCGCCGGGCCGTAGTCATGAACAAACGCGGGGTCGTGGTAGCGGTGCTGAGCGCGATGGCAGCGGTGCTCACCGGATGCGTTGATCCCGCAACCTACAACCCCAACCCGATACCAGGGCATGGCGAGTTGGACCGTCTACAGAAAATTGTCAACCAGCGGCCAGACCTGGAAACCGTTGTGCAGCAGCTCGCCAGCATCGACGTCACAATCCGCGCAACAATCACGAAATACTCATCGGCAACCCAATTTTCGACAGTACAAGTTTCGCACCAAATCAACGGCTGCAGTGGCCCGTTCATCGCTGCCATAGGTCGGCAGCAGGATACCGATCTGTTCTTCGGCAGCCCTGCTCCAACGTCGGCGCAATGGCTGCAGATCGTGACCGAGTTGGCACCGGTGTTCGCGGCGGCGAACTTTCGGCCCAACAACTCCGCGCCCGGGAGCCCGCCATTGCCGCTGGGCGCACCCAACAATTCCCAAATCAGCGACGACGGTGCGTTGATCAACCTGGTCAACGGCGACAGCGACAGCCCGTTGGATTACTCCACCGACACAGGCTGTCATCTCCCGGCCGCTTGGCGCACGGCGCCGCCACCACCGAGCATGCGGCCCGGAAACGACCCGAACGTGCACTACCCGTACCTGTACGAGTCCCCAGGTGGCCGGGGCTAGGTCACCTACGGCGTGGGCGAAAGTGCAACTACCGACACGTTTCCCGAGTAGCGGCGTAGCCAGTTGCACTTTCGCGGTTCAACTAGTCGCGATCGCCGCTAGCGACGCCGCCGCGACCGCAGGTAGTCGCCCACCACGGCCGCTCCCAGCCCGTCGAGATCAGGCACCACAACGCGCCCCTCGACTCGTCGCGCAACCTGGTCGATAAACCGTGCCAGGCCGGGATCACTGCCTAGCCGGAAGATCGTGACTTGCGCACCTAACCTTGCCATATCGTCGAACCCACGCACGGTGTGGGCGATGGTCCGCGGATGCGGCGGGTAATCAAAAAACACCGCAGAACCGTCGCCGTCGACGTCCTCCAGGTGGGCGGTCGGCTCACCGTCGGTCACCACCAGCACAACGGGCTGCGCGCTTGGGTGTCGGCGCAGGTGACGGCCCGCCAGCGCGAGCGCGTGATGCAGGTTGGTGCCCTGCTCGTAGACGCCTTCCAACCCGGTCAGCTCGGCGGCTGTCACCGTCCGGGCATACCGACCAAACGCGATGATTTGCAAGGCATCCGACCGGAACCGCGTGCACACCAGGTGGTTGAGCGCGAGCGCCGTTCGTTTCATCGGCAGCCAGCGATTCTCCATCACCATCGAAAACGAGGTATCCACCAATAAAGCAACCGCAGCCTGGGTGCGCGTCTCGGTCTCGGAAACCTCCACGTCGTCGACTGCTATCCGGAGTGGGCCACTCGGCCCATTCAGCGGGGCTGTTCCCGCCTGCCGCAACACCGCGTTGGTCAGCGTGCGGGAGATGTGCCACGGCTCGGTGTCACCGAACTGCCACGGGCGAGTCGCGCCGGTGAGCTCGCCGGCAGCCCCGGAGCGCCGATGGTCACGTTCGCCACGCCGGCCGGAAAGTTGTTGCACCACATCACGTAACGCCGTCTCACCGAGCCGGCGCATGGCCTTGGGGGAAAGCCGCCACTGGCCGTCGGAACCGCGATCCAGGAAACCCTGATTGACCAGCGCGCGTTCTAATTCCGCGAGTGTTCGAGCATCGATCGCGGCCTGGTCGCCGAGCTGGCGGGCCAGCGCGTCCAGGTCCACGTCGTCCATGGTGGCGCCCGGATAGCTCTGCGACAGCTGCTCGGCGAGCTGCTCCAACTCGGCGATATCGGTCAACGCCTGGGTGCCTTCGCTCATGCCGAACGGATTGTCGCCAGAGAACTCCTGCGACCCGGTCCAGTCCTCGCCAGGGCGTGCGGCTTGCAGATGTGCGTCCAGTCGGTTGAGCGCTTGCATTAGCCGCGGAGACCCAAATGCTTGCTGTGCCAAAGCATCCAGTTCGTGTCGCTGCTCTTCGCTCAGGCTGTTGCGGAAGCGTTGCGCGGCAGCGGCTCGTTTCGCCAGCGAGTCCAGCAGCTCCTCGACATTGCGCGGGTTTTCCGGGAAGAACTCGCCGTGCTTGTCCATGAATTCTTGAAAATCCTGCCGAGTGTCCTCGCAGCGGGCGTGCTTGTCCAGCAGGTCGTTGAGGTCGTCGAGCATCTCATTGACACGCTGGCGATCCTCATCGGTGGCGTGTGACAGCGCCTGTTTCATGCCCGCGAAGCGTTGGTCCAGCATCTCGCGGCCGAGCAAATCCTTGATCTGCTCGTAGGATTCGCGGGCCTCGCCGCTGCGCCAGGTGTAGTCGGACAGTTCCTGGACAGCCTTGGCCGGTGACGGCGGAAGCGCGTCCAGTTGCAGCTCAGCGAAGCGGGCGTCGTCGTCCAGCGCGCGGGCCAGTGCCTTGCGTTCGGCCAGCACAGCCTCGTCGAGCAGCTTTTTAATCTCCTGCAGGAGGCCGTCTAAGTTGTTGCGGCGCAACAACTCCCGTCGGAGTCGGTTCGCCTCAGCTGCTAGCCGGTCGGCCCCGGTCATAGTCTTGGTACCCCGCCGCAGCAGCTCGGACAGGGCGCGCCGGGGCGAGGTGCCCGCCATGACGTCCTGGCCGATCTGTTCCAGGGCCTCACGCAGATCCACCGGCGGGGCCAGCGGGTCGGGTCCACCGGTATACGCCGAGTAGCGCGACGAGTGTCCCCTACCCATAGACGGTTTGGCCTTGCCCGGACACCTTGTCGATACGCTTCGCGAGGTACAACGCCTCCAACGCCAGTTCCAGCGCCGCGGCGCGTTCTCCTTCGGATTCGGCGCTCAGTTTCCTCGCGATTCTGTCCACAACCGGCAATCCCGGGACGGCGGCCAACACATCCTTAGCCGACACCCGCTCGCCCGTCGTCACCGCGGCACCGCCCTCGACGGCAGCCACCAACGAGCCGACGTCCACAGCGTTCGGGCCGCCCAGCACCCTCGAGGCGGTGTCCGCGGTCGCGCGGCGCAACAGGTGCTCGAGCACCGCCTGTTCGCGGCCTTCCTCGCCGGACTCAAACTCCAGCTTGCCGCGCAGCACATCGATCACAGTGCCCAGGTCGACGATCCGGGCTACCGGATCGGTCTCTCCCAACACCGCGCCGCGGTGCCGGGCAGCGGCCGCGACCGTCTCGGCGGCCGCGATCGCGAACCGCGCCGACACCCCGGACCGCTGATCGATCGAAGGGGACTCCCGCAGGTAACGGGCAAACCGCGCGATCACCTGCGTCAGGTAGTCGGGCAGCTGTGCGCTCAGGTGTGCTTCTTGGGCGATGACGCCCATCTCCGCCTCCAGCTCTTGCGGGTAATGGGTGCGGATCTCGGCGCCGAATCGGTCTTTGAGCGGAGTGATGATGCGACCACGGTTGGTGTAGTCCTCGGGGTTGGCGCTGGCGACCACCAACACGTCCAGCGGCAGCCGCAAAGTGTAGCCGCGAACCTGGATGTCGCGTTCCTCCATGACGTTGAGCATCGATACCTGGATGCGTTCGGCGAGGTCGGGCAGTTCGTTGACCGCCACGATGCCGCGGTGGGCGCGCGGGATAAGCCCGTAGGCGATGGTCTCGGGATCCCCGAGGCTGCGCCCCTCGGCGACTTTGATCGGGTCGATGTCACCAACCAGGTCGGCGACGCTGGTATCGGGGGTGGCCAGCTTCTCGGTGTAGCGTTCACTGCGGTGCTTCCACTCCACCGGCAGGGCGTCGCCGAGCTCATCGGCCCGCCGGATCGACTCCGGCGTGATCGGGGAGTACGGATGCTCACCCAGCTCGGCGCAGGCGATCACCGGCGTCCACTCGTCGAGCAGTCCGACCAACGCCCGCAGTAGCCGAGTCTTGCCTTGCCCGCGTTCGCCGAGCAGGACGAAGTCATGACCTGCGATCAGCGCCCGCTCCAGCTGCGGCAACACGGTCTCGTCAAACCCCAGGATGCCCGGCCAAACATCGTCTCCCTCGGCCAGCGCGGTCAGCAGATTCTCGCGGATTTCCTGCTTGACTCCCCGTTCACGATGACCGGAGGCGCGTAATTCGCCGACCGTGCGGGGCAGATTGCTCGGTGAAGTCACCACTCCACGCTACGACGGGATACGGACATGCGTAATGGTTCTTCAGTTGAACAGTGGGCCGCGGTGCCCGTGGACTCAGCTAGCGAGGTGGGGCTGTGCTTCGAGAACCGCTCGGGCCGCGATCCGACCCGCGTCCAGGGCGGCATCAACCTTCTTGAAGTCCAACGGATGGATCGATGAAACGTCCGGCTCGATGATGGCCGCGATTCGCGGAAGCTCGCGCAGATTCGCGGTGGAGGCCGCAAGATCAAAGGCGCGAAGCAGCGTCTCTTGTAACGGCGGTAGGGCAACATCGGTCCCGGTCAATAGCCGCCGGACGAACGCGGGAGGTTGAACGAACGACGGCAGCAGACCAAAGCCCTTCGACGGCACGTACGTTCGACGCAGATCGACGCAGATGACTTCGCCGTCTGGGTCGGCGCACATCACGTCGGCCGGAAGGTTGTTCAACAGTCCACCGTCGACCAGGATCTGCTTGCCATATTGGACAGGCGGCAGGATACCGGGGATCGCGATCGAGGCGCGCACCCCGACCGACATCGGCCCGCGCCGATGGATCACCTGATCGCCCGTGGTGAGGTCTGCCGAAACGCAGAAGAACTCTCGTGGCAAGTGCTCGATCAAGGTGCCGCCACAGAATTTGTCGATTACCCGATCGAAGCGTCCACCTCGAGTGAGAGCGACGGCCGGGACCGCGTAATCGCCTAATGGGTTGGCCTGCGCAAAGAACTCATGGACATTAGCGATCGCATCATGGGGGTCCATCCCGAGCGCGAAGCCCGCAGCCGCAAGAGCACCCGCGCTCGTTCCGCCAAACCGATCGATGACAACGCCCGCCCGAGTGAGCTCGTCGTAAACACCAAAATGTGCCAGCCCTCGAACGCCGCCACCTGCCAGCACCAGACCTAGGGATCGGCCGGCGATTCTGCGGGCGAGCGCACCGATGCCATTGTCGTCGGCGTGGTGGTGTGAGATCGGGTCCAGCAGATCCCACCAACTCGGATCCGGTTCTGCGATGCACGTAATCAGGTGGACTGGCCCGTGAGTAACAAGTTGATCGACCGCCTCCGGAGGATGTGGTTGGTCCACCAGCACCACAAGTCGGTCACTCTGCGCGCCAACAAATCGTCGCCACAGGTCGCCTGAGCCTCGGTCGGCCACCACCAGGACCCAATCGTTGCTTCGCTCCGCCCGATCCAGGGTTGCGCTGAACGCTTCGACAAACTCGCCGTAATCACCGACTGCGGCCGTTGTGTCGACGGGCGGCGCGACCACGGCGGTCTTGCCGTAGCAGGCCAGGCGCGTCGCCACCGCGTCGACAATCGGCGCCGCGGCCGCGTCCCCCGTCGAGAGGATGCCGATGACCCGGGGACGCCGAGAGATGTTCGCAGATCGAGACTCGCGAAGCATCCCCGCCATTGCACGCAGCATCACCGATTGCAGTTGCGGAGTCGTGGTGAGCAGATCGGTAAACGTGTCAGCGGCCACCTTCCAGACGAAACCGTCCCGAAGAGCCCGTACATCAGCCGACCGGACAGTCCCCGCGATCACGCCCAGCTCCCCGATCGAGTCACCGGATGCCATCTCAGAAATCACGTGTTCATCGACATCGACAGCGGCGAATCGCCCCGAGTCAACTATGTAGATGGCGTCCGATGGATCTCCCATCCGAAAGAGCCACTCGTTGGCCTGGACATGGTAGCGATCTACGGCGCTACAGAGACGATCGATCTGGTCGTCGTCGACGTCGGCGAGTATCGGCACACTCCGCAACGCAGTTCGCTTATCCACCCCACGCCGGTTGCGCCGCGGCCGTTCATCGCCCACTGGTGCACCCGCCATCAGCTCGGCAGGTCGCCGACCGTGGCTGGATCGCTGATACCCGCGAGGTGCTGTTTGAATGCCATGATCGCAGCAGCGTATCGGGTTCTTTGTGGCCTCGTAGTCGAATGCCGCGGCCGACAACGGGTAATGCGAGCACCTACGCCCGCTGCGTGGCCACACAGCGGGAACAAGATCGCGGCCGCATCGAGCAGACCGACACCATGAGTCGATGCGTCGGCAGCAGGTTTAAGTGGCATCCGGAAACAATAGCCATACGAATGTTTCGTGCGTATGTCACGCAACTGGTCAGGCCCAGCGCCCCGGGCCTGACTCGCCTGGCCGCACCCGGTCTAGTGCGCGAAGTGGCGAGCTCCGGTGAGATACAAACTGACCCCAGCGTTGGCCGCGGCTGCGGTAACTTCCTCGTCACGCACGGAGCCTCCGGGGTGCACTATCGCCGTGACTCCGGCCGCGGCCAGCGTCTGAAGTCCGTCAGCGAAGGGGAAGAACGCGTCGGAGGCCGCCACCGCGCCACGGACCCGGTCGCCGCCACGCTCAACGGCCAGGCGGGCGGCGTCAACCCGGTTGACCTGACCCATGCCAACACCGATAGTCGCGCCGTCGGCGGCAATCACGATCGCGTTCGACTTCACCGCACGGCAGGCACGCCACGCAAAGACCAAGTCCGTCAACGTCGCTGGGCCGGCCGGTGATCCGGTCGCCAAGGTCCAGTTCGCCGGGTTGTCACCGGCCGCGTCAAGCTGGTCGGGTTGCTGGATCAACAGTCCCCCACTGACCGGCCGCAGCTCGCTACCCCCGCGTAGCGGTTCAGAGGCCACCAAAACCCGGACATTCTTTTTGCGGGCCAGCACGTCGACGGCGCCTGGCGCGTAGGCGGGCGCAACGATCACCTCGGTAAAAATGGTGCTCACGTACTCTGCCATCTCAAGGCTGACTTCGGTGTTGGCGGCGATAACTCCGCCGTAGGCACTCAGCGGGTCGCAGTTGTGGGCCTTGCGATGTGCGTCGGCGACCGACACCGACGAGATTGCAATCCCGCATGGGTTGGCGTGCTTGATGATTGCCACGCACGACTGCTCGTGGTCGAAGGCAGCACGCCAGGCCGCGTCTGCGTCGGTGAAGTTGTTGTAGGACATATCTTTCCCGTGCAGCTGCTCGGCCTGCGCCAGGCCCGGCCAGGCACTGGGGTCGCTGTACAGGGCCGCCTGCTGATGCGGGTTCTCGCCGTAGCGCAGCATTGCCGAGCGACGCCAGCTCCGGCCAAACCACTGCGGAAACGCCGTCGGTGGCTGTTCGGGCGCCAGCGTCGACTGCATCCAGCTGGCGACGGCGATGTCGTACTCCGCGGTGTGCTGAAATGCCATCGACGCCAGCCTTTTACGCTCAGCGAGGGTGAATCCGCCGCCGCGCACCGCAGCAAGCACGCCAGCGTACCCGAGCGGGTCGGTGACCACCGCCACGCTGGGATGGTTCTTCGCGGCCGCCCGCACCATCGAAGGTCCGCCGATATCGATCTGCTCGACACATTCGTCGACCGTCGCACCGGACTCGACCGTCTGGCTGAACGGATACAAGTTGACGACAACTAGTTCGAATGCCTCGATTCCGAGTTGCTCAAGCGCCGCGGCGTGCTCGGGTTTGCGCAAGTCGGCCAGCAGGCCGGCATGAACTCGCGGGTGCAGCGTCTTGACCCGGCCGTCGAGCACCTCGGGGAACCCGGTCAGCTCCTCCACAGGTGTCACCGAAATCCCTTTATCGGCAATGGCCTTCGCTGTAGATCCGGTCGAGACGATGTCGACGCCCGCCGCACTCAGACCCTGGGCAAGGTCAATCAGGCCGGTCTTGTCGTACACACTGATCAACGCGCGGCGAATCGGCCTTTTTGACTCGTCGGTACTCATCCTATGGTCGCCTTTCGTCCGATCGTCGCTTTTCTGCCGACCAGGGTCACGCCACCGGTCGCGATTGCGGCCACCACGTCGACCAATAGCCGCCGTTCGGTGACCTTAATGCGTTCATGCAAAGTCGCTATGTCGTCGCCGTCGAGCACCGGAACGGGTTGCTGCGCCAATATCGGCCCGGTGTCGGTGCCGGCATCCACCAGGTGCACCGTAGCGCCGGTGACCTTCACACCGTATGCCAACGCGTCAGCCACGCCATGCGCACCCGGGAATGCCGGGAGCAGCGCCGGATGAGTATTGACGATACGGCCAAAGAATCGTGAAAGAAACTGCGGCCCAAGGATTCTCATAAATCCCGCCGAGACAACCAGATCGGGCGTGTGCGCCGCGGCGGCTTCGGTGATCGCGGCGTCCCAGGCATCGCGCCCGGGGTGGTCAGCGAGTCGGACGGTAAAGGTCGGCACTGACGCCGCCTTGGCGATCTCCGTCGCCCGACAGGCACGATCGACACCGACGGCCACCACCCGCGCCGGATAGTCACCGACGGCGGCGTCGATCAGTGAACCCAGCAGCGAACCGGTGCCCGATGCCAGCACCACCACCCGCGCCGGTGCACTGGGGGGCACACAGAGCGGTTCGGCCACACCGCGAGCGTAGTCCGGCGACGATGGCGGCCACGCAAGCGGCCGCAGAAGAACCAGACATCCGACTTAGTCGAGCGGATCCTTGGCCGAACGTGAAGCCAGTCGCACGTTCGTGACCGAGCGTGCGCCCAGCCGCACGTTCGGCGCCGATGCGGCTAATCCTCGGCCTCGGGGGGTTCGGCTTTGGGCACTTCGTCGTCTCCAGAGACGTCGAAGGCAACGTTGAGGTCGTCGTCGGTGGACGCACCGTGGTTTACCGACGCTGCGTCGGCGTGCTCTTCGATCGGCGGGGCGGGTGGTGGTTTGGGCTGTCCGGGAAGCCTCCTGATCCCGCCGGCCACGACCACCGTGACCCAACCAACGACAGCGAACCAGAAGAAGACGCCGACCACCAGGGTGCCCTGATCCACGCCCACATCGCCGAAATTGCCCAGCCGACCGCTCCCGGCGTAGCCAAGCAATGCCATCATTAGTGCCCCAGCCACCGCCGCGACCAGCAGCTTAGCCATCGCGGTAACCAGAGGCAGCGGATGTCTGGCGCATTGTTGCCCGACCGCCACCCCCGATGACGCGCCGATGATCAGCAGGGCGACCCAGACTGGCGCGAGCGGCGGCACGGGAGCCGCGGCTAATACTGGCAATGCCGGGATATCGCCACCAAAAACAGTGAACGAACTAAACGTCGCAAAACCAAGGTGGGCACTGGAACCGACCGCGACCGCCGCAGTGCCCACAATCACATTGGGCGCATACAGTACCGACAGCACTGTCAAGCTGAACTGGCCGAATATCGAATCGGTGATGCCGTAAAGCTCTTGCATTGTCGCCCAGTGCACAACCAGCGACCCCGCCGTCACCAGGCCGGAGAGCCCAAGCAACGCCAGCACCCCGGCTGTCGCGGCGCGCACCGAATCACCCACCCAGTCCGGCAGCCGCGATGCCGTCAGCACTCGTCGACCCACCCGCGAATTCACCCCGATCGCCGCACCGATGGAATGCACCACCAGCACGCCGGTGAACGCGCGCAAGGCGTTGGGCGTCTGCAGCTCGGTCAGCACCGACGACGCGTCATGGATAACCGCCAGCGCGATCGCCGCTATCAGCAAGGGCCCGCCCAACGCGGACGCGACAACCCACCGGACAACAAGCCACGACGAGGACGCGGAGGTGGCCCGCGAAGTGCTGCGTGCAGTAGCCCACACCATCAACAGGACCGGCAGCAGCGGCATTACGCCCAGTTCGCGGCCGCCAATTGAGGTCGGCACCTGGTGCACGCCGAGCCAGATACTGGCGATGGCGCCCAACGCGCCGGTCATGTCGCTGTTGGCCATCAGCAGCTGGAGCAGCGTGACCGCGGCGATGATGACCAGCGCCACCACTGCCGGGCCGAATGCGACCCTTACCAGGTCACGCGCCTGGCGAGCACCCGCGGCCCGATTGTCCTCACCTTTTGGCACCCTTTTCATTCCCGGCGCATATGCCCAGCTAGGCGCGAAAGCGCCCGGTTAAACCGGCGCTGACCCCGACGATGACGACGTCGAATCCTGACCCTGACCGTAGGACTGCTGACTCCCGGTGGGATTGGAGTAACTGACCGGAGCCGAACCCGCCTGCGACCCGGTGCCCGCACCGACCGATGGCGGGCTAAAGCTTGGGAAGCCGGTGGGTGGGGTCGCTGGTCCTTGCTGCGCCGAGTGCTGCGCGCCGAATCCGCCCGTGGTCGGCATCCCGGCCTGGGTCGGAGCCTGGCTTGAGGTATATCCACCGTACTGCGACCCATACCCGGCGGGTGACTGCTGCGGGCTGTGCGCGTGCAGTCCGACCTGCGGCGGTCCACTCGGCTGGCCGTAATACGACTGAGGCCCGTACTGGCCATACTGCCCGTACTGGCCATACTGCGGGTAAGAGTCGTACCTCGGCCGCGGTACCGGTGCAGTGATAACACCCGCCTCCAGCAGAAGCGCGGCGACAGCAGCGATCGCTTGGAGCACGCTGCAAGCCAGAACGAACCACATCGCCCAACCGATCGAGACGCCGGCGGGCATATTGATCATCTCCGAGACCGCCAGCAGCGCACCCAGCACCGCGATCGCCCCGACTACCCCGGCGTTGCTCTTCGCCTTGGGCAGCAGGGCCAACCCGGCAAGCAGGGCGGCCAGCAGCGCAACGACGACCGCAGTGCCGGCATCACCGGCGCGTCCACCGGAGCCCGGACCGAGGTCGGCGCTCAGGGTAAACGTCGGGCCGAAATTTCCGAGATACGCTGCCAGACCGAGTACCACCACCGCGATCGTCAAGTAGTGGGAAAGCTTGCTCTCACCGTCGTCGCTTTTGGCAAAAGAGAGTGTGGCGCCAGGGTAGGACCCGGCGGGCTGCGCGGGTGGATATCCGGGACTACCGGGCGAGTAGGTCATGACTCCTCCTGTTGCTTCCAGTGCCGTCACGGCGCCACTGCTGCAGTGCAACGCTGTGCTCCCACGCGCGCCGTTGGATAAACGCCTAAATTGGCAGCGCTTACGTTGCGACGCATTCGATCACCCACGCTAGCGCACGTTGGGGCGCCCGCGCCGGGGCCACCTGCGTGTCAACTCGCCCAGCACCGATGGCCGCCGCAATCGTCGGCTCGACCGCTTGCCCGCCGCAGGTGGAACACGTTCTAATTCTCGGCATGGACTACGGGCTTGTGCTTTTCACCAGCGACCGCGGCATCACCCCCGCCGCGGCCGCCAAGCTTGCGGAGAGCCACGGCTTTCACACGTTCTACGTGCCCGAACACACCCATATCCCGGTTAGGCGCGAGGCAGCCCACCCGACGACCGGTGATGCATCGCTGCCCGACGACCGCTATATGCGCACCCTTGACCCATGGGTGAGTTTGGCCACGGCGTGCGCGGTGACGTCGCAGGTTCGGCTGTCCACCGCGGTGGCGCTGCCCGTCGAACATGACCCCATCGCGCTGGCGAAAAGCATTGCCACCCTGGACCATTTGTCCAGCGGCCGAGTGAGCCTCGGCGTCGGGTTCGGGTGGAATACCGACGAGCTCACCGATCACGGCGTGCCACCCGGGCGGCGCCGCACCATGTTGCGCGAATACCTCGAAGCAATGCGGGCGTTGTGGACACAAGAAGAAGCCAGCTACGACGGCGAGTTCGTCAGGTTCGGGCCTAGCTGGGCCTGGCCCAAGCCGGTGCAGGCGCACATTCCGGTGCTAGTGGGTGCGGCGGGCACCGAGAAGAACTTCACCTGGATCGCCCGCAACGCCGACGGCTGGATCACGACTCCGCGTGACTGCGACATCGACGAACCGGTGAAGCTGCTGAAGGACACCTGGGCGGCCGCTGGCCGTGACGGTGCTCCCCAGATTGTGGCCCTGGACATCAAACCGATGCCCGAGAAGCTGGCCCGGTGGTCCGAGCTCGGGGTGACCGAGGTGCTGTTCGGCATGCCGGACCGCACCGAAGACGAAGTCGCCGGCTACGTCGAACGGCTAGCCGGCAAACTGGCCGCTGCGGTGTAGCACACTCGAGCAGCCCATTACAGGGTGCGCAGCATTTCGCGGGCCAGCGCCGCCGTCTCCGACGGAGTCTTACCGACCTTGACGCCCGCCGCCTCCAGGGCTTCCTTCTTAGCGGCCGCGGTGCCCGACGAGCCGGACACGATGGCACCGGCGTGGCCCATCGTCTTGCCTTCCGGCGCAGTGAATCCCGCGACATATCCGACGACGGGCTTGGACACGTTGGCCTTGATGTAGTCGGCGGCGCGCTCTTCGGCATCCCCACCGATCTCGCCGATCATGACGATGATCTTGGTATCGGGATCTTTTTCGAAGGCCTCGATGGCGTCGATGTGGGTGGTACCGATCACCGGGTCGCCACCGATACCGATCGCGGTGGAGAAGCCGAAATCGCGGAGCTCGAACATCATCTGGTAGGTCAAAGTGCCCGACTTGGACACCAAACCAATCGGACCGGCTCCGGTGATGGTGGCCGGGGTGATGCCCACCAGCGCCTGGCCGGGCGTGATGATGCCGGGGCAGTTCGGCCCGATGATGCGGGTCTTGCCGCCCTTCTCCAGGTTATAAGCCCACGCATACGCAGTGTCCTGCACTGGAATTCCCTCGGTGATGACCACCAGCAGCGGGATCCCGGCGTCGATCGCTTCGATGATCGCGTCCTTGGCGAACTTGGGCGGCACGAAGATGATCGACACGTCGGCGCCGGTCTTTTCCATCGCCTCCGCGACGCCGCCGAACACCGGCAGCTTGATGATCCGGCCGCCCTTGTCCTCATGCGTGACGGTGGCGCCCGCCTTGCGGGCGTTGACGCCGCCCACGATTTGGGTGCCCGCCTTGAGCATTCGAGCGGTATGGACGGTGGCCTCGCTGCCAGTGATGCCCTGGACGACGACCTTGTTGTCTTTGGTCAGAAATATGGACATGTGAGTCATGGGTCCTTTCGCTCAGGCGCTCGCCAGCTCGGCGGCCTTGTCGGCGGCCTCGTCCATCGTCGGAACCAGCGTCACCAGCGGATGGTTGGCCTCAGCCAGGATGCGTCGGCCTTCTTCGACGTTATTGCCGTCCAGGCGCACCACCAAAGGCTTGTTAGCCTCCTCGCCCAAGATTTCCAACGCCTTGACAATTCCGGTGGCCACGGCGTCGCACGCGGTAATCCCGCCGAATACGTTGACGAACACGCTCTTGACTTGCTCGTCGCCCAAAACCACATCCAGACCGGCGGCCATCACCTCGGCGGAAGCGCCACCGCCGATATCGAGGAAGTTGGCCGGCTTAACGCCCCCATGCCCTTCCCCGGCATAGGCGACGACATCGAGGGTCGACATCACCAGACCGGCACCGTTTCCGATGATCCCCACCTCGCCGTCGAGCTTGACGTAGTTGAGGTCGTGCTGCTTGGCCTTGAGCTCCAGCGGGTCGGTGGCGTCGCGGTCCTCGAAGTCGGCGTGCCCGGGCTGGCGGAAGTCGGCGTTGGCGTCGAGCGTGACCTTGCCGTCCAGCGCGAGGATCTTGTCTTGCGGATCGCGTACCAGCGGGTTGACCTCCACCAGGGTGGCGTCCTCGGCGACGAAGAGCTCCCACAGCTTGGCGATGGTGACCGCGGCGGTGTCCAGTACCTCAGCCGGCAGATGGCCCTGCTCCGCGATGGAACGCGCGAAGGCCAGGTCCACGCCCTTGACGGCGTCCACCGGGATCTTGGCCAGCCGTTCGGGCTTGGTGGCGGCCACCTCTTCGATCTCCATGCCGCCTTCCACCGAACACATCGCGAGGTAGGTCCGATTGGCCCGGTCGAGCAGGAAGGAGAGGTAGTACTCCTCGGCGATGTCGCTAGCTTCGGCCACCAGCAATTTTTTGACGATGTGGCCTTTGATATCCAGGCCAAGAATGTTCTTGGCGTGCTGGTAGGCATCGTCGGGGGTGGCGGCGTATTTGACGCCCCCCGCCTTGCCTCGCCCGCCGGTTTTTACTTGCGCTTTCACCATCACCGGACGACCGATCTCGGTGGCGATGGCTTTAGCGCCTTCTGCGCTATCGGTCACCCGCCCCTGTGTGCCAGGTACGCCGTGCTTGGCGAACAATTCCTTGGCTTGATACTCAAAAAGATCCATGGGCTCACTGTCTTCGCATTGGCCAAATAGGTAGGCGGTGCCATATTCGGCAACACGCACGGTGGAACTGTAGCCACACGCCAAACGGCGGCTAACGCCGCATCCCACCGATGTGAGACCAGTCACCAATTGTTAATTAGCCCGTAACGTGATCCCAATCACAATCTCGGGCGGAATATGTCTCAGATTTGCCAGCAGCATCCGCTAGCGGCTACCGTCTCAGGGTCCAGATAACGTTATGGTCACGATCCGAGGACATTTCAGTTGCCCCAGTACCATCTCGTTCGCTCCCGCATGGCTCCCGGAGCAGTGCGCTCCTCCCGCGACCGCTGGTTGGAGCACCACCGCAACGACGTTACCGAAATCATTCCCGTCGACGGCTTTGACGACCTCGATGACCTTTATGACCTAGATTTGGCCGAAATTGACGAGCTGGAGTTCAGCGACGACTACAGCTTCAACAACGAAACGCAGGTGCTGCTGGCTCCAGAGCTCGACGATCTACATGACATCGACAATCTGACCTCGGAGCCGCTAGCCACGCCGGCCAACGTTGCCCCGAACTTCACCGGCGCGCGGCGCCGACCCGGCCAGCACCGAAAGCAACCGACCAGCGCGGCCAGAGGCCGTTTGCTGATCTCGGCAATGGCTGCCGGCGCGGTGGCCGCGGCAGCACATGCCGCCACCACTCATGCCGCTACCCCCAAGATCGAGACGGTGTTGACCGCCAACGCATCGGCGCTGAGCGGTGCCGCGGTCAGCAATGCAACCCGCGGCGTCCAGGTCATCGCGGTCCAGCCCGCAGCGAGTGCCGCGGTGCACAACGAGGAGCTCGCCAAAGGCGTGGCCTTCGCACACGAGCGCGCTCAGCGCGAGGCGCGCCTGGCGCAGCCGCTCTATGTGATGCCGACAAAAGGCACATTCACCTCAAATTTTGGGTACCGCTGGGGTGTGCTGCACGCCGGTATCGACCTCGCCAACGCGATCGGAACCCCGATCCTTGCGGTGTCCGACGGCGTTGTCATCGACGCTGGCCCGACCGCCGGCTACGGCATGTGGGTCAAGTTGCGCCACGCCGACGGCACGGTCACGCTCTACGGTCACGTCAATACCACGCTGGTCAGCGTCGGCCAGCGCGTGATGGCGGGCGACCAGATCGCCACCATAGGTAACCGAGGCAACTCCACCGGCCCGCACCTGCATTTCGAAGTGCTGCTGGGCGGCAGCGAGCGAATTGACCCCGTGCCGTGGCTGGCCAAGCGGGGAATCTACGTCGGCAACTACGCCGGTTGACCTTGTGACCGAGCCGGACGACCCGCCCTCACCCACCCCACCGCACGTCCCTACGGCGTCGCCCGACGGATCGCGGACCAGGATTATCCGACGCGCCCCGACAGGACCGATTCCTGCGGTCGCGGAATCGGCGGCCCCCACTCGTGTGGGCCGGCGGGCGGACCTAACCGGCGCACCGACCGATGAGCCGAGTTCCCGGGCAGCGGTCGCCGCCTGCGCGGTCAGCATCGTCAGCGGGTGGGCCACATCGGTGGTGGCCACCGACCTGATCGCCGGCTGGTGGAAATCCGACCGGCTGTTTTGCCTTGCGGTGGGGTTTCTCGCCCTGGTGTTTGCCATATCCACCGTGTCCGGCGTGATCATGCTGCTGCAACGGCGCTCTATTGGGCGCTACCTCATCGTCGCCGGCGCGGTGGTCGCCTTGCTGACCTACGGCGGTGTATTCATCGCCGGCGCCCGAGTTGCGTGGATCGTGCACGCGCTTCCCGTGCTGCCGATCGCCAGCGCGGTGCTGGTGGCACTTCCGCAGACCAAACGCTGGCTGGAAAGCTGACTATTAAAGCTTGCTCAACGGGGCGTGGTTGTGCATCAGCTTCACTCGCCCTGAGCTGCCGAAGTCAATCAGTGACATCGCCGATTCGCCAACACCGGAGACTTCCTCGACCCGACCCAGGCCGTACTTGTCGTGTGTCACCCGATCACCGGGCGCCAGCACCAGCAGCGCACGCTTGCTTGCTCCGGACCGGATCGGCGACGGGCGCGCCGTACCGAACCGGCCTGCGCCGCTCACCGGCGCACTGTACGACGGGGCGGGGGCGCTGCGCCGCCAGTCGATGAGTTCCTGCGGGATTTCCCGCAGGAACCGCGACTCGGGGTTGAGCATGGGCTGCCCCCACGAAGACCGAACGATAGCCCTGCTCAGGTAGAGGCGTTGACGGGCCCGGGTGATGCCGACATAGGCCAGCCGACGCTCCTCGGAGAGCTCCGTAGGATCGTCCAGCGCCCGCATGTGCGGGAACATGCCGTCCTCCCATCCGGTGACGAACACCACCGGGAACTCCAATCCTTTCGCGGTATGCAACGTCATCAGCGTGACGACACCGGAATTGTTCTCAGGGATCTCGTCGGTGTCAGAAACCAGCGACACCCGTTCCAGAAACGCCGCCAACACACCGGTGTCCGGCACATCTTCGTCAGCGGCTGTGCCGCCGAGCTCGCCAGCCTCCTCGAGCGCAGCAATGTTGGCCTGGTCGGTACTGAATTCGTGTGCGACGCTTACGAGTTCGTTGAGATTGTCCAGCCTGGCCAACTCCTGCGGGTCGTTGGAGGACTCCAACTCCCTGCGGTATCCGCTACGTTCCAGCACAGACTCGACCAGATCACCCAGGTCGTCATCGAGACGACCCCGCAAGTCGTCAAGCAGCTCAACGAAACCCGCGATCGCTTTCTCCGCACGGGTATTCAGCATTGGCACTTTTCCTTCGGCCGCGGCCTGTAGCGCGTCGGCGAAGCTGGTGCCGGTGTTCTCGGCGTACACCGACACGCAAGCCTCGGCGCGATCGCCGATGCCGCGACGCGGTGTGTTGAGGATGCGCCGCATACTGACGGCGTCGCCGGGATTGTCCAACACCCGCAGGTAAGCGACGACGTCGCGAATCTCCTTGCGCTCGTAAAAGCGAACTCCCCCAACAACTTTGTACGGAATTCCGGCGCGGATAAACACTTCCTCCATTGACCGCGATGAATTGTTGGTGCGATAGAAGACAGCTACATCGTTGTAGGTGATCTCGCCGTGCCCGGCGAGCGCATCGATTTCATCGGCGACGAACCTGGCCTCGTCGTGCTCGTTGTCGGCGACGTAGCCAACAATCAACTCGCCTTTGCCGGCGTCGGTCCACAGTCGCTTGTCACGGCGTCCGGAGTTACGGGCAATCACGGAGTTGGCCGCCGACAGAATGTTTTGCGTCGAGCGGTAATTTTGTTCCAGCAGAATCGTTGTAGCGTCCGGGTAGTCGCGTTCGAAGTCCTCGATGTTGCGAATGGTGGCTCCGCGGAACGCGTAGATCGACTGGTCGGCATCGCCGACGACGCATAACTCCCCCGGCGGCACGTCTTGCGGTACATCAACGCCGTGGCCAACCAATTCCCGGACCAGCACGTACTGTGCGTGGTTAGTGTCTTGGTATTCGTCGACCAGGACGTGCCGGAACCGCCGCCGGTAGTATTCGGCGATCTGCGGGAAGGCCTGCAGGACCCCGACGGTTTCCCCGATCAGGTCGTCAAAGTCCAGCGCGTTGGCTGCCCGCAGTCGCCGCTGGTATTCGCCGTAGACGGCGGCAACGGTACGGGCCAGGTCATCGGCGTCTTCAGACAGGTTGGCCACCGCGCGTTCGGCGTCGATCAACTCGTTCTTCAGGTTGGAGATGGCGTTGGCCATCAGCCGTGGCGAGTACCGCTTGATGTCGAGCCCCATGTCTCGGCCGATCATCTGCAGCAGTCGGCGCGAATCGTCGGCGTCATAGATGGAAAAGTTGGAGTTGAGGCCGCCGATCAGGGACGCCTGGTTACGCAGAATGCGTACGCAGGTCGAGTGAAACGTCGACACCCACATCACCCGGGCTCGGTTGCCGATTAGCCGCACTACACGCTCGCGCATCTCCGCGGCAGCCTTGTTGGTGAAGGTGATGGCCAGGATCTGGCCGACCCCGACACCTCGGGCCGCGATCAGGTAAGCGATCCGCCGCGTCAACACCGCAGTTTTGCCCGAGCCGGCACCGGCCACGATCAGCAGCGGCGAACCCTCATGTACCACCGCCTGGCGCTGCTGCGGGTTGAGGCCGTCAAGCAGTCGATCTGCTTCGGAGGCGGGCTTGGCTAGGTCTTCCGGGGTCGCGTGCACACTCATGTCATTCCAAACCTACCGCCGTCCGCCGACGGCGGCTGACCGGGCTACGCAGCGCGCATAATCTGCCACGCGGGGCTCGTGCTAGCCGAGCGTGAAGCTGGCCGTGCGCTCCGAGAAGGCACCGGCCGTCGAACCCAACTCATTGGCTAATGCATCCCGGGCGGCCGCCGCTTGAAGCATCGACCTAAATCCTGTCAAAAAGCGGCCATCTCAGGCTATTTGGCGAACAGCGCGAGAACACCGTTGCGATTGGGGTCATCTGGTGGTATGTGTCCCGCGTTTCGCGCAACGGCCTTCCGGAGGCGGTCGCATCGCAGCATGTTCGCTAAGCCCGGAATCTATAGCACCGACGACCACCACCCCGTGACGACCACGAGCCGCACCCTACTTACGTCATGGCGGTTTCCTAGCGCCAAAATTTTGAGCCGTGCTTTGCACCAACACGGCCGTGAGTGGCACACTCATTTAGTGCTTAACAAGCAGCGCCTCGTGCAGCTCTCGACCCACGAGTTGCACCGCCGATTTTTCTACGGGTACCGGCTCGCGGTGCCCGTGGGTTAGCTGCTTTCGCAGAGCCCCGTGGTCCGCTTCCGGCTTCGGGGCTTATCTCTTTGTGAGGCCTGATACCGGATGAGACCAGAACCCCCACATCACGAGAACGCGGAGTTAACTGAGATGAACACCGAAGTGGTCGAAGCGCCGCAACTGACCAACATCGAGCATTTGCGCGAAGAGATCGACCGATTAGACGCTCAGATCCTCGCTGCGGTTAAGCGGCGTGCTGAAGTGTCCCAGGCGATCGGCAAAGTAAGGATGGCGTCTGGCGGCACCCGCCTGGTACATAGCCGCGAGATGAAGGTCATCGAACGCTATAGCGAGCTTGGTCCCGATGGTAAGGATCTGGCAATGCTGTTGTTGCGATTAGGCAGAGGCCGGCTCGGCCACTAACGAAGCAAACGCGTCGGCCAGCGGTCCTGCGCCGTCGCGTCAGAGCGCACTAGGGTCAAACCATGACCTCCGTGCCAGCAATCCCCGACATCACCGCCACCCCGGCGTGGGACGCCCTGCGCAGGCATCACGATGAGATCGGGGAAACCCATCTACGCCAGTTCTTCGCCGACGATCCCGATCGCGGCCGCGAGCTCACGGTCACGGTCGGCGACCTTTACATCGACTACAGCAAACATCGCATCACCCGCGAGACGGTGCGACTGCTGGTCGATCTGGCCCGAGCGGCCAACCTCGAACAACGCCGCGACCAGATGCTCGCCGGCGTCCACGTCAACACCTCGGAGAATAGGGCGGTACTACACACCGCGCTGCGGCTACCCCGAGACACCGAACTGATCGTCGACGGCCAAAACGTTGTCCAGGACGTACACGCGGTGCTGGATGCCATGGGTGACTTCACCGACCGGCTGCGCAGCGGCGAATGGACCGGCGCCACCGGGAAACGCATCAACACCGTCGTCAACATCGGCATCGGTGGTTCAGACCTGGGTCCGGTGATGGTGTACCAAGCACTGCGCCACTATGCCGACGCGGGGATCTCGGCGCGTTTCGTGTCCAACGTCGATCCCGCCGACCTGACCGCGAAATTGGCAGACTTAGAGCCTGACACAACGCTTTTCATCGTCGCATCGAAGACGTTCTCGACGCTGGAAACATTGACCAACGCCACCGCCGCGCGGCGCTGGCTGACCGACGCGCTTGGCGACGCCGCCGTTTCCAAGCATTTCGTCGCCGTCTCTACCAACAAGCGCCTGGTCGACGACTTCGGCATCAACACGGCCAACATGTTCGGGTTCTGGGACTGGGTTGGCGGCCGCTATTCGGTCGATTCGGCGATCGGGCTGTCGCTGATGGCGGTCGTCGGGCGAGAGTCCTTCGCTGATTTCCTGTCCGGCTTCCACATCGTTGACCAACATTTCAAGAGCGCGCCATTGGAATCCAATGCACCTGTGCTGCTCGGCCTGATCGGACTGTGGTATTCCGACTTCTTGGGTGCGCAATCGCGGGCCGTGCTGCCGTATTCCAACGACTTGGCGCGTTTCGCAGCCTATCTGCAACAGCTAACCATGGAATCCAACGGCAAGTCGACGCGCATTGACGGCACGCCGGTCACCACCAACACCGGTGAAATCTATTGGGGCGAACCGGGAACCAATGGCCAGCACGCCTTCTACCAGTTGCTGCATCAGGGCACCCGGTTGGTGCCGGCCGATTTCATCGGATTCAGCCAACCCGTCGACGATTTGCCAACTGCCGAAGGCACTGGCAGCATGCACGACCTGTTGATGAGCAATTTCTTCGCCCAGACCCAAGTGCTGGCGTTCGGTAAGACCGCGGAAGAAATCACGGCCGAAGGCACACCCGCAGAAGTAGTGCCGCACAAGGTGATGCCTGGAAACCGTCCGACCACCTCGATCCTTGCCAACCGGCTCACCCCGTCGGTGCTGGGCCAGCTGATCGCGCTCTACGAGCATCAGGTGTTCACCGAGGGCGTGATCTGGGGCATCGACTCGTTCGACCAGTGGGGCGTGGAGCTGGGCAAAACACAAGCCAAGGCGCTGCTTCCGGTGATCACCGGCGACGCCTCGCCCGCGCGACAGACGGACAGCTCCACCGATACGCTGGTCCGTCGCTACCGAACCGGACGAGGGCGCGTGGGCTGACGCGGCTTGCGCGTGCGCAAAATGCCACCCAGTGCGGCGTGTCGTTGCACAGACACGCGCGCTCGCGACCTAAGTGAACCACTTCATCAGCGGCGGCGGCAGCACCCGCATCAGCTGTACCAGCGGCGCCCACGGCCACCATGGCACCACGGCCCGACCGGGCTCGCGTTCTATCGCGTCGACCAGCGCCTTAACACCAGTTGCGTTGTCCACCATGAACATTGTGCTCGCTGATTTGGCCGTCATCTCCGTTTCGATGTAACCCGGCTCCACCACTGAGATCTTGATCGGGCCACTTGGGTATTCGGCGCGCAACGATTCGCCCAGTGAGCGCATTCCGGCTTTGCTTGCGGCGTAGGCGGCTTTAACGCCCGGTACCCCTTTGGCGCCGAGCACCGAGGAGATGAGCACCAGATGCCCCGAGCCGCTTTTCGTGAACATCTCCAGCGCGGTTTCGATCTGCACGAGGGCGGCCACCAAGTTGGTCTCGATAGTCGCCTTATTGGCCCACAGCTTGCCGGAGCCGAGCCGGGCGCCCTTGCCGATGCCGGCGTTGACAACGATACGGTCAATCCCGTCAAGCTCATCGCTGAGTTCGGAGAATACCTTCGGCACCTGCTCATGGTGGTTGACGTCCAGCGCGGCGACGGCGACCTTGATTGCTGGATACTGTTGTAACAGTTCGTCTTTCATCTCGCCCAACCGGTCGGCACGACGGGCACACAGCGCCAGGTCACGACCCTTGGCAGCGAACGAACGCGCCATTCCGGCGCCCAGGCCGGAACTGGCACCCGTAATGAGGATCTTCTGGCGAGTCACCCGGGCAGCATATCTACTACTTAAGCAGCCGCGACATGCGCCGGTCGGCCAGCACCTTGCCGCCGGTCTGACACGTTGGACAGTACTGAAAAGACTTGTCCGCGAACGACACTTCGCGCACGGTATCCCCGCACACCGGGCACGGCAACCCGGTACGCGCATGCACCCGTAGCCCGGACCGCTTCTCCCCTTTGAGCATGGCAGCCCTCTGACCGACGGACCGGCTGACCGCGTCGGACAGCACCGACACCATCGCGTCGTGCAGGGTGGTGAGCTGTTCGTCCGATAACTTCCCGGCCGTGGCGAACGGCGAGATCTTGGCAACATGCAGAATCTCGTCGCTGTAGGCATTGCCGATACCGGCGATCACCTTCTGGTCGGTGATGACGGTCTTGATCCGACCGGTGTTGCCGGCCAGTCGCCCCGCCAACCCCTCGACATTGATACCCAGCGCGTCCGGCCCGAGGGCAGCAATCCCGGGGACCTGTTTCGGGTCGTCAACCAACCAGACGGCTAGCCGCTTCTGGGTCCCAGCCTCAGTGAGGTCGAAGCCGGGCGCACTACCGGGGATCCCCAGATGGATGCGCAGCGCGATCGGCCCTTTGCCAGGGCGCAACGGTGCCGCAGCTAGCTTCTCGGACCACCGCAACCAGCCTGCGCGCGACAGATGAGCGATCAGCAGCACCGCGTCGGCCCGCAGCCCTAGGTACTTGCCCCACCGGTCGGCCCCGACCACGGTCTGGCCGCGTAACGCGTCGATCGGCGGATCGAAGGTTTTCAGCACGGACAGCGCGGCGACATCGACGCGGCCGACCGGCAAACCGACCGCGTGGCGCCGCAAATGGTCGACCAACGCTTCGATCTCGGGAAGCTCAGGCACGCATTCAGTCTGCCGACCGCGGCGGCACGCTGTCTAACGCCGCTACGCCGGCCCCGCCGCTGCGGCCCTGAGCAAATAGATATCCATGATCCAGCCGCGCCGAGCCCGGGCGGCGGCCCGCAGCGCGGCGATGCGCGGCCCGACCTCGCCAATCGTGCCCGCTATCAGCAGCTCGTCGTCGGTGCCCAGGTAGGCGCCCCACCAAATCCGCGTGTCCGCGGGGAACACCTGAAACGAGCAATCGGCGTCCAGCATCACCACGGCAGAGCCACACAGCCCGCGCGTGCGCAGCTGCCTACCGGTGGTGATGACAACCGGTTCACCGACCTCGTTGAGCGGGATGCGATGCCGAGCGGTGAGCGCCTGCATCGCGCTGATACCCGGAATGACGTCATAGGTGATACCAACATCGGCCGCAACGTCGTCAAGGATGCGCAGCGTGCTGTCGTACAGCGACGGGTCACCCCAAGCCAAAAAGGCGCCTACTTCGTCGAGCCCCAGTTCGGCGGAGATCGCCGAAGCCCAGATCCGCGCTCGCGCCGCGTGCCAGTCAGAGACCGCCTCCCGGTAATCGGCATCGGTCAACCGCTTCGGGTCAGGCAGTTCGACGAATCGATAGCCAGGCGCGCGGATGAACCGCGTGCAGATTTCCCGCCGCAGCGCAACCAGGTCGTTCTTCGACTCGCCTTTGTCCATCGCGAAGAACACTTGCGTGTCGTTGAGCGCTTCGATCGCCTGGACGGTCAGATAGTCGGGATCCCCGGCGCCAATGCCGATAATGTGGATGTGCCTCACTAATGCCTCCTGACGCACCGGCACGGCCCGTTTTGGGTCAACGTAATTGAACGCTCCAACCATCTAGTCGAGACCCCAGGTACCCGATACCATAGGTATCGACTATCGATTGCGATCTCCCTACCGTCTCACGCACCGAAGGGAAATTCAGCGATGACCACTGCGGTAAAACCGAGCGGGCCGAGTCGTGAAGAGTTCTCCGAGCGTTTACTCAAGGGCTCGGTAAAAAAGTCTTACGAGCCCGTCGTCGACATCGATTGGGACGCCCCGCTCGACCCGGACAAGTTCTATCTGCCGCCACGGCTGGTGTCCCTGTACGGCACCCCGATGTGGGACGAGATGACCCACGAGCAACAAATCGAGCTATCCCGCCAGGAACTGGTCAACACGTTGTCAGCCGGAATCTGGTTCGAGAACATGCTCAATCAATCGTTGTTACGCACCCTCCTGCACGAGGATCCCACGAGCCGGTCAACGCATTACAAGCTGACCGAGCTGGGCGACGAGACCCGGCACATGGTGATGTTCGGCAAAGTGATCGAGCGCATCGGCGCCAAGCCGGTACGCCCACGGCTCGTGCACCGGATGATCATCAACGCCCTGCCGCTGGCGTTCCAGCGGGGTTCGATGCTGTGGGTGGCCGCCCTGATCGGCGAAGAAATCTTCGACTCACTGCAACGGCAGATGATGGACGACCCGGAATTGCAGCCAATTATCCAGCGGCTGATGCGGATTCACGTCACCGAAGAGGCTCGCCACATACAGTTCGCTCGCGACGGCGCACGCAAGCGGGTGCAGACAATGCCTCGGTTCAACAAATGGTTTATGGCCAACATCAACGGGCTCGGTGGCTATTTCTTCCGTTTCCTGTTCAGCAATCCCGTTCCATACGCGCGGACAGGTCTAGATCCACACCGGGCACGAATGACCGCGCGCAACAGCCCACACCGTCACGAAGTCCAGGTGGCCGGCTTCGCCCCGCTGGCCGCGTTTTTGACCGAGACAGGCCTGATGGGCCCGATCTCACGCCGCGGCTGGAAGCGCTGCAAGTTTCTGTGACCCAGACACCCAGCCCAGCTCAGGCCCGCCACCGTGTCGTCGTCATCGCTGCGGGAGCCGGGGGGCACCGCGTTCGAGCCGAGCTGCTGGCCACCGGCGTCACCGACTTTGCGATCCTCGACGAAGCGGCCGGCCACGAAGTGATCAGTTCGGTATTCGACGACTACTCCCATTGCTGGACGTTGCGAACAGCTGCCGGCGAGTTTTTCCAGGGCGGCGTCGTCATTACGACCGGCCGGTCCACATACGTACCGTGGATACCAAAGTTAGACGGGCGCAATACTTTTCGTGGCGAGTCGTTCCACTCGGCACAGTGGGACGTCAATTTCAATCCGGCCGGTAAGCACATCGCGGTGGTCGGCACCGACGCCACCACCGGCCACTACATCGGCCAGTTGAGCGAATCAGCAGCCTCAGTCACGGTCTTCGCACACGCCCCGCGTCGAATTGTCTCAGAAGTACCCTTGCGGACACCTCGTGCCAAACGCTGGCTGCGCCGCCACACCCGACCCCGGGCACCTGGGCCCGCGGCAGCGTTGGTGAGGTCATCGATCCAAACCGTGACCGCGCTCGGCGTCCGCACCAGCGATGGAGTGAATCACCGCGCTGACGCCATCATCTACGGTACCGGCTTCGCGATCCGCGACCGGATCCTCGATGAGACGCTGGTCGGTGCCGGCGGACTGACTATCCGGCAGGCCTGGGTGGACGGCATGGAACCCTACCTCGGGGTTGCCGTTCACGGGTTTCCCAACTACTTCTTCATCACCGGACCCGACATCGGCGCGCAAGCACGCTACGTTGCCGAATGCGTCGGGCTGCTGCAGCGCACTGCCAGCACCCGCATCGAGGTCCGGCGCAGCAGCCAACAGGTGTTCAACGAGCGGGTTTACCTGAGACCCGCCCAACTTTATCGGGTTGCCCCGACGTTTACAGCGTTCGACTTGTCCTGCAACGCAAGTGACCACGATGAGATCTATGATGGCGCGGCGACGCTAACGATTGCCGGCACCCGCCATCCGGTGCGCGTGCGACTTACCGGCCACCTCAACCCGATCGACGGCCAATACCACTGGCAGGGGACGGTGTTCGACCCTTTGCCCGATGCTGCGCTCAAGCAGGCGGCACACGCGACGGTGACGGTGGGAGATCGCAGTGCGCCCGCTCGCATCGTCGAACAAACGCCCTGGGGCACGCACTCGATCGCCGGAGTGGGCGCTCCACCGTACGCATTCCACTGCCCCTGAACCAGTCCCGAACGCATAATCGAGGCGGTTCGGCGCTTGTTGCGCTGTTCCGGATTTGCTAGCTATTGGCTATCGGGGCAATCCGGATACGCTGAAATTCAGCCCACACTAAAGGTTGGCCACATGCGTGAAATGGGTAACCCTCGTGGGTACTTGTGCTGCGGCAGACGACGAGACAGGCGATGACGGCGTGGCGGATGCTTCGGACGGGCGGGATCGGGCACTCACCCGACTCGTGTCCCCCTGCGGCACCGCCATGGGTCCGTGCCAACTGTATTGCAAGACCGGCTATACCACTCATGTCGCATTAGCAGCCGGACGTGTTTACGCGAGCAGCGGCAGCCTCAAGGAAGTTGGCCAGACGGGAGTTCGAGGAGCAACCGACGGAAGGACGACAGCATGGAGCGGCAAGCCCGGATCACGACGCCCAATTGCTTGTCGGCCAAGTTAGCACCGGGGGCACTACAGCCACCAATGAGACGCCCGCACCGGCGCCGCAGTGGGTCGCGGGCTGACGGGCGGCTGCGGTGAGCGCAGTGGCCAAGTCGCCGGGCTCGTTGGCCATTGCCGCACGCACGGAGCATTCAATGACCGTCTTGACCCTCGAGGGCGTGTTGAACACCAGCAACTCGACGGCGCTGCGCAACTGCATCATGAAGGCCACCATCGACCAGCCTTCGGCCATCATCGTCGACGTCACCGGACTTCAAGCGGCAGCGGAATCGGCGTGGTCGGCCTTCATCAGCGTGCGCTGGGAAGTCGGCACCCAGCCGGACGTTCCAATCGTGCTTGTCTGCGGTCACCGTGCGGCCCGCGAAGCGATCGCGCGCAGCGGGGTCGGCCGCTTCATGCCGGTGTACCCGACCGAGAAAAGTGCGATGACGGGCATAAATCGGCTCGCGCGTCGCACCCTCCGGCGCATCGATGCCCAGCTGCCCGCGAATCTGACCAGTCTTCGCGAGTCACGCCGGCTCGTCCGCGAGTGGCTGACTGCCTGGTCACAAACCGCGCTCATCCCGGTCGCGTTGGTGGTTGTCAACGTGTTCGTGGAAAATGTGCTGGAACATACCGGAAGCGACCCGCTGATGCAGATCGAAAGTGACGGCGCGACAGCCACTATCGCGGTGTCTGACGGCAGCGCCGCACCCGCTCGGCGGTTGGCGTCACCCCTGACTGGCATTGATGTATCTGGTCTGGCGATCGTCGCCGCATTATCACGGGCCTGGGGCAGCACTCCCACGTCATCGGGCAAGACCGTCTGGGCGGTGATTGGCCCGGAAAGCCAGCTCTAGCCAGTTTCACCCGTGCGACCTGTTGCGCGGGACCCGAACGCGGGTCAGATTAGAACACGTTCTAATCTCGTGTGACGGCCCCTGCGAGGAAGGTAGATCACGTGCGGTTCACCTTTGCGGAGTCACTGACCGACCCGACGTTTTACATCCCCCTGGCCAGAGCCGCCGAGGCGGCCGGCTATAGCAGCATGACCATCGCCGACAGCCTCGCCTACCCGGCCGAGTCCGACTCCAAGTACCCGTATACGCCTGACGGCAGCCGCGAATTCCTGGACGGCAAGGAAATCATCGAACCCTTTGTCTTGACAGCGGCATTGGGCGCGGTGACATCAACGCTAAGATTCAACTTCTTCGTCCTCAAGTTGCCTGTTCGGCCGCCCGCCCTGGTGGCCAAACAGGTGGGTTCATTGGCCGCGCTGATCGGCAACCGGGTGGGTCTCGGCGTCGGCACCAGCCCATGGCCAGAAGACTATGAGCTAATGGGCACCCCATTCGCTATGCGCGGCAAGCGGATTGACGAATGCATTGAGATCGTCCGCGGCCTTACCGGCGGTGACTACTTTGAGTTCCACGGCGAGTTCTACGACATTCCCAAGACCAAGATGAGCCCGGCGCCGACCCAGCCGATCCCGATCTTGGTCGGCGGGCACGCCGATGCCGCGCTGCGGCGCGCGGCGCGCCTTGACGGCTGGATGCACGGCGGAGGCACCGCCCCTGAAGAGCTCGACCGGCTCATCACCCGGGTCAAGAAGTTTCGCGAGGAACAGGGCAAGACCGGACCGTTCGAGATTCACGTGATTTCGATGGATGCCTACACCGTCGACGGCATCAGGCGCCTCGAGGACAAAGGCGTCACCGACGCGATCGTGGGCTTCCGATGGCCCTACACCAAGGGACCCGATACCGAGCCGCTAGAGACAAAGATTCGCCATCTGGAAAGCTACGCAGCGAAAGTGATCTCGAAAGTCTAAGCGCCACAGGTGATCCCGCTTCAGGGCCCGCTTTCCTGGCGCAGCTTTGACGGCTCCGGCCGGGCTGTTGGTGTGGTTCTCAATCCCGTTGAGGACTAGATCAGACCTGCACGGGCAGTGCCGACATTCCGCGCATTGCCACGTTTGGCTTGTAGACCAGTTCACCGGCCAGCTGTGCCTGTGGGAAACGCGCACTGATTGCAGATAACGTGACGGTCGCTTCCAACCGGGCCAGCGCCGCTCCCAGGCAAAAATGTGAGCCGACGGCAAATGCCAAATGTCGCGAGCTGGGACGGTCCGGGTCAAATTCATCGGGGCGTGAGTAGACCGCTGGATCGCGGTTGGCGGCAGCAAGCAGCAATACCATTGTGTCGCCCTTGGTTAAAGCAGTCTGACCGATCGTCATATCCTCAGCAGCGACCCGGCCGATTAGGTGGATTGCTGGGTCGTAGCGCAGCGTCTCCTCAACGACCAGCGGTGCCCGCTGCGGGTTGTCACCTAGCGCCTTCCACTGCGACGGGTTGCGCAACATCGCCAGGACCGCATTGGCAATCAGATTCACCGTGGTCTCATGACCAGCAACGAGCAACAAACTGCACGTTGCGACGATCTCCTCCTCGGTCAACTGATCACCCGACTCGTCCACCTCGATCAGCCTGGAGATCAGATCATCACCGGGCGTGCCGCGTCGGCGCTTAACTAGCTGCTCTAGGTAATCCCGCAGCCACACACCGGCACGCAGCCGCTCCTCAGTGGCCTCCGGCGGTTCACCGGTAATGGTAATGAACGGGTCGACGGACTGCACCAATAGCGCTGAGACGCGACCGAACTCCGGCGCGTCTTCGTACGGCACCCCCAGCAGCCGACAAATCACAGCCACCGCTAATGGAAAGGCTAGGTCGGCAATGACGTCAAGCTGGCCGGCCGCGGCCCCCTTATCCAGCAGGGAATCGACCAGCGCAGTAATATCGCCTTCCAGCGCCTGAACGACCTTCGGTGCGAACGCCTTGCTGACAAGCTTGCGCAACCGGGTATGGTCCGGCGGATCAAGAAACATAAACGACGAGGCATAGAACGGTCGCGGTTCTGCACCAGCAGCAATGGCCTGTTGCGCTAATGTCGCCTTGAGCCGGTCGCTGGCCGCCAACGGGTGGCGTAGTGCTTCGTCGCAGTCAGAAAACGACGAGAACACTGTCAACGGCATACCCGGTAGCTGCATCGGCCCGTGGTCAAGTAACGCGTGATACACCGGAAACGGATCCGCCCGGGTGCCCGGGTCGATCAACCGCAGCAGCAGCATCTGCGCCTCAACAAGCGATGGCGGGTTCGTTCCCATCGGTCGATTATGACTTAGGTACTCGATGGACGCATCACCGGTGTACGAGTTGGGGCGCACCTCCGCGTGATTGGGCGGGGCTAGCCGAACACCGCCGAGCACGGTTTGCGCGTACTTATTCGTGGCGAGCCACGCCGTCATTGTTTGAGACGGATAGAGCCATATTCAAGGGTTGCGCTGCACGTACCGAGTTTAACCGCTTGGCAGCTGAACTTTCGCGTCAAGAGCAGCGTTTGGCCAACCACTCGGCCTGCATCACCAGCAGTGCCAGCACTTGGAGCTGCGGGGTGTCAGGGTCAAGTTCGCGGTAACGCTGATAGACATTGACGACCACCCGTTCGGCGTCCAGCCAGGTCGCGTACTCGCCTAGATCGATGGTCTCAGCGGCCTCAGCCCACGACAGACCCTTGTGATAGGCGGCTTCGGCTTGTTCGGCGACGTGAACGAGATAGCCACGGAGCGCACGTATCCCATCTGGATCGGTGACTGGACCGTGGCCGGGTACCACCGTCGGCGCGTCGAGCGCGATCATCGTGTCGCACGCGGTGACCCAGTTGGCGATCGGCCCGGCCCACACAATCGGGGTACATCCGATGAACAGCAGATCCCCGGCGAACAACACACCAGCGTCGGGCACGTGCACCACGGAGTCCGCGGCGGTATGGGCTGGACCCAGGTTCAGCAGATTGACCTGCCGGCCGCCGACTTCGACGGTGAGGTCATGGTCGAACGTCTGGTCTGCGTTGCGCACCTTGATTCCGCTGAAGTCGAAGCGCCCGAAGCGGTCTCGCGTGTATGGCGTTGCAACCGGGCCGAGGTTGCCGGTCTGCATCATGGCCAGCATCTCGGGCGCCCTGCCGTGTGCGATCTCGTCGGCAGTGCCCTTGGCGGCAATGATTCGCACCGATCGGTCCAGCAATTGATTGCCGTGCGTGTGATCACCGTTGGAGTGGGTGATCAACGCGTCAGTGATGGGCGCGGACAAGGTGATGGGCTTCATCGCGGTGAGCATCTCGCGGGTCAACGCCAGGTCAAACAAGGTATCGACCAGCAGTGACGCGCCGTCGCCGGCTATCAGCCCCGCATTACTCCAGCCGTAGCCGCCGTCCGGCAGCGTCCACGCCCACACTCGGTTGGCGACCTCGTGCAGCCCACGGGTGTAGGGCACCCGTGCGGGCGCCCGGTTGACCCGACCAGGAGCGGCCGTGGCATCGGGATTGGGCCGAGCCGCCAACGGATGTGGCGGGCGGCTCGCGCGGACGGTCTGCCGGGTCTCGCCCAGCCCTTGCACCTGCAGGGTGACGACGTCGCCGTCGTGCAGCCAGCCCGGGAACGATTCCAGCGCCGTGCGGCTCAGGTGCTCGACGAGCGTGCAGGTGGGTACCGTACCGGAGCCGATAACGTCGCCCGGGCGCAGCGTCACCCCACGGGAGACGTAGGAGATAACTTCGCCGAAGGTCCAGTCCATCTGGGCGGTCGAACCCGATCCGATCACGGTGTCGTTGACCCGGGCGCTCACCCGTAGGTCGAGCTTGCCGTCGCGGCGGTACGGCTCGAGCTCATCAGGGGTAACCAGGTAGGGGCCCAGTGTGACGGCACTGTCTTTGCCTTTGCCCTGCCCAATCCCCAGTTGACTCTCCATCTGTTGCAGGTCGCGTGCGGACCAGTCGTTGAAGATGGTGTAGCCAACGATGGCCTGTTCGGCTTCCTCGACAGTCAGGTCCCTGAGGTCTGAGCCGCTGGATCCGATGATCGCGGCGATTTCCAATTCAAAGTCTTGCCAAGCACTTCCGGGAGCCGTCGGCGCGTCGTCGTATGGTCCCAAAACAGTTGCTGGACAAGCAAAGTAGAAAGCTGGGATGCGGTACCAGGTGTCGCTAAGCTCCCGTCCGGCGCCCAGCGCGGCCTGGCAATTGCGCATATGGTCCAAAAAGCACAACGAGTCGCGGATCGACGGCGGGCGCAGGATCGGCGCCATCAACCGCACGTCGGCGAGTTGCACTACCGCCGCTGGCGAACGCTGCACATCCTCGCCAGCTGCCCGCAGCCCGTCAATGCCACCCCCGACCAGATCAAGCAGTGTCACGCCCGGCGGCATCGCGCAGATCACGTCACCGGAGAGCACCCCGGTGCGTTCGCCAGCAGCGCCAGCGTCCAAAAGTTGAAATGTCACCCATTTCATTCCCGCACCACCTCACTTGGTTGCTTGTCTGGGCGCAGCCCACGCCAGCTCGTTTGGCGCAGCCGGTTATCCGCGGTCCATCCGCTATAGCGCACCTCGCCGACCAAAACCGGCGTGACAAACGTCACGCCTCTGGCGTCGCGTGCGGGAAGCGAGTCATCAAACGGAGAGCGGTCGCTGCGCAGTGGCGCCAGCATCTTCTTGAGGTTGGTCAGGTCGCGCCCAGTGAAGCCGGTACCGACCCGCCCGGCGAAATGCAGCCCGCCAGCAGCGGGGATGCCCATCAGCAGCGCACCGATGCCACTGCTACGTCCGCCTTCCCCAGCGCGCCAGCCACCGATGACGACCTCCTGGGTTTTCCAGTGTTTGTCTTTGACCCACGACGCAGAGCGCCGGCCCGGCTGATAACTGGAGTCGCGCCGCTTGGCGACCACACCCTCCCAGCCGTGCTTGCGTGAGTACTCGAGAGCCTCGGCGCCGTCGCCGGGCAGCAGCTCGGGAACAATGAGACTGCTTGCAGTGGCCAAGGTTTCCAACAGTTTGCGCCGGTCAAGGTAGCGCGCCCGAAGCAGCGAGCGGCCGTCTAGATAGAGCAAATCGAACGCCCAAAACTCGATGCGGGTGGCGTGGTTACGGTTCTGCATCTCGTTGAAGCTGGGCACACCGGATTTGTTGAGAGCGACGAGTTCACCGTCGAGCACCACGTGGTGTTCGGTGAGATCGGCTGCCAGTGAACGCAATTGTGAATATTCTGCGGTAACGTCACGTCCACTGCGGGACCGCAACCGTACCGTACCGTGGTCAGCCTCGATCAGGAGTCGGTAGCCGTCCCACTTGCCTTCGAACGCCCACTGGCCTGCCTTCAGGGTCGCCACCGAACCGTGCGTCGCGAGCATGGGGGCGATCTCGTCGAACGCGAAGACCTTTTGGTCCTTCATCCGGTGCGCCAGCCACTGGTCGCCGTCGGTTTGAATCAGCGCATAGCGCCCGGTGATCCGGCTGCCATGCAAGGTGACGATGACCTCCCCTTTTTCAGCGGAGTCGCGGAACTTCTCGGTGTCGTAGGTTCCCGAGTCCCAGACGATCACCTTGCCAGCGCCATATTCACCTTTCGGGATCTCACCCTCGAATGTGGCGTAGTCCAGCGGATGATCCTCGGTGTGTACCGCCAGATGGTTCACCGACGGGGTGTCTGGCAGGTTTTTCGGCACCGCCCACGACACCAGTACCCCGTCTCGTTCCAGCCGGAAGTCGTAGTGCAATCGGCGGGCGTGGTGCTCCTGGATGACGAACGTATTGCCTTGGCCAGTCGCCGGTTTCGCCGGTTTCGTTGAAGATATCGGTTCGGGAGTCTTCGATGCGTCGCGCATGCTGCGGTACTTGGTCAGCCGATCCGGGCTGGGCACTCGGGCGTCCGGGGCGTCCAGCCGCGCCAGCAGGTCACCGTCATGAGCGACCCGGCCAAGTACCTCGTCGTAGCGCAGCTGGCATAGCGCGGGATCGTCGAGTTCCTCCCAGCTGCGTGGCGCCGCGACGGTCGGGTGCTCTCGGCCGCGCAGCGAGTACGGCGCAATGGTGGTCTTCGAGCCGCTGTTTTGGCTCCAGTCCACAAACACCTTCCCCGCCCGCAACTTTCGCGTCATGATCGACGTCACCAGGGTAGGCATGGCCTTTTCCAGTTGCTGCGCAATGTGTTTGGCCAACACCGTGGCGCCTCGGCTGCTCACCGGCTGGTCAAGCGGCGTATAGAGGTGCAGCCCCTTGCTGCCGCTGGTGAGCGGGAAGGTGGTCAGCCCGATATCGGCGATCAGGTCCCGGACCGCGCGGGCCACTTCGGCCAGCTGAGCCATTGTCACGCCGTCACCGGGGTCCAGGTCGAACACCAATCGGGTCGCCGGGCCAGGTTGTAACCTGCCGGGATCTCCGACGAACCGCCACTGCGGCACATGTACCTCCAGCGCGGCCTGCTGCGCGATCCAGGCCAGCGCGGTGGGGCTGTCGATAATCGGATAGGTCGTGGTTCCCGACCGGTGGGTCACGCTGGCGCGCGGCAGCCAGTCCGGCGCCGATGACGCCAGCTGCTTTTCGAAGAACGAGGGTTGGTCGACCCCGTTGGGCCAGCGCTTACGGGTCGCCGGACGTCCGGCGAGATGCGGCACCATCGCCTCGGCGATCTGCGTGTAGTAATCGAAGACGTCGTGCTTTGTGGTCCCGGTCGCCGGGTACAGCACCTTGTCGGCGTTGGTCAGCGTCACCGGCTGCGCCGTCGAGCCCATGAAGTCAACGTACGTTGTCGCGCAATGGCACCGTCGGGTAGCTGTACCGTCGACACCGTGGTTCACCACCCCGGCTCAGGACGTCCGTGACGCGCGGCCTGGTAATCGGTGAGGCGCTGATCGACATCGTCGAGCGCCAAGGCGCCACCGAGCATGTCGGCGGCAGCCCGCTCAATGTCGCCGTCGGGCTGGCCAGGCTTGGCCGCGACGTCGATTTCCTGACCCACATCGGCGACGACGAACCTGGCCAGCGCATCATTGAATACGTCACGGCATCGGGCGCGCAACTTGTTCCGAGCAGTGCCGGCGCCACCAGGACGCCGACCGCGGTGGCCACGATTTCCGATGACGGGTCGGCCACCTACACGTTCGACCTGGAATGGGAGCTGTCCGGGACGCCTCCGGTCGCGCCGCCGCTGTTCGTGCACACCGGATCTATCGCCGCCGTGCGCGAGCCGGGCTGCTGGGCGGTCGCGGCCCTGCTCGATGCCTACCGGGTGTCGGCCACGGTCAGCTTCGACCCCAATGTGCGTCCGTCGCTGATCGTAGACCGGGATCTGGCCCGCGAGCGCATCGAACATCTCGTCCAGCGCAGCGACATCGTCAAGGTCAGCGACGAGGACCTACGCTGGATCGATCCTAACCGCGCACCGGAGTGGACCGCCCGAACCTGGTTGGCATCTGGACCGGCGATCGTTGCGGTGACCATGGGCGAGCAGGGCGCGCTGGCGTTGTGCGCGACCGGCGAGGCCCGGGTGGCCGCCAGGAAGGTCCAGGTCGTGGACACCGTCGGCGCCGGTGACGCATTCATGGTCGGACTGCTCGACGCGTTATGGGGACATGGCCTATTAGGCGCCGACCGGCGAGCCAATCTGCGGCGAATTCGGCTCGACGCGCTGTCAGCCGTGCTGGACGCAGCGGCCCTGTCGTCGGCACTGACTATCGCCCGCACCGGCGCCGACCTACCCGGCCGAGCGGCTATTGATGCCCAATCACCGTATCCCCCAGTACGTTTTCCCCAACTGTGACGAGAGTAGGGATGACCGGATTGCCTGCCGGCAATGCACTATCCCAACTTTGCGGCCTGGTGTGCTGTTATGCGACAGCGAGTGTGGGCATACTGACTGCATGCGCTCCATCTGGAAGGGTTCAATTGCGTTCGGGCTGGTGAACGTCCCAGTCAAGGTGTACAGCGCAACTCAGGACCACGACATCAAGTTCCACCAGGTGCACGCCAAAGACAACGGGCGGATCCGATACAAGCGAATGTGCGAGGTATGTGGCGAAGTCGTCGAATACGGTGATCTCGCCCGGGCCTACGAATCCGACGACGGACAAATGGTGGTGATCACCGACGACGACATCGCCACGCTGCCCGAGGAGCGCAGCCGCGAAATCGAGGTACTGGAGTTCGTCCCGGCCAGCGACGTCGACCCCATGATGTTCGACCGCAGCTACTTTTTGGAGCCGGATTCGAAGTCGTCGAAATCGTATGTGTTGCTAGCGAAGACGCTTGCCGAAACCGACCGGATGGCGATCGTGCATTTCACGCTGCGTAACAAAACCCGACTGGCGGCGCTGCGCGTCAAGGACTTCGGCAAGCGCGAGGTGATGGTGGTGCACACCTTGTTGTGGCCAGACGAAATCCGCGACCCCGACTTCCCCGTGCTCGACAAGAAGGTCGACATCAAACCCGCAGAGCTCAAGATGGCAGGGCAGGTAGTGGAATCGATGGCCGACGAGTTCAACCCGGACCGCTATCGCGATACCTACCAGGAACAGATGCAGGAGCTGATCGACGCGAAACTCGAAGGTGGGGAAGCATTTACCGTTGAGGAGCAGCCGGCTGAGCTTGACCAGACCGAGGATGTTTCCGACCTGCTCGCCAAACTGGAGGCCAGCGTGAAGGCACGCTCTGGCGACCGGAAATCCCCGACGAAGACAACCGCGAAGAAGACTGCCGCCAAAAGGACCGACTCGAAAGCGGCGTCAAGATCAGCGCCCGAATAATTTTGGATGCTGCAGTCCAACCTGCCGCGTGCAATTGTGGTTCGCCGCGCCCGGCGCCTACCGAGCACAACCCAGAATCAGCTGTGTGCAATTCAGAATCCGCTAGCCGCGGCGGTGCCGATGGCGACGCCGGCCTTAAGCATGCCGGGTACGTCTTGTGAGACTCGTCGATGTCGAGTGGTGACGGTGTTGATTCGCCATACCTGACTGATGGCGGCGCCCGCAAGCGCGGGTAGTTGTCATGCCAACTAGCGTCGAGGCGCGCCCCATAGTATTCTACACGCGTAGAATACGCTTAGTTGTTCGGCACCGCCAACGCTGGCGGCGTGGGTCGGGTACGTGAGCGGTATTTCGCCGCCATCCTCTGAGCGATTGCTCGCGGTTTCTTGAAGGAAAAATGGAGTCGGTATGTCTTTTTTAGCCACATCCCCCGAGGTGCTGAACACCGCGGTTGGTACGCTGCGCGGTGTCGCTGATGAGATAAATACTAGCGAAGCTAGGACACGCGATTCGAGGGCCAAGGTTGAGCCCCCGAGCACCGACGAGGTGTCGATATACGCAGCGCAGCGGCTCCGCGATGCGGCGGCGGACTGTCACATGGCCTTGGGCGGGGGCTCGGTGATTCTTGAGCTGTTTTTGACCGCGCTGTCGCAGGCCGAGCAGCAGTATTCGAACGCCGAGACCACCAACGCAAAATCCATAAAATTCTGCGCACTGATGTAGCAGCAGTCGTTACCAGTATTGGACATAAAGAATGTTAAGGAATTTCGGAGCGAACCCGCCAGAAGTCAACGCCGCCAAGCTGTTAGGTGGCCGGAGGGGTACTGAGTCGATGTACGAAGCCTCGTATGCGTGGAATGAATTTGCGAGGGGGCTGTTTCACGCGGGCTACGAGATGGGTGGCGCGCTAATGGCGCTGGATAAGGCGTGGAATGGTCAGGCGGCAACGCGCATGGCCAGGGCGGCCAACGAGTATCGCGATTGGCTATATTCGGTTGCAGAGCATGCCGAATATCTGTACAAAAAAGCCGAACTTTTCGCGATAGCCTATAACTGTGCCAAGAGAAATATGGTATCTCCGCAGCGCATCAGTGAGAATCGCGCTTTGGTAACGCAGCTGGCCAACGACAACATGCTGGGGGTATACACCATTAAGATTCAGAGCCTGGAGACCCAGTACCAGTCGTACTGGTACAACAACGCCGACGCGATGATGCAGTATGCACGAGAAGTGGATTCGCCGATGAAACCGTTTCCGCCGCCCGCGCGGCAGATCATCAACGAAAACAAGTTACGGATGTTGGCCGAAAAGGGAGTCATCGATGTCGATGATTAACATAAAATGCCAGGATCATCCATAATTCCGTAAAGCGTTTCCAGATTTCAACGTCTACGACCGGAGGTTAATGCTGCCAAGTTGCTGACCGACCCGCATGCTACCCGAGTTGAACCACTGCCACGAACGAATTTCTTTATTCTCCAATCGGTTTGCCGACCAATCTAATTGGATACCGCCAGTGCGGCGAACACGACCGTGAGGTGTGTCCCGAGGAGTTGCGGGTGTCAGCCGCCAGGAAGCGCTCGAAGCCGTTGATGGCCAACTCCATTCGACGCCTGACGCCCTCCGCAAGCAACGCTGCTGTTCACACCGCTATCTCCTTCCTTCTGAATTACAGGAAAGCCAGCATTGCTCTCAGACCACGCATCTGTGATTATGCCGATGAATCCGGTCCCGCACGGCCCCCCACCAGGCAACACACGCCGCCGGTCAGCATAACCCCAGCGTCGGCATAACCCTTCCACCCGGCCAACGCCCTGGTCTTGGTCTCCAACTGCAGATTCACGCTGCTAAGACAGTGGCGGCAACGTGTACCTCACCAAGCACGATAACAACCAGGGTGGTGAAGTTGCCGGCCGGATCCAACACCACGACGATGCTGTCGTTCACCGGCCTCAACATCCCCTTGGCGGTGACGGTGGACAAGAATGGGACCGTCTACGTCGCCGACCGCGGCAATGACCGAGTCGTCAAACTGACGGCCCTAACGCGCCGGGTAGCGGCCCCCGCCCACGAATGTCACCGGCGCACGCTGCGCCGTCGGGTAGCCAGGAAGCGAAACCCCGCGCCGAAGAGATTGATCCCGGCCACCACCATGATCAGGGTCAGCGCTGCGCCCCAAACCCGCCGAAAACCCGCATGTTCAGGGTTGGTGAGCTCTGTGTAGATCAGCAGCGGCAGCGAGGCCATGTTGCCGTCAAAGATGTCGAGGTTGATGGAGCGGCTGTACCCAACCAGGACGAGCACCGGCGCGGTTTCGCCGATGACGCGTGCAATGGACAATAAGACACCAGAGATGATGCCCGGCGTCGCGATTGGAAAGACAATGCGCACAATTGTCTTCCACTTGGGAATACCCAACGCGTAGCCGGCTTCTCGCAGCTCGTCAGGCACCAACCTCAATATTTCCTCGGTAGACCGCACCACCACCGGCAACATCAGCAAAACCAACGCCAACGACACCGCAAAGGCAGACTGCTGGAATCCCAAGGTGGCGATCCACAGGCTGAAGATAAACAACGCCGCTACGATCGAAGGCACCCCGGCAAGCACGTCAACCATGAACGTGGTCACCCGCGCGAACCGGCCAGAACCGTATTCCACCAGATACACCGCGGTCATCAATCCCAGCGGCACGGCCATGATGGCCGCCACCCCGGCCTGCGCCAACGACCCATACAGCGCGTGGTACACCCCACCGGCAAACTCTTCTGGCAGCACGCCTCGCAGCGAGTGGGTCCACCAGTCGAACCGGGTGACGGCGTAGCAGCCTCGCGCGACCACGACCGACAGCAGCCAGACTAGCGGCACCAGCGCGATGAGAAACGAGGCGAGGAAAAGCATTGTCGCAACGTTGTTTTTGATCCGCCGTCGCATGCTAATGGGGTGTAACACTACCGCTTTGACCGGCTGGTCGAGGGCGTCAAGGTTCATCGCAGCTTATCCGTTCACCTTTCCGCCAGAGATTGCACGAGCGGCTGCGTTGACGACGAACGTCAGGATGAACAGTGCAAATCCTGCGGAGATGTAGGCCCCAGTCGGCAGCGGTTGGCTGAATTCTGATGCCGCGGAGGCGATCTTGGAAGCGAACGTGTACCCACCATCGAACAGCGACCAATTGCCTGGGCGGGCGGCTGAGCGCAAGATGATCAGCACCGCCACGGTTTCTCCCAAAGCGCGGCCCAAACCGAGCATTGCCGCCGCGGCAATGCCGCTACGGCCGAATGGCAGCACAGTCATCTGTACCACCTCCCACTTGGTCGCGCCCAGCGCCTGAGCCGCCTCGATCTGAAGGAGCGGAGTGTGGCGAAACACTTCGCGCGACACCGAGCTGACGATCGGCAGGATCATCACCGCGAGAACGATGCCGGCGGTGAAGATGGTGCCCCCGCCAGCCAACGACACGTTGCCCTGTTTGAACAGAAACAGCCATCCCAGGTTGCGGTTGAGAAACGCCGCAATCGGCTGGAGCTTCGGCGCCAACACGAATATCCCCCACAACCCGAAGATGATCGATGGCACCGCAGCCAGCAGATCAACCATCGCGCTGAACGGACGCGACAGCCGTGCCGGCACATATTGGGTGAGGAATATCGCGATTCCGATCGCCACCGGCACGGCCAACACCAGGGCACACATCGAACTCAGCGCCGTCACCATGAACAGGTCGCGGATACCGAACGCGAGGCCCTTATCGCCGGCGGTGTCGAATTTGGCGCTGGTGAAGAAATTCGCATGGTTCGCGCGCAACGACGGCACAGCACGAAGCAACAGGAATATCGCAATCAGCAGGATCGCGGCCACGACCGTCGAACCGGCTGCGGCAGCGGCTAATTTGAACAGTCGATCGCCCCGCCGGGTTACGCGTGCACCGACTGCTGCCGGGGTGGGCTTGATCACGGTCGTAGGTGCTAGCGAGCTTGGGGCCATGGCGACTTCATATCAAGCGATCGCATTAGCTGCGGTCGATAATCTGGACTTGAAAGAATCCGGAATAGGTACATATCCGTTGTCCCCCAGACCATTCTGGCCGCCACCGATAGTGCTCTGCAGGAATGCCTTCACGGCCCTACCGACCTGGGCGTCGGGGTACTTCGAGCAGACAATCTCGTAGGTCACCAGCACGATTGGGTAGGAGCCGGGCTGCGCCGGCTTGGAAAAGGAGACCGTGTCGAGCACCAGATCGTTACCCTCGCCAATGATCGTGGCCCCGGAAATCGTTTTGCCGACCGAGTCGGCGCTGATCGCGACGGGTTCCGGATCGGCCGACGTGACGATCTTGGCCATGTTCAGCTTCCGCGCCTGCGCGAACGACCATTCGTTGTAGGTGATCGACCCTTCAGTGGCCTTGATAGCTGCCGACGTGCCGTCATTGCCCTTGGCGCCCTCACCGACACCGCCTTTGAACGTCTTGCCGATGCCCTTGCCCCACGCGCCGTTTGATGCGACATCTAGGTACCTCTGGAAATTATCCGTGGTCCCGGACTCGTCATTGCGGAACACGACATGAATCGGCTCAGCCGGAAGGGCGACACCAGCGTTCAGCGCTTGGATCGCGGGATCGTTCCAACTGGTGATAGAGCCATTGAAGATCTTCGCGGTCGTCGGACCGTCCAGGTTCAGTGAACTCAGGCCGTTTACGTTGTAGGTGACCGCGATGGGGCCGAAGACCACCGGCAAGTTCCACGCTTGCGAGCCGCAGCGTTGCTCTGCTGCGGCGTACTCTTTCTTACTCAGCGGCGAGTCTGATCCGCCGAAATCTGTTTGGTTGCCGCTGAATTCGCTAATCCCCGCACCCGAACCATTAGCCGTGTAGTTCAACGTCTGACCTGGGCATGTCCGTTCGAAGGCGTTGACAAAGCGGGTCATCGCGTTGGCCTGGGCGGTCGACCCGCTGGCTTTCAGTGTCGGCTTCCCCCCGCAACTCACCTGACCTGACGATGGGCCTGTCCTTGCACCTCCTGCAGCTGCGTTGTTGTCGCTGCCACAGCCCGACAACATCAGTGCACCAGTAGCCAGGAGCCCCATCGTGGCGCCAAACTGGTTGAGCTTCAATCTAGTTCCTCACGGTAGCGTAAATCTGGCCGCCTCCAGTAGCGTCGGCGCGCCAACTAGCCGTCTTCCCCGGAGCCATGAGGCTACATTAACAAGGTTTACCTGCGGCAAATTTTGACTGGCCGTTACTGGTGGACAGCAGAACGCCGCCGCGTTCGCAGCCGCCCGGATCGAACATAATTTCGACAAAATTTTTCGCTGGTGGGGGCAGTCGTCAAGGCTTGAGCCATTACATAGCCACGCTCATATGACAAACTAGAACCTGTTCCAGAAACGCTGCCGGCCGAGACGGCGAAGCTTGCTGCCCTGCCGGCTGACAATTTAAACGAGAAGGGCCGCAATGATCCTTGACAGGTTCCGTCTCGACAACAAAGTCGCCGTCATAACTGGTGGCGGCCGCGGCCTCGGTGCGGCCATTGCGCTGGCATTCGCCGAGGCCGGTGCTGATGTCGTCATCGCCTCGCGAACGCAGTCCGAACTAGACGCCGTCGCCGAGCAGGTCCGGTCCGCCGGCCGTCGCGCTCACACCGTCGTCGGCGACCTGGCCCATCCCGACATCACCGCGCAGCTGGCCGGCCAGGCCGTCAAGGCGTTCGGGAGACTGGACATTGTCGTCAACAACGTCGGCGGGACCATGCCGAACACACTGCTGACCACCTCGACTCAGGACCTCAAAGACGCATTCACGTTCAATGTCGGCACCGCCCACGCGTTGACTGTCGCGGCGGTGCCGTTGATGCTTGAGCACTCCGGCGGCGGCAGCGTGATCAACATCAGTTCCACCATGGGCCGGCTGGCCGGACGTGGTTTCGCCGCCTACGGCACTGCCAAAGCCGCGTTGTCGCACTACACCCGGCTGGCGGCGCTGGACCTATGTCCACGCATCCGGGTCAACGCCATCGCTCCTGGGTCCATTCTCACCTCCGCGTTGGATGTAGTCGCCTCCAACGACGAGCTGCGGACGCCGATGGAACAGGTGACACCGATGCGCCGCCTCGGCGATCCCCTCGACATCGCTGCCGCGGCAGTGTATTTGGCGTCGCCGGCCGGCAGCTATTTAACTGGCAAGACTCTGGAAGTCGATGGTGGCCTCACATTCCCGAATCTTGACCTACCCATCCCGGACCTGTGAACCCCCACCGCTAGGGAGCCTGTCATGCCCATACCCGTCGTCCAATTGGGCACCGGCAACGTCGGCGTCCATGCGCTTAGAGCGCTTATCATCAACCCGGAGTTCGAGCTCACCGGCGTCTGGGTGTCATCGGATGCCAAGGCGGGTAAGGACGCGGCAGAGCTTGCCGGGCTTGCCGACGCGACGGGCGTGCGAGCTAGCACCGATCTGGACACGGTGCTCGCCACCGGGCCGCGATGCGCCGTCTACAACGCGATGGCCGATAACCGGCTGCCCGAAGCCTTGGAGGACTATCGGCGCGTGCTGGCCGCCGGAGTCAACATTGTCGGGAGCGGTCCTGTCTTCCTGCAGTATCCGTGGCAAGTGATCCCCGAAAATCTCATCGAGCCCTTGGAAGACGCTGCGCGTGAAGGTGATTCCAGCTTGTACGTCAACGGTATCGATCCGGGCTTCGCGAACGACCTGCTGCCGCTAGCGTTGACCGGCACCTGTCAGAGCATCCAGCAGGTGCGCTGCATGGAGATCGTCGACTACGCCACCTACGACAGCGCCGTCGTCATGTTCGACGTGATGGGGTTTGGTAAGCCGCTCGACGAGATCCCGATGCTGCTGCAACCGGGTGTGCTGAGCTTGGCGTGGGGATCGGTAATCCGACAACTTGCTGCGGGCCTGGGTATTTCGCTCGACGAGATCACCGAGAAGTACGTCCGGCGACCCGCCCCCGAAGCCTTCGACATCGCGTCCGGCCACATACCCATGGGCAGCGCCGCGGCAGTGCGATTCGAGGTGCTGGGGATGGTCAACGGCGAGCCCGCCGTGGTCCTAGAACACGTCACCCGGCTACGCGAGGACCTGTGTCCCGATTGGCCGCAACCCGCTCAGCCTGGCGGTTCGTACCGCGTCGAAGTCACCGGCGAACCGTCCTACGCGATGGACGTCTGCCTGCGCAGTCGCCAGGGCGATCACAACCACGCCGGACTGGTCGCCACCGCGATGCGGGTCGTCAACGCGATCCCCGCGGTGGTGGCCGCCCCGCCGGGTATCGTGACGACCCTGGACCTGCCCCTGATCACCGGCCGGGGGCGCTACGTCCCCGGCGATAGGGTGGCCCACCGGTCCCAATAAACCCCGGTATGCGTCCCGGGCTAATCTCGACTACCGCTAGCCCAGTTCGCCGTAGCAAGACATGTTCGTTAACCTCACTTGCCTATCGGGGGTAATGAATCGAGGGGCAAAGCGTTGGCGGAAAGCACCCAGGCAGAGCTCAAGACGAGCTGGTATCTGCTCGGACCGGCTTTCGTCGCCGCAATCGCCTATGTCGATCCCGGAAATGTGGCAGCCAACGTCAGCTCCGGCGCGCAGTTCGGCTATCTGCTGCTGTGGGTGGTGGTCGTGGCCAATGTGCTGGCCGGCCTGGTGCAGTACTTGTCGGCGAAGCTTGGGCTGGTGACCGGACAGTCACTGCCCCAGGCAATCGGCAAGCAAATGAGTCGTCCGCTCCGGCTGGCCTTTTGGGTGCAGGCCGAACTGGTTGCGATGGCAACCGATGTCGCTGAAATGGTCGGCGGGGCCATCGCCTTGCGCGTGCTGTTTGGTCTACCGCTGCTGCTCGGCGGGGTGATCACCGGGGCGGTGTCGTTGCTGCTACTGACGGTGAAGGACCGTCGAGGCCAGCTTTTGTTCGAGCGCGTCATCACTGGACTGCTACTCGTCATAGCCGTCGGCTTTGCAGCCAGTTTCTTCGTCGCGACGCCCCCGCCTGAGGACGTGCTGAACGGCCTCCTGCCGCGCTTCCGGGGCACCGAAAGCGTGCTGCTGGCCGCCGCGATCATGGGCGCCACCGTGATGCCGCACGCGGTGTACCTGCATTCCGGTCTTGCCCTCGACCGGCACGGACATCCCCACGCGGGCCGGAGCCGGCGTCGACTGCTCCGCGTCACCCGCTTAGACGTCGCCCTGGCGATGGCGATCGCCGGAACCGTGAACGCGGCGATGCTGCTAGTGGCCGCGATCAACCTGCAGCATCACCAGGTAGCCGCCTCCATTGAGGGCGCCTACGCCGCCATCCATGACACCTTGGGAGCGACGATCGCGGTGCTGTTTGCGATCGGGTTACTCGCCTCCGGCTTGGCATCCGCATCGGTGGGCGCCTACGCCGGCGCCTTGATCATGCAGGGATTGCTGCAGCGGTCAATTCCGATGCTGATGCGGCGCTTGATCACGTTGTGCCCCGCGGTCGTGATCCTGGCGCTCGGCTTCGACCCCACCCGCTCATTGGTGCTGTCCCAGGTCGTGCTGTCCTTCGGTATACCGTTCGCGGTGCTTCCGCTGGTCAGACTGACCAGTAACCGCGGGCTGATGGGTAGCGATACCAACCATCCCGCCACAACTGTTCTTGGCTGGGCCGTCGCGGTACTGGTTAGTCTGCTTAACGTGGTGCTGATCTATCTGACCGTAACCAGCTAAATGCCGGCCGGCCGGCATGCGTATTTCGCATATGGGTCGAACCTGTGTGTGAGACAGATGGCGCGGCGCTGTCCCGACGCCGTCGATCCACGGCCGGCGATACTGAGTGATCACGACTGGCTGATCAATGAACGCGGCGTCGCGACCGTCGAGCCGTTCGCCGGAAATCAGGTGCACGGGGTGCTCTGGCAGGTATCCGACCATGACCTGGCCGCGTTGGACCGGGCCGAGGGGGTACCGGTGCGTTACCGACGCGACCGGCTGACCGTGCACACCGGCAAGGGGCCAGCGCCGGCGTGGGTATACATCGACCATCGGCTCGCCGCGGGTCCGCCCCGGCCGGGCTACCTGCCAAGAATCATCGAAGGCGCCGTCCACCATGGGCTGCCCCAGCGTTGGATCGACTCGCTGCGCCGCTGGGATCCCACACCCTGGCCTCGCCCGACACTGTTGCCATCCGAGCCTGCACCACCGTCGCTTTCGGCGTTGTTGAGCGAATCCGGGGTTGCTGAGGTCAGCTTGCTGCGGTCACGTTTCGGATTTCAGCACCCTGGTGCAGGGTTTGGTGGCCACAGCCCGTTGCTGGCAGGTTCCCTTAGCTCGTTGAACGGAGGTTGTTGGTGGCCAAGGATTTTCGCTTTGGGCTAGGCATCCGTGCAATCAAGTCACGCACTGCGCTACAAGAGAAAGCACAACGTGCGGAAGGCCTTGGATTCGATATCCTGCAGGTGCCCGACCATCTCGGCAGCGTGGCGCCGTTTCCGACGCTGACAGCCGCCGCCCAGGTCACGACAACGATCCGGCTGGGCATGTATGTGCTCAACGCCGGCTTCTACAAGCCCGCGCTGCTCAGCCGCGACGTCGAGGCACTGGACCTCCTCAGCGACGGCCGTCTCGAAATCGGCCTGGGCGCCGGTTACGTCCAGGAGGAATTCGAGGCCGCCGAACTGCCGTACCCGAGCGCCGGACGTCGAGTCGACTATCTCGAGCACATGACGGCCTATTTGAAGGGGCATCTTCCGGCCGTGCCGATCCTCATTGCTGGCACCGGCGACCGCGTCATGACCCTGGCCGCCCAGCGCGCCGACATCATCGGGCTTACCGGCGCCAACCCACACGGGCTCGATGATCCGTTGGCCGAGCGTGTCGAGTTCGTCCGTAACGCTGCCGGTGATCGGTTTGATGCGCTGGAGCTGAACTTGGCGATCACGGCGGTGCCGGACATCGGCGAGACCATCCCCGATTTGTCGCTAGCCCGCCGCCATGCGCCGACTGCGTCGGACGAGCAATTGCTGGCCCTACCCGCGGTGCTCAGCGGGTCCCCCCGCGGAATAGCCGACACGTTGTCCGGGTACCGCGACACGTACGGTGTGACGTCCTTCACCGTGCAGGATAAGCACATCGACAACTTCGCGAAGGTGATCGCCGAGCTCCGATGATGGCTAGGACTCCGTCCCGACCACCGCTGCGACTAGATCCAGGCCGTGGTGTCAATTAGCCCGATGCGTAGCGCTCTTCGGGAACTTCGTGCTTGATTAAACCGGAGTTAATTCGGGCTTTGGTGTGGATTCGTGCTTCGCAAGTAGAAGCGCGTCGCACGAGTATCGGAACATGAGCGGGGCACCACTACAAGCGCCTAACCGTAGGGTGCTTCAGGTTGACGGCCTCGACACTGTAGCTACCGTGACGACACGCCGAGAAGGTCCACGCCCACTCACAGTTTCGATGCTTGAAGGATCGCCATGGCCCAAGAACATCGACCGCATGTCATCAGAATTCGCAGGATCGCCCGGCGCAGCCGCCGCTGAACTCGGTATCGGCCTGGGCCAGTGCCGGTTGCGGCGCGGCATAAGTCAATACCTGGTCCCCGCGGCTACCGTATCGATACACCGTGATGCCCTTGACCTTAGCCTTCCAGGCGGCCAGGTAGATCGAACGGATGTCATCGATAGTTGCGGTCGCGGGCAAGTTGATCGTCTTGGAGACGGCGGCGTCGACGTGGCGCTGCGCGGCGGCTTGGACACGCAGATGCCACGTCGGGGCGATCTCGGCTGCGATCGGGAACGCCGACCGCACCTCGGCCGGTAGTTGCGGATAGCCACGCACTCCCCCGCGCTGTGCGATCTCGGCAATCAGCTCGTCGCTGTATAAGCCGCGGTCGCGGGCCAGCCGGTCAAAGCACGGGTTAACCTCCAGCAGGTGCCTGCCAACGATGGCGCGCGTGAAGGCGATGGCGAACATCGGCTCGATCCCGGCGGTGGTGCCGGCGATCAGCGAGATGGTGCCTGTCGGAGCGACGGAGGTGACCTGTGCGTTTCGCCGCGGCCCTGAACGCGCCAACCTGCTATCGGCGAACGCGGGGAACGAGCCCCGCTCGTCTGCCAGCTGCCTCGACGCCGTGTGTGCCTCCTGCTGGATGCGACGCATGACCTGGCCGGTCAACCGCACGGCATTCTCGCTGTCGTACGGGATGCCCAGTGTGGCAAGTAGTTCGGCCAAACCCATCACACCTAGCCCGATCTTGCGGGTCGCCCGGGTGGCCTCACCCAACTCGGGGAATGGGTAGCGGCTGACATCGATGACGTCGTCGAGGAACCGCACCGCCAGCCCCGCCACCGCGGCCAGCCGATCCCAGTTGACGCGACCATCGGTGACCATCCGGGCTAGGTTGATCGAGCCGAGGTTGCATGACTCGTAGGGCAGCAGCGGAACCTCCCCGCACGGATTGGTTGCCTCGATTCGGCCGTGTCCGGGAACTGGGTTGGCCCGGTTGATCGTGTCGAGAAATAACACCCCGGGATCGCCGCATGCGTGTGCAGCTTCGCAGATGGCGCCGAACAGCGCGGCGGCAGGTATCCGCGCGACGGTCTTACCGGTTCGGGGGTTGACGAGGCGGTGTGTGCCGTTGCGTTCAACGGCGCGCAGAAACGCGTCGGTGACTCCGACAGACAGGTTGAAATGTGAAAGATCGCTGTGTTTTTCGGCTTTGGTGGTGACGAAGTCATAGATATCCGGGTGTGACGCGTCGAGGACCGCCATGCATGCGCCGCGGCGACGACCACCGATCGAGACCACGTCCGCCGCAGCGTCAAACAGTCGAAGAAACGAATTCGGTCCGCTCGCGGTGCCGGACGTAATGGACACATGATCCCCGGCGGGTCGCAAGTGGCTGAAGGTGTAACCAACGCCCCCGCCAGTGCGTTGGATCTCGGCAGCATGTCCAAGAGTCGTGAAGATCGAGTGCAGCGAATCTTCCACGGGCAGAACGAAACATCCGGCAAGCAGTCCGATATTGGTGCCCGCGTTCATCAGCGTGGGCGAGTTCGGCAGGAATTCAAGGTTGCGCAGCAGCGCCGCAAAGCGCTCCGCCCACCGCGCCGAGGTGCCGCGCCGGTACCCATCCTCGGCGCCCGCGACGAAGCGTGCCGCGCGGTCCATCATCTCGCCGGTCGACTCGGTCGGTCTACCCTGCTCGTCGCACAGGAGATAGCGTTTCCGCAGCACCGCCACGGCGGACAGGCCCAGCTTCAGCTCGTCGCGCACCCCGAGCAGAGCTTTTGCCATGCGCAGCTCGTTGCGCCGCTGCCGATAGATGATGTAGGCCCGGGCAACGTCATCCAGGCCAGATTCGCCGAGCCGCGCCTCAACAAAATCCTGAATCTGTTCGATGGGTACAACTCTGGGCCCCAGCGCATCGGCAACAGCCTTGGCCAGCGCGGCCGGCATGTCGGGGTCGTCATAGCCCACCTCACGGCTGGCGCGCGCGACCGCTACCTCAATTCGTCTGACGTCGAAGCGAGTGAGCGTCCCATCGCGGCGCCGCACCTGCACCGGCCACGCCGACTTCATCGGCTTCGAAAGCGCCTACTTGCACTTATCGCGAGAGATGTGCTGGCTGCCCGGCACCGAACCGATGCTGGGCACGCTCGTCGGCGTCCGCCTGCTCCGCAGCTGTGACGACGACCGCGTCGACGCCAGGAACAATGGTCACCTCATGGTCGGTGGCGAGCCACCGCACCACATACGGTGGCGCCCCATCTGGTGAGTGAACCTCAGTGATCAGTCCTCGTTGGTCTGGCTGGTCGATTGTGGTGCCCTTGACCACCAGCCAGTCACCGACCTTTGCCTTCATGCGCTTCTCCTTATCCTTCGGGAATTCAATCGTGCACACGTTCGGCCCGTCAGCGGAAGGGGTATCACGTCACCAACTTGGATGACCAAGGGTCCGTCGTCGCCTCGGTTGGCTGTCCGAGACGGGGCGGGTCGTTGGGCTCGGTCGCGCTACGGACGATGGCCGATCACGACGCTCCCCTACATCGTCGCGAGACGCGCTGACATCTGCAGCCGCGAAAGACGGAACATGACCCACCCGCACGAAGGCTGAACCGCCGCCGCGGCGGCAGCGGTGGCCGTGTGCGATAGTGACTTCTGCCCCTTCGAGCAAGGGACTTACGACGACGGCGCTCAGGCCGTCCGGCACTCGTCCGGCCTGTTTGTCATGGTCGATTCTGAACTCTATGACAAGCACAGGCGTTTACCACCAAGGTAATTGGCTGCCGGGCGGAGTCCACGGCGCCGCCGACGCCAACTTTGCGTGCGCGATCCGCAGTTTCGCCAGCTTGTTTCCGGTCCGCCAACTCGGCGGCGGCGCGCTGTCGGTATACCTCGACGGCACACCAGTTGTCGACGTGTGGACCGGATGGGCCGACCGCCGTGGCAACGTGCCGTGGTCGGCCGACACCGGCGCGATGGTGTTTTCCGCGACCAAGGGCTTGGCCTCCACGGTCATCCATCGGCTTGTCGACCGGGGGTTGCTTGCCTACGACGTGCCGGTCGCCGACTACTGGCCCGCGTTCGGCACGAACGGCAAATCAGCCATCACCATTGGCGACATGATGCGGCACCGGGCCGGGCTGTCCCACTTGGACGGCGCCAGCGCCGCCGACTTGATGGACCACCACCTGATGGAGGCCCGACTGGCAGCAGCGCCGGCAGGGCGGCTGCTGGGTAAGCCAGCCTACCATGCCATGACCTACGGATGGTTGATGTCCGGCCTGGCGCGCGCAGTCACGGGCAAGGGAATGCGCGAGCTGATCCGCGAGGAGCTGGCCCAGCCGCTGAACACCGACGGACTGCATCTGGGCCGGCCACCGGCCGACGCGCCGACCCACACAGCACAGATCATCGCCCCGCAGAGCACCAGAGCAAACCCGCTGTTCAACTTCGTGGCACCGAAAATCGCCGCCTTCTCGTTCTCGGCCGCTTTCGGGGCGATGTACTTCCCAGGTATGAAAGCCTTTGTCCAAGGCAACATTCCGATACTCGACGGCGAGGTACCGGCAGCTAATGGGGTGTGCACCGCACGCGCGCTGGCACGCGTCTATGGTGCAATCGCCAACAGGGGCCAGCTCGACGGAATACGATTCCTGTCGCCCGAACTGGTGGCTGGATTGACCGGCAGGCCCAGCCTGCGACCCGACCACAACCTTTTCCTGCCACTGGCCTGGCACATGGGATATCACGCGGTACCCATTGCGGGAGTATTGCCCGGATTCGGTCACGCCGGCATGGGCGGATCGATCGGGTGGGCCGACCCGGCGAGCGGAATCGCGTTCGGCTTTGTGCATAACCGGTTGCTGACCCCGATGATCTTCGACCAGGCCACCTTCATCGGGCTTGGCGCACTGCTGCGCCGCGGCGCGGCCGCGGCCCGAAGGCGCGGCTATCAGACCGTCCCCGACTTCGGGGCGCCCTATCCCACGCCGGCGAAGGTCGCCGCCGGATAGCCTCACGGGCCCGTTTCTGGCGCTGCTGCGCTGGAGGCGGTCAATAGCGGCTCAGCGACGCGTGCCAGACGCGGAGGATGAGGGCCGAGATAGTGATGCCGAGGAAGGAGGGAGCAATGGTCGCCGACCCACAATGCGCCCGCTGCAAACAACCCATCGGACCGGGATGGCTCTACTTGACGGCGTATCGCCGTGGCCAGGCCGCGACGGCCGAAGACGGCGCAGTAGTTATTCACCTGCCCGACGAATGTCCACAGCCCGGAGAGCACGTTCCACGCTCCTAGCCCGGTGGCGGGCTGCACTGCGAGCAGGTTCGTCAGCCTTTCACCACACCGAGGGGTATGAGGCGGGCGACCTTGCGGGCTAGCCCGGCGAGGTGGCTGGTTTCGATGACAGCGTCGATGTCCTTATAGGCCTCGGGTTTTTCCTCAGCAAGCCCCTTGCGGGACTTGCCGCGCACAAGTACACCGGCATCCTCGAGGCTTCTGCTCAACGCCTCGGCGTTGGTGTGCCGGGCGGCTTGGTGGCGGCTTTGCACTCTGCCGGCGCCGTGTGCGGTGGAAAAGAAGGCGGGGTTATCCGGCACACCGGCCAGCACGTAGGAGGCGGTGCCCATCGTGCCGGGGATGAGCACCGGTTGGCCGACCGCGGCCAGTTCGGTCGGCACCTCGGGATGGTGCGGTGGTAGCGAGCGGGTCGCGCCCTTGCGGTGCACGCACAGGGTGCGCATCTGGCCGTCGACGGGATGTTCTTCGATCTTGGCGAGGTTATGCGATACGTCGTAAAGCAGGTCCAGCGATGTCGCGGTTTGCTTCTCGAACACCCGACGGGTCGCTTCGGTGAGTAGCTGACGGTTGGCGCGTCCGTAGTTGGCGGCCGCGGCCATCGCTGCCAGGTAGGCCTGTCCTTCGGGCGAGCGAACGGGCACACACGCCAACTGGCGGTCGGGTACTTGAATACCGTAGCGGCCCATAGCGTTTCCCATCTGGTGGACGTGATCGGTACAGATCTGGTGACCCAGGCCGCGTGAGCCGGTGTGGATCATGACGCAGACAGTGCCTTCGGACAGGCCCATCTGTGTGGCGGCGGTGGTGTCGTAGACACGTTCCACGGCCTGCACTTCCAGGAAGTGGTTGCCCGAGCCTAGGCTGCCGATCTGCCCAAGCCCTCGTTCGATCGCCCGCTCGCTGACCGTTGCCGCGTCGGCCCCCTTGAGCATGCCGCCGTCTTCGCAGCGCTGCAGGTCGCGGGCAACGCCGTGTCCCTGTTGCACCGCGAACCGGGCGCCGCCGGTCAAAACATCCTCCAGCACACCGCGGTTGGGCAGCCGCCACACACCCTTGGTGCCCACGCCGCGCGGTATCGCAACGTCGAGCCGGTCCATCACCGCGCGGATCTTTGGTTGCAACCGCTCGCGGTCCAGGTTACTGACCAAAAGCCTTACCCCGCAGGAGATGTCAAAGCCGACCCCGCCGGGGGAGACGACCCCGTCGGCGTCGATGTCGGTTGCGGCGACGCCGCCGATCGGAAACCCATAGCCCCAGTGCACGTCCGGCATCGCATACGACGCCCGGACAATCCCCGGCAGTGTCGCCACATTGGCCACCTGAACCAACGCCATATCGGCGTGTTCGTCAGGCAACAGCGACCTGGACGCGAACACGATCCCAGGCACCCGCATCGCGCCTTCTTGTTCGATCCGGAATCGATATGGCGCCTCCTCGATGATCTTCATGCGGATGATTCCCTCACTCACACGTCAAGTGTCACCGCGCACCGCCAGCCATGCTGGCCGTGCGAGAAGCGAAGCTCGTTGAGCGACGCCGCCTTCGGTACAGCACCGACCTGAGGCAGCGTCGTTGCATCGACCATCGTAAAGTTGGCGTCGACGGCGCCGTCGGCACCGTTCAGATTGACATCAACCGGTACCTCGCCCTCGGTATCCAACAAATAGATGACCTCATCGAGCACCGCGACCAGCAGATCGTCGTCACGGTCGGCCGTCAGCCGGCGCAGGCGGGTGTGGCGCGGCCGAACCGACGAGGAATCCAGGAAGCTTTCTACCGTGCCGAGCACCGCCTCCCTGATACAGCCATCGCGGGTCGGCGCCCACGCCTCGATCCGCAGATCCGCAGTGTGCGGCACACTCCGATGCCCTGATGTGTACTCTGCCATGGCTTTCCGTACTACACTACGGGTTCGTGGTCGCTCCTCAGCCTGCCCGGCTCATCCGGCGATGAATGTCACCGTGAAATGATACGACCTCCAGTAGATCGTCGGATCGCGCCGTGATCCGGGTCCCGAACCGGCGGCTGGTGTGCTCGACGGTCTTGCGCAGCCACTCGGCGTCGGTCTGAGAGGCCCGCTCGAGTCGCATCCGCCGCACCCGCAGCGGAATCATCCGCAGCGAGACCAGTTGACCGCTGACGGAATCTGTTTGGATCAGATACACCAGTCTGAGGTCGCCGCGGAACGACTGGTGCCCGCCGATGCCTTCGTAGTCATCGATGACGTCGCCGCAGCCGTACAGGATCGGTTTGCCACGGTATATCTCGATCGGCCTGGGATGGTGCGAAGAATGTCCGTGCACGACGTCGATGCCGGCATCGATGAGCCAGTGCGCGAACGCGATTTCGCTCGGCGCTATCGCATGGCCCCAATTGGATCCCCAATGCACCGAGACGATGGCGACATCGCCGTCGCGTTCGTGCGCCAGCACCTCTGCGGCCACCTCGTCGGCAACATCCCGCAGTGATAGATCCCGGATCAGCCACACCCCGGGCCGGTTGTAGTGGGCGGCCCAAGATTCGGGAACGCCGGCCGATTTCACCGCCACCGAGCCGACGAGCACCCGTTGTTTACCGTGAACGCTGACCACCGCAGGGCGGCGAGCGGCGGGCAGGTCGGCTCCCGCCCCGACACTCTGGATCCCCGCCGCGGTGAGAGCCGCGACGGTGTCAGTCAGCCCCTGGTAGCCGAAGTCGAGAATGTGGTTGTTGGCCAGGGCACACGCGTTCGGCCGTAACGCCGTCAGGGCTGGCAGGTTATCCGGGTGCATTCGATAACAGACCGTCTTGTGCTCGACGAATTCACCGTCGGCGGTGATTGTTGTCTCCAGGTTGATCAGCCGCACATCGGGGGCGGCCTCGTCGAGGAGCGCCAGCACCTCACCCCAAGGCCAGTGCCAATCCACCGGGCGTGGAATCGGCCCGTTCGCGTGCTCGGCCAGCCGGACGTATCCCCGCGCATCACGCAGATGCGGTTCACGTAGCACCGGTTCACCGGGATACGGCAGGATCTGATCGACGCCACGCCCAAGCATGACGTCACCGCCCAGCAGCACTGTCACCTCATCAGGGTTACCCGAAGAGCCCGACGACTGATCCGTCTCCATCCCGCCGACGCTAGAGGGTCGTCGATAGCCCGTCAGGAGGCGTTGGTCCCCACCGGGAATGGTCCTAAGGCCCTTCGGCGGGCCCACCCGTCGCGCCACACTCGGGGGATGACAGAACTGACCGGTAGCGATGATGGCGGGCGTCCGTTGGCCCGGCGGCTGGCTTCATTGCGCGACAGTATGAGGTTGTTCGACGACCGTGTCGACGCTGGACGGCACCTGGCCGAGCGCCTGGAGTCGTTGCGCAGCAAGGACATTGTTGTGTTGGGCCTGCCGCGCGGTGGGGTGCCGGTGGCTTTCGAGGTCGCCAAGGCACTGCGGGCGCCGCTGGATGTCCTGGTAGTACGCAAACTGGGGGTGCCGTTTCAACCCGAACTGGCCTTCGGCGCCATCGGTGAGGGCGGCGTGCGGGTGACCAACGACTCGGTGGTGGCCGAAGCCGACCTGTCACAGGACGAGATGGCCGCCGTCGAAACGGAGCAGCGGGCGGAACTGGCGCGTCGCTCGGAACGGTTCCGCTGCGGGCATAACCGCACCCCGATCGCGGGGCGGATCGCGGTGATCGTCGATGACGGCATTGCAACCGGCGCGACCGCCAAGGCCGCCTGCCAGGTGGCCCGCGCCCAGGGCGCCAGCAGGGTGGTGCTGGCAGTTCCTATCGGCGGACGCGATATCTTCGCGCGATTCGCTGGATACGCCGACGAGGTGGTCTGCCTACACACACCGGCGTTCTTCTTCGCCGTCGGCCAGGGATACTGTAATTTCACCCAGACGTCCGACGCTGAGGTGATCGCGCTGCTCGATCGCGCCCGGAACGGATTTGGCGAGCCCGCGGCCACCGCCACGCCCGGCGACCCGCAAATACGTGACGAGGAAGTCCGGGTGAGCGCCGGACTGGTGTCGGTGGCCGGACATCTGACAATTCCGGAGCATCCGGTCGGCGTGGTGGTATTCGCTCACGGTAGTGGAAGCAGCCGCCACAGCCCCCGCAACCGCTATGTGGCCGAGGTTTTGAACACGGCGGGTCTTGCCACCCTGCTGTTCGATCTGCTCACCCCGGATGAGGAGCGCAACCGCGCCAACGTTTTTGATATCGAATTGTTGGCGCGACGGCTGGGTGATGTCACCGACTGGCTGGCTAACCAACCCGATACCGCGGCGCTTCCGGTTGGCTACTTCGGCGCCAGCACGGGGGCGGGCGCGGCCCTGGCCGCGGCCGCCGATCCCCGCGCGAGGGTGGCGGCGGTGGTGTCGCGCGGTGGGCGGCCTGACCTGGCAGGCCCGGCCCTAACCAAGGTTCGCGCGCCGACATTGTTGATCGTGGGTGGGCGCGATGACGTGGTACTGGAATTGAATCGACGGGCCCAGGCCATGCTGCCCGGCGAGTGTGAGCTCGTCGTCGTTCCCGTCGCCACCCACCTCTTCGAAGAACCTGGCACCCTCGAGCGGGTCGCGGTGTTGGCCCGCGACTGGTTCATCGATCACCTGAGCCCGGTAGCTCACCGCCAACCCCTAGCAAAAACCACGAAAAGCGGTGGAGCTACCCCGCAGCAACCGGCGACACGGTAGGGATCGGTCAAAACGATTGAGCGGCAACGTGAGCTAAGCACGCTCACCAAGCACCGCGCCAACGGAGCGCACCGACGGATAGACCCAAGACATGATGACTTTCGGCCCTCGCCGACAGCGGCGCTAGTCACACACACTGCACATCATGACCACTCACGACGACACCGCTCAAACCTGGCGCGACGTGGCCGACCAGCTCACCGCTGCGCAGATCGCACAGCTCGAGCGCCTTGAACGCGATGAGCCCCAGACGCTGCTGGAGATGGCACGGGAGTGGGCGGCCATGAACATCTCTGCCCCGATGCCATTCGACGATGTCGCGCCGCCCGCGGGCGCGGTGCGCACGTTCGACTGGCAGCTTGACAGTAACTGGTTCCGCGACTTCGAGGGGACCACCCGCCGTGGCAGGCAGGCCCGCGTTCAAATCTTCGGCCGACAGCAGGCGGACGGCTCGACGCGGCGGTGGATCACCGTGCATACCCGCCACCTGGACGCGCTGGACGGGGCGGCAGCCCGCGAGCTAGCGGCAGCACTGGCCGACGCGGCCGACGAAATGGAGCGGCTCGGCTGAACCCCTCGGGCAGCCAATGCCGATGGTCACCCAATCACCCTCGCCCCTCGCTCCGACTGGCCATCGAGGCCGAGGGGCCGAGGGGCCGAGGGGCCGAAAGTCATCTGATCTGCTGCAGGAGTCATTCCGAAGCGAAGCCGAGACTTTCGGCCTCTTCAGTTCGAGCGCAAGTGTGGATCACGGAGTGGGACAAGTCCGCGGTTCGCCGGTCCACCGCCGTCGACTTAAAGGGACGAATGGCCCTAGGCGGACAACGTCGCCATCTTTATGGTTGGACTGCCGACGCGGCGAGTACGGAGGCACCGTCACGATTCAGGAGTACACGATCATGAGCACTCACTATGAAGCCGGCTCTGCCGCAGGCGAATACAGTGTCGAGAACGACAATCAGCTTCAGCCAGAGGACACCCTCATCGACCGGGGCATGGACGACATGCTCGACGAGGGCTATTCGCCGCCCGAACGACCATATGGACTCGGCGCCTTCGGACCGTCTGAAACCATCGACCAGATGCTTGTAGCAGAAGAGCCGGATCCTGCCGCGCGAATCGATGTCCTGCTCGATGAAACCGAGCAGCAACGCTCCGACGAAGCCGAGCGCGAAGCCGAATTTCCCCAGCGACGCGAGGTTGGCCGAGCGCGAGCCGGCCGGCTTGTCGCGCCGGACCAGGGATTTGGCGAAGACGCCGAGGCCGGGTTGGTCGCTGAGGACGTCGGCATCAGCGGAGGCGCAGCATCGGCGGAGGAAGCCGCGGTTCACATCATCGACGACGAGGTTTACCTCATCGCAGACGAAGAGTAGCGGACTCGTAGACTCCTATCCCCTATCCGCGGCCCACGATCTCTCGGTGGCTGTCGTCGTTGGCACCTGCCCGATAAATTCGGCCAACACTTTTGGCTTGTTCAATGAGGGCGGGTATGGGCGCGGTGGTGTGCGGCTGACGGGTTGTCGGCGAGGCGGCGTCCCTTTGCGAGGAACGCGCGCAGCCGATCCAGCGGCCAGCTGTTGATCACTTCGCCGGCCGATACCCAGCCGCGCTGGGCAACGGCAACACCGTAACGGAGGTAGTCCAAATGTGGCACGGCGTGGGCGTCGGTGTCGATCGCAAAAGCAACGCCGTATTTGCGAGCGCGGCTCACGAGTCCATCGCTGAGGTCCAACCGGTCAGGAAAGGCATTGATTTCCAAGGCGGTATGGGTCCGTGCGGCAGCAGCGAAGACCTCATCAGCATCGAAATCGACGGGCGGACGACGGCCGAGAACGCGGGTGGTCGGATGGCCGATGATGTTGACGTAGGGGTGTTCGATAGCAGCGAGCAGGCGCCGAGTCATCTCCTCGCGGGTCTGGTCGAGATCGGAGTGCACCGAAGCAACCAGGACGTCAAAGCCGGCGAGGAAGTCATCGTCCCAGTCCAGGGAGCCATCGGCGGCGATGTTGAGTTCGGAGCCGTGCAGCAACTCGATGTCGTGGCGGCGAGCCAGCTCGGGCAGTTCGCCGCGCTGTTGGAGGGCCTTGTCACGGGTCATCCGTTGCATCGCGAGCTGCGGGGCGTGATCGGTGATGGCGCAGTAGCGATACCCGCGACGGGAGGCAGCGGCGACCATCTCATCCAGGCCGGCCAGGCCATCGGTGAGATTAGTGTGCACATGAAGGTCGCCAACAATGTCGTGCACCTCGACCAGATCGGGGAGATGATCCCCTAGCGCGGCTTCGACTTCCCCGCGGTCTTCGCGCAAAACCGGCGGGATCCACGGCAGCCCGAGTCTGGAGTAGATGTCCGCTTCGTCTGTCGACGCCACGAGCTGGCCATTATCGACGCGGAACAGCCCATACTCAGACAACTTCAGCCCGGCGCGCACCGCCAATTCGCGGATGCGGATGTTATGAGCTTTCGACCCAGTGAAGTATTGCAGAGCCGCACCCCAAACCTTCGCGGGTACCACCCGCAGGTCCACCTGAATACCCTTCGTTGTTACCACCGAAGACTTGGTCGGACCGCGGACTAACACGCGATCCACCAGTGGCAGGGTGCAGAACTGTTTCATGACCGCTGCCGGGTCCTCATCTGCGGCCACCAACAGGTCGATGTCGCCGACGGTGTCGCGCATCCGCCGCAGCGATCCTGCGTACTCGACTCGGCTCACCTGCGGCAGTGCGGCGAGCTGCGCCACCAGATCCTCGGCGATATCCAGAGCGATCGCCAGCGGCATGCGCCCCCCAACCTCCTGCATCTGACGGATCGCGCGGGCCAGGTTGCGTTCGCTGGTCTCGCCCCAGCCTTTCAGGTGGCGTAGTTGCTCGTCGTGCAGCGCGTTGAATAGCTCAAGCATCGACGAAATGCCCAGCTCCACATAGACCTGATGGGCCCGCTTCGGTCCGAGCCCGGGGATTCCCAGCAGAGCGCGCAGACCTGCGGGCAGCTGGGCGTGCAGTTCCTCAAGGGCGGCGATACGGCCGGTCTGCCGTAACTCAAGCAGCTTGTCAGCAGTGTGCGCGCCAATCGCCGGAATCGCCAGCAAACCCTTCCGGTCCAGAGTGTCCAGGTCGAGCGGGTAACCGGCGACCGAACGGGCGGCCTTTTCATAAGAGCGCACCCGATATGGATCGCCACCAGAGATAGCAATCAGATCGGCCAGCTCCTGCAGAGCATCGGCCGCGACATCATTTGAACGCATAAAGCATTCCCGCGTGCCGCCAGCCAGCGCGCCTCACCAGAAGTTGCATGCGCACCTGCACGGCACCACCTTTTGCAGTCGTCGGATCCATACAGAATGAATCCCGCGATGTCTACTGACCAGCGGGCCAAAGACCTTGTTGTGGGGACTTGTGACACCGATGGGCAGGACCTCTGACTCCGGCATCTCGGCGTCGCAGCGGCAGCCTCAAGAATCCTGATCGGCCGATGCGAAGGATTACCTTCATTATGAAAATGTGGATCCAAATTGGAGGCCACGATGAGGATGACAAGTATCGGATGACTCCACCTATGAAGTGCTCACGGGCGGTGTGCTAGAGGTCAGCAGCGGCAACGATATTCACCCGCTACAGTCCGGCGTATTGGCAAGAGGTCACGATCGATACCCGACCCGGGACTCAGCGCAACAGACAAAGCCTAACAACTCGACGACGATCTCAAACGACGGTGCGACGGGTAAGCGCGAATCGGGTTCGCCTTGGGCCGCAACGCAATAGCGGCGTACTTACACCGTCGAGGACAACCGGAAGAACGAGCCGCCTAACGCTGGCCGCCACGCCGAGCGCCTACCACGCACGCGCAAGCGTCGCGTGGCTATCATCATGCCCGCTACACTCACACCTGCCGCACCCCGACGACCAGGCCTATCGCCGGGAACGGCGCCAGGACGCCAAGAACACCACTGAAACCCGCCCGCCGCCTTCACCGGCTAGGTTTTAGTTAGGCATTCAAGGACGTCCCTGGCCCTCGTAGCTCAGGGGATAGAGCACGGCTCTCCTAAAGCCGGTGTCGCAGGTTCGAATCCTGTCGGGGGCACTTTGCGTTTGTATGACGTCGGTTGATGCTTGATGTTTTGGCTTCGGTTGATGGTTGACGTTGTTTCGGCTGATGCTTGACAGCTACTTCGGTTGATCCTTGACACTCCCTTAATGAGGGAGTTGAGCGTGGCTGAGCAGAGGTATCAGGCCGTGTTGGCGGTTATTAGTGATGGGTTGTCGATTCGTCAGGTCGCGCAGGATTCGGTGATGGACGACACGCCAGATGAGATCCTAAGCGGATCCCTGAGCCCGGGTAGATTCGCAGAGTCTCCCGGTGCCTAAGGTGACCGGGAGCCGGACATAACCGCAGCTAGTGGCTCAAATCGCAGCTGAGCGAATTTTGCCGGCTCTAAGCGAGGAACTGACGTCCGGAATGTCGGTCCCGCTGCCTCCATCAAGTCCATTTACCTACGGCTTTGTTACGGTGGTGAATCAATTGATGCAGAGTTGGGCATACGTGTCATACTCGGCCTGTTCAATCATTAGATTGACGTATTTCGACGGAGTTCGGAGGTGGATGCGATGACGGTGGCGCTAAAGGCGACAGACGTCGGTGCTGACGTGGAAGTGGCCTCCCGCGAGGATCTGAAGACCGCGGTGGCCAACGCGCTACGACGCGCTGGCTGCAGGAGCTTTGACGACCTCGCCGAGCAAGCCCGTACCAGAAGGTTCACCTCGATGCGGGCCCGGCTGGCCTGGGTCGCGATTGGTGATCTTTACCAGGTAGACCTTGACTCGGAGGTTTGACCTCGAGCAAGAATCCCGCAAGTTTGGGGAACACCTATCCTGGCTTCTCAACGGGACAGTCTGTACTGGCATCCGTCTGACTTCCGTGGTCTCGACCTATTCCCGTGACCGTACCGTCGTCGGATACCAGATCAGCAGGCATAACCAGGACGTGACCGACGGCATCCCTGTGACCGTTGGTCGACGGCCACCCAACTTCTACATAGGCCTATCTGTTCATCTGGCGCCAGACAGCCACAGCCAACACTTGATGGTCACGCAATCGGTGATGATCCTGGCGAACGATCCAGATGTCGGCGACGACTCAAATGTACTGCTGCACTACGACTATGAGCGCAATAAGGCGGACTCCTATCCGGAGGCTCATCTACAGATCTGCGCTAGTTCGAAGGCGTGGGAGAACGCCGGAAAGCGCCTCGACGGCAGCAAGCGCCTATTGGAGCGGCTTCACCTCCCCGTGGGCGGGCGACGGTTTCGCCCCACGTTGGAAGATCTCGTCGAATTTATAGTGCGCGAGAAACTCGCCGAGGCGCAACCGAATTGGGAGAGCGTGCTCGAGAAAAGCCGCGCTGGGCTTCACGAGAAGCAGCTGCGGGCCGCCGTACGTCGAAACCCGGAAGCGGCGGCCGCCCAGCTACGCAAGCAGGGCTACTCCGTTATCGACTTCAACGTGTCCGAATAGGTTCTGCGGGTCGCCTAATGGTCGGCGCCGCGGCGATCGCCGAGTTCCGTGTTGCGGGCCAGGCCTTCTTGAGCACGTCGACGGCTTCTGATCGGCCCGCTCCTCAGTAAGCCGTTCGCCCTGGAACACAAACCCTTCCCTATCGAAGTAGATGTCGCTGACCTCGGCGCCGGCCAGGATCGCCTGGAACTTACGCTCGGCCATCAGCGGACATCACATGGACGTCGATATCGAATAAGTCTTCGGACACATCGAGGTAGACGGGCGATCTGAGCCCGAGGGCTAGAAGGGTTCAACAGTCGACGGTGTGTGTAGTTTGCACGCTGAACTGCCGCAGTTCGGGTGGATTTAACCTATTGCGTTCGTCACATAACTGTGAGCAGTGGTTGTCGCTCGGCAACACCAAATTCCGGCGGTGCCGACAGCGCAACCAAACGGTTACTTGACCATCCCCCGGTAATTGCTGGTTTGTCCGTGCGGGATGGCGTGTCGTTGCAGTCGCCACGGTGTTGACGACAGCGGCCCAAGGGCCAGGCCCTCCGTCATCGTGCAGGGAGATCCACAGTGAGGCGGCCGCGGTGACAAGCGGCATCTTGTCCCGCTGTCGACGCGGTGTCTGATACGGCGGCGGGGCATCTGGCGATGCACGCGCAGAAGTATCAGGGGACCATCGCGGCCGCAGCGATTCTTGACCGCTTTTCTGAGGCCTTATCGACCACGCGGCTGCGTATTCGACCGCCGATGTCGACACGACAAAACCTACGCCTGATCTGACCGAAGGTGATACCAGCACAGCAGACCTCGACACCACCACTCGAAGCTAAATCCGCCAACATCTTTGGCGTAGCCGAGGCCTACCTCGAGGTATGCCGCCGCCACGAGGTGGGAGAAACTGGTTGATGAGATTACTCACACATCCGGGTCCTTCGGGGAAGTGCTTACGAGGCTGAACACGGGAGCAATGAGGTCGGTCGCAGTTAACGATGGCCGGGCGGCCGCTCCGCGTCAGGCGTGGCCAACTGCCTCGCATCGGGTATATCGCACAGGCCACCGGACAGGCCTTCCGCGTCGCGGATACCCGCGGATACCTATGCAGCTAAGGGTGTTGGATGCGTTGTCAGCGTTGACTGTGTGACAGGAACAACCAGAGATCACCGACAAGGCCGGGTTGGTCCAGAGGCCGCGGCGGTCTAGCATACCAATAACGGCAATCTCGATAGCGCCGATGGTTCAGATGGATTAGGCGTTGGCATCATCGTGATCATCCGGCACGGGGTTGTGTGACGAGCTGGCTCGTGACGCCAACAACTACCAATAGCAAGAGGGGCCTCGCCGCAGATGTCGGGCAGCCGCTCCTTTTTCACGTGAGGAGTAATCGGACATGACGACCAACTACGAGTTCGGGGACCTGGACCCGCTTGGTGACTTGGACGGTTACGAGGCCGCCGCCCAGGCGGCGTCGTTAGAGTCCGAGTACCCGATCAGCGCCGATGATATGAGGGCTGACTTTTGGGATACTACCGACTGGACGGGCCTGGACGGTCCGGTGGCCGCCGGCTTGGGCGAGGCAGCCTCGGTTGGCCGGTTGTCGGTGCCGCAGAGCTGGGAGACGACCCACCAGGCGACCGTTGGGACGCCGCCCTCATGGCCGATGGGCTACCTGGCCGCGAAGGCCCAAACCGAGGAAGGCCAGATGCTCTACGGGATACCGGTGGAGAACACGGCCGAGATGCCCCATAACCCATACGACCTGTAGCGGCCGCCGCTGTCCAGGACCTGCCCCACACCCGCCATGCGCCGGTGCTGCTAACCACTGAATGGCACCACTCCCGTCGTTACCTAAGCCCAGCATTGCCCCGAACAGTCCGCCAATACCTTGGTGCTGAATGCAATTCGCGACGAACCGGACCGGGGCCGCGCCGTCGCTGTGATGTCGGCGAGCTGATTCGAGTCCCGCCGGAGCGCACTGCCAGGCGATGAACACTCAGGTTTGTCTTCCGCGTCCGATGCCAATGCCCTGCACGGCTAGGCAAACCTCGCGGGTTGGGTCGAACAGGCGAGTAGCGTGCGGCATATGGACAGCTCGACTGGTGTGTGGATTCTCGGCGGCTACCAGACCGATTTCGCTCGCAACTTCAGCAAAGAAAACCGCGACTTCGCGGCGCTGACCGCCGAGGTCGTACCGGGCACGCTCGCATCGGCCAAGGTGGACGCCACCGACATAGCCGCCACAGGAGTCATCCACGTCGCGAACGCGTTCGGCGAGATGTTCGCCAGCCAGGGCCACCTCGGCGCGATGCCGGCCACGGTGTGCGATGAACTCTGGAACACACCTGCCTCACGGCACGAAGCCGCATGCGCATCCGGCAGCGTCGCCACGCTCGCGGCGATGGCCGACCTGCGGTCAGCCGCATACGATATCGCGCTCGTCGTGGGGATCGAGCTGGAGAAAACGGTGCCCGGTGACACCGCCGCCCAATATCTCGGCGCCGCGGCGTGGACCGGTCACGAGGGGGCCGAAGCGCGCTATCTGTGGCCATCGATGTTCGCGCAGGTCGCCGACGAATACGACCGGCGTTACGGGCTAGACGACTCCCATCTGCGAGCCATTGCGCAACTCAATTTCGCCAACGCGCGCCGCAACCCCAACGCTTCGACCCGCGGCTGGACGATCCCCGACTTGGCTCAGGCCGACGACACCGCCAACCCGGTCATCGACGGCCGGCTGCGGCGGTTCGACTGTAGTCAGATGACCGACGGCGGCGCCGGATTGGTTCTGGTCAGCGACGCCTACCTCCGAGATCATCCCAATGCACAGCCGGTCGGTCGCATCGATGGCTGGGGACATCGCACCGTCGGGCTGGGTCTGCGGCAAAAACTGGACCGCGCTTCTGACGACCCGTACGTGCTGCCGCATGTGCGGGCCGCGGTATTGGACGCGCTGCGCCGCGCGCAGGTGAGCCTGGACGACGTCGACGGTTTTGAGGTGCACGACTGCTTTACGCCTAGCGAATACCTGGCCATCGACCACATCGGGCTGACCGGCCCCGGCGAATCGTGGAAGGCCATCGAAAATGGTGAGATCGAGATCGGCGGCCGGTTACCGATCAATCCCAGCGGCGGCCTCATTGGCGGCGGTCATCCAGTGGGGGCATCCGGTGTGCGGATGCTGTTGGACGCGGCCAAGCAGGTCAGTGGTTCGGCCGGTGACTACCAGGTACAGAATGCGAAGAGGTTCGCCACGTTGAACTTTGGTGGTAGCACCGCCACCACGGTCAGTTTCGTTGTCAGCACTGTAGAGGGATCCTGACATGGATGTTGAAATTGTCGGCAAGTTCCTGTCCACCCTGCCCGAAGACGACGACCACCCCTACCGGACTGGCCCGTGGCGACCACAGACGACCGAATGGGACGCCAACGACCTCACCGCCGTAGCGGGAGAAATCCCCCGCGACCTCGACGGTATCTATCTCCGCAACACCGAAAACCCTCTGCACCCAGCGTTCACGACCTATCACCCGTTCGACGGCGACGGCATGCTGCACGTGGTCGGCTTCCGCGATGGAAAAGCCTTCTACCGCAACCGCTTTATCCGCACAGACGGATTCTTGGCCGAGAACGCCGCAGGCGAGCCACTGTGGCCCGGTCTGGCCGAACCGGTGCAATTGGCCAAGCGTAAACAGGGCTGGGGCGCTCGTACCCGGATGAAAGACGCGTCGAGCACCGACGTCATCGTCCATCGGGGCGTCGCGCTGACCAGTTTCTACCAGTGCGGTGATCTGTACCGCATCGACCCCTATTCCGCCACCACGCTCGGCAAGGAGACCTGGAACGGCCGTTTTCCGGTTGACTGGGGCGTGTCGGCACATCTCAAGGTGGACAACAAAACCGGCGACCTGTTGTTCTTTAACTACAGCAAGCAGGACCCGTACATGCGCTATGGCGTCGTCGAGGCGAGCAACGAGCTGGCCCACTACGTCGACATCCCGCTGCCCGGGCCGCGGCTGCCGCATGACATGGCGTTCACCGAAAACTACGTGATCCTCAACGATTTCCCGTTGTTTTGGGATCCGAGACTGCTCGAGCACGACGTGCACTTGCCACGGTTTTATCCCGACATGCCGTCGCGCTTCGCGGTGCTCCCGCGCCGCGGCGGTACCGGCGATATCCGGTGGTTCGAGGCAGACCCGACGTTCGTGCTGCATTTCGTCAACGCTTACGAAGAGGGTGACGAGATCGTGCTCGACGGCTTCTTCGAAGGTGAGCCGTACCCCTTTGAACGCGGCGCTACCGGTGGAACGAAATGGGATCGGCTCTTTCGCTTCTTGGCGCTGGATCGTTTGCAGTCCCGGCTGCACCGCTGGCGATTCAACCTGGTCACCGGTGCGGTGACAGAAGAGCAACTGTCGGAGTCGATCACCGAGTTCGGGATGATCAATGCCGACTACGCCGCCCGCAAGTACCGCTACGCCTATGCCGCTACCGGCAAACCGGGCTGGTTCCTGTTCGACGGAGTGGCCAAACACGATCTGCTGACCGGACACCACGAGCACTATTCATTCGGCGACGGTGTCTACGGAAGTGAGACCGCGATGGCGCCGCGGTTGGGTAGTAGCGGTGAAGACGACGGCTATCTGGTCACCCTGACCACCGACATGAACGCCGACGCGTCTTATTGTCTGGTCTTCGACGCAGCCCGGATCGCTGACGGCCCGGTGTGCACGCTGCAACTGCCGGAACGTATTTCCAGCGGCACACATTCAACTTGGGTACCTGGCGCTGAGTTGCGGCGGTGGAATGCCGCAGACTCCGCGGCAAGCGCCATCGGGCTATGAGCGGCCTGCAGATATACAGCATCGGAGAGCCGGAGTAGCAGTGGACAATCAGAAGGCGCGCCGGGCAACACATTGGCCCAGGGAGTTGGCGTCGGTCGGCGCCATCCGGTTTGCTCGCCGCTCGTCGAATTTCAAAGAGACAGTGCGATTTTACCGTGAGCTGGTGGGACTGCCGCTTTACCAGACGTTCGAGGCGAGCTACGGCAGCAACGGTGCGATATTCGGCCTGCCCAGCTGGAACCTAACGCTAGAAATTGTGGAGGCGACCGACGCGCTCGTCATAGACCACCACGAACAGCTGTGCCTGTACTTCCCTGACAAACAGGCACAGCAGGATGCGATTGCTCGCCTGCAGCAGGCGGCGATCGAACCCGTGCAGCAGCATCCGTACTGGGAAGCGACGGGAGCCGTCACCTATCGCGACCCGGACGGCCGCGAAGTTGTGTTCGCGCCCTTCGTGTTCGGCGTCAACGAGCCCGGCGACAGCGCCGCCTCAGGCAAACACGAATTCCCGTCGGCCTGAGACCTCACGACCTGGACCGGCCGGTGGCCACTGTCGCGATTACCGCCCACACCGAGCACACCATCGCGCATACCGCGCCAGCTGCGCCGAGATAGAGCCCGTATTCGGCGGCGACCGGTGGATTGACGTTGAGCTGGTAATACCACACCGTGAGCCCCACGATGAGCAGTGAAATGATCAGCGCGGCAATCGAAGCAACCTTGGCCGACAGCCCACGACCCATCATCGCGCCGACCACCAGTAGCGCCGACGACAGTAACACGATGAGCTGGCCCGCACCGAAGCCGGACGGAAGTTCCAGGTTGCCGTGCGTGCCGCCGATAGCGTTGGCCCAGCCGTCGCCGTTGGCCTTCGTCGTAAGCCATGGCATCCAGGCACTGACCGAGACGATCGCGGCAAAAAACGCCACCAGCCAACCAAGGCGCAGTCGGTGGGTCATGGTTGCGACCCTAGTCGGGTGCCCGGTCGGTGCTGCGGTCGGCGCGCGGCGTGTGCGACTACCTCTGCAGTGAGGACAAGTTGAAAACCACACCCGTCGGGTCCGTCACCGCGGCAAGACGTCCGTAGGGGGTGTCCTCAGCCGCGCGCAACACGGCGCCGCCATGTTCAATGATCACGTGCAGCGTTTTGTCAACATCCTCAGCATCAAAAAAGATGGTCCAATTCGACGGGACACCATCCGGCAGAAAAGCGGCGCCGTCCATCACGCCGAGTAATTGTTGGTCGCCGAACCATGCTGTGGTGTAACGGAATTCGTCGGTATCAGAAATCTGCTCGGTCCGCCAGCCGAGGACCTCGCGGTAGAACTCGAGAGCGGCCAGGTAATCGCGCGTGGACAGTTGGTGCCAGACAGGCGCGCCAGCCTCGCCGATTACCTCGAAGCCGCGGTGCTCCAGCGGCTGCCACAACCCAAAGAATGCCCCCGACGGGTCAGTCGCCATCGCCATAAAGCCTTGGACGGGTACCTCCATCGGTCCCATGGATACTGTGCCGCTCGCCGCGGTGACCGCGGACAGGGTTGCGTTGATATCGCTGGTGTGGAAGTAGGTGGCCCAGTTGTCCGGGGACTGCATCTCCGGCCGGTTGGCCATCAGGCCAGCGACCCGGTGGCCGTCCTTTGCAGCATTGATGTAGCCGCCGTACTCGGGTCCGGCAGACTCAAACGTCCAGCCGAATACCGTGCCGTAGAAGTCTTGGGCGCGCTCGACGTCCGACGACGTCAAATCGACCCAGCAGGGAGCGCCCAGCGACGCACTGTTACGGATGGGCATGATGGCCTCCTCGTGGTGTCTGTCCCTGGCAATGGGGGTTCACCACTATCGACTCGCGCCAAACCAGAAAGTCACCGGCCGGCCGACGCCGACGGCTGTTCGAAAACGGTGGGCCAGGCGGTCAGCGACAGCCGCCATGACACGCTTTAGGCCCGGTTCCGGCCCGGCTCGGGCCGCGAGAACACTGTGACAAAGTTCTGCAGCGATTCGCGAATATCGGTTCGCAGCGCAGCCGCGACGATCATGCCGATCGGTCCGAACAGCGCGGGACCACCCAGGTGCACATCGAAGCTGACGACGGAGCCGTCGTCCTTAGGCACCACCTTGGCAATCAGCTTGACCTTGACACCGCCAACACCGTCGCCGTTCAGCGTCATGGCTTCGGGCGCCTGGTAACGCACGACCGTCCATCTGATCCGGTTGGGCATGCCCTTGACCTCGACATATGACTCAATAACCGTGCCCTTCTCCACCACTTCGGGCAACTTGCTGCGCCACACCCGGTGGATCGTCAACCACTCGTTGAAGCGGGACAGGTCGGAGGCACACATCCACGCCTCGTCCGGTGGCAGCGGTACGTCGATAGATCCGGTGAGTTTCGCCATGCGTTTAGTCGATGTCCTTCCCAGGGCTGGTAGCACCCTACCGGGTTACCGCCACAACCGCGGTTCGAGCCCGAGCTTCCTGGCCCGAATCCACCACATTGCCTCGATCACTGCGGCGCCGAGCACGCCGATCCCCAACGCGGTCGACGTCACCACGAGATTCGACGGATCCAGGAAGAACTTTTTCTGAGTCAGCGGCACACTGAAGATCACCACGTAGGCCAGACCCGAGCCAATGACCAGCGCCAGCCGCCACCACTGGTAGGGACGCGCCGCCACGGCAAGCACCCATAGCGCGGTTACCAGCAACGTGAGCAGCGCCGCGGTCGACGCCTGGTCCTGTTGCTGCCAACTGGCGTGACGGCCGCGGTAGGCCACCAAGTAGGAGACGAAAGTTGCGCTGCCGACCACGAGCCCGGCCGGCAGCGCCGACGTCAGCACCCGCCGGACGAAACCGGGATAAGCGCGCTCATTGTTGGGTGCCAACGACAGAATGAACGACGGGATTCCAATCGTGAACCACGCCGCGATGGTGGCATGGATTGGCTGAAACGGATACAGCAGCGGGTCGGCGTTGAGCAGTTTGGAGAACAAGCATTCGGTACCCACCAGCAACGCCAGCAGCGCCGAATACACCGTCTTGGTCAAAAACAGATTGGCCACCCGCTCGATATTTCCGATCACCCGACGGCCCTCACCGACGACATAAGGCAGCGTGGCAAACCTGTTGTCCAGCAACACGATCTGAGCCACCGCGCGGGATGCGGGACTGCCCGCCCCCATCGCGACGCCGATATCGGCATCCTTAAGCGCCAACACGTCATTGACGCCGTCGCCGGTCATCGCGACGGTATGACCACGCGATTGCAGGGCACGCACGATGGCCCGTTTCTGATCGGGCCGCACCCTGCCGAACGTGGTGCGGGTTTCCAGAGCGTCAGCCAGTTCAGTCTGGCCCGCGGGGAGTTGACGAGCGTCCATCGCGTCTCCACGCAGCCCGAGCTTGCTGGCGACGGCGCCGACCGAAACCGCGTTGTCGCCGGAGATTACCTTGACCGAAACATCCTGGGCAGCAAAATACTCCATCGTCTCGTGGGCGTCTGGTCGCACCTTTTGCTCCAGCACCACCAGTGCGACCGGGGTGACATGACCCGGCGCGTGCGGATCGTCGACGGCTACGTCGCCGGCACCGAGCAGCAGGACCCGCAACCCCTGCGCGCCGATTCGCTCGGCTTGTTCAGCAGCAGCCGCAGCCGGATCGAGCAGCACATCGGGCGCACCGATCACCCAATTGCCGTGGTCGCGGTAGGACACGCCGCTCCACTTGGTGGCCGACTTGAAAGGTGCTGTTGCGGTGGCGATCCAGCCGGGCGGCCGCTGATAGCTCTCGGCGATCGCCCGCATGCTGGCATTGGGGCGGGCGTCGGCAACGGCCAGCGAGGACAGCACCTCCGCGACACTTTCCCGTTGGGCCCGTTGGGCAGTCAGATCCTCGACAGCGCAAACCCACATGCCAGTTTCGGTTAAGGTGCCGGTCTTGTCCGCGCAGACCACGTCGACCCGGGCTAACCCTTCGATAGCGGGCAACTCTTGCACCAAGCATTGACGTTGACCCAGCCTGATGACGCCGACCGCGAAAGCAATCGACGTCATCAGCACCAGCCCTTCTGGCACCATCGATACCAGCGCACCCACCATCCGCAGCACAGATGACCGCCACCCTGCATGTGTGGTGAACAACTGGGTGTAGATAGTCAGCAGACCCACCGGCACCAACAGGTAGGTGATGAACTGCAGAATCCGGTTAATACCGTTGCGCAGTTCGGATTTCACCAGGGTAAACTTGCTGGCCTCCTCGGCCAGCTTGGCGGCATAGGCATGCGGGCCCACCATGGTGGCGCGATAGGCGCCGGTACCAGCGACGACAAAGCTACCCGACATCACCGCATCGCCGATGTCCTTGGTGATCGGATCCGCCTCACCAGTCAGCAGCGATTCGTCGACCTCCAGGTCATCCACCTCGACGATCACGCCGTCGACGACGACCTGATCTCCAGGGCCGAGCTCAATGACGTCGTCGAGCACCACCTCGCCGGGCAGAAGTATTCGAGTCCCGGATTGCCTGCGCACCAACGGTTTCGCCTGCCCAACGATCGCCAGCTGGTCCAGCGTCTGCTTGGCCCGAATCTCCTGGACCATGCCGATAATGCTGTTGGCGACAATGAGCAAGCCAAACAACCCGTTGATCACTGAACCCGTCGCCAGCACGACCATCAGCAACACGCCCAGGATCGCATTGATTCGGGTAAAAACGTTGGCCCGAACGATGTCCGCGATGCTGCGAGCGGCGCGCTGCGGAACGGCGTTGCTCTTGCCCTCGGCAACCCGCTGCTCCACCTCGGCGTCGGTCAGGCCGCCGGGCGACAATGTGGTCATCGGGTGAACGTTCCCAGTTTTTCTGTGTCGTAGTACTCAAGGTTTAGAGTGGCGCCGGGGAACCCTGAGAAGACCGCCTTGGAAATCGTTCCAGGCGCGGCATTTTCATTCGTCAACGGGAATGTGAAGGTATCGCCGTCCCAGTGTGTCAGGGTGACCGTCTGGTTTTTTGGCCCCATTGCCAGCTGCAGCGCGCCGTCTCGTTCGGTCACGATGACCGGACCCCAGTAGTCACTGGCGTACACGCCGAGGTAGTCGCCGAGCGGTCTGGCCGGCGCAGGGTTGGCTGGCGGCTGCTTGCCGACCAGCGAGCCCGCCGGGTTGTTCATCGGGCCGACTGCGTGGTTATACAGGGTGGCCCAGTTCTGGCGAACCTGGCCGTACTGCACCAGATCCATGAATTCCGCGGTCAGCGTTTCCGGCGCACCATACGGCGCGGCGTTGGTCAACACGATGATGCCGATGTCCTCGGATGGCAGCACCACAAAGTTCGTCGCTGCCCCCGACCCGAAGCCACCGGAGTGGCTGTACTCGGTACGCCCCGACGACGTCACCGACACGTTGAAGCCGCGGCCGTAGAGGCCGGGCCGTGCTTGCGGCGATGTCGCGGCCACCGAAATGACCTGCGGAGTAATGGCGGGCAGCAGAGCTTCAGGCGAAGTGATCCACTGGCCGTTGTAGCTTCCGTTGGCCATCACCATGGTCAGCCAGTGGGCCATGTCGTTGACCGTTGAACTCACCCCGCCCGCGGGCGTCTGCGCATCGGGATCACGTTGGAAACGTGGCTCCCACTTGCCTGAAACCTTGACGTGGTTCACCGCGTGATTAGGCCTGGCCATGAAGTCGGCGAATCGCGAACTCGTGGACGACATCCCCAACGGGCGGTACAGCACCTCATCGGACAGGTCCTCCCACGATTTGCCCGCCGCGGTGGCCACCGCCTCAGCGGCGGCGGTCAAGCCGAAGTTGGTGTAGGCGTAGCTACTCCGAAAAGGCGCCAGCGGCAGATAGCGCATGTGCTCGATCACCTGGTGCCGGTCGTAGCCGAGATCCTCCAGCTTGTCGCCTGCGTGATCGGGTAGCCCAGAGCGATGCGAGTACAGGTCAGCGATGGTCACATTGCTGGTGACGTAAGGATCAGCCAACGCGAACCACGGCAACTTGGACACCACGGGTGTGTCCCATCCGATGACGCCGTCGGTCACCTCATGCGCCACCACTGTGGCACCCACGGATTTTGACATCGAAGCCAGCTGGAAAACGGTGTCTGCGTCAACCTTGTTGTCTTGACCGTCACCTTTGCTGATGTCCCTGACACCGAAACCCTTGGCGTACACGGTTTTTCCACCATGAACGATGGCCACGGCCAGGCCCGGTATGCCGCTGCTTTTCATCAGCTCGCTGACCAGGCCGTCGACCTTGGATACGGCATTGTCGATGCGGCCGGCCGGAATCTGCAGACCCGACACCTCGTTGGGAGGAGCATCAGACAAAGTGGACGGCGGGTTCGACACCGGTTGAGCAGAACCACATCCGCTTAACGCCAACACGACCATCACAACAGCGGCCATCGCCGCGCGCTTCGTCATGCCCGCAGACTCTAGCGCGGGAACCCCAAACTTCCGAGCGGGCCGGAAAACACGGAGTTAGCCAATCAGAGCCGCCACCAGGGATTGAACCTCAACGGCACGGCCGGATCGAGACGTTGACCGGGGACGGGTATGGCGACCTGGACCTGTGCAGCTTCGGCGGCCACGAGCAGCCGTTCGACCGGTTCAGCCCACGGGTGAGGAGCCAGCCGGAAGGTACCCCAGTGGATCGGCACCAGCAGTCCTGACCGTGAGTCCGTGACCTCCAGATGCGCCCGGACCGCCTCCTCAGGGTTCATGTGGATGTCCGGCCATGCCGAATGGTAGGCGCCGATGGGCATCAACGTCAGGTCGAACGGCCCGTGGTCGGCGCCGATCTGCGCGAAGCTCTTGGTGTAGCCGGTGTCGCCGCCAAAATACGCGCGACGACTTGGACCGATCAGCCCCCACGACGCCCACAGCGTGGTGTTTCGGTTCAGGAAGCGCCCCGAGAAATGCCGTGCCGGCATGCAGATCAGGGTGAGCTCGTCGATGTGAGCACTCTGGTCCCAGTCAAGTTCGACGATGCGGTGCTCAGGGATCCCCCAGGCGCGAAGGTGGGCACCGACACCGAGCGGCACGAAAAACGGGGCCCGCTGTGTGCGAGCCAACCCGATGACAGTGTCGATATCGAGATGGTCGTAGTGGTCGTGGCTAATGATCACCGCGTCAACGGCAGGCAGCGCTTCCAGTTGTATCGGCGGTGGGTGCAGCCGGTGCGGTCCGACCACGTCCGAGGGCGAGCATCGGTCACTCCACACCGGATCGGTGAGCACACGGTAGCCGTCGATCTCCAGCAGCGTCGTCGAGTGACCGAACCAGCTGACCGCGAGCTGGCCGGGGACAGCCTCGAAAATATTCGGTGCGGCCAACGGGATCGGCGCTGCCGGCCGGCTCGCGTCGCGTCCACCGATAAACTCCCACGCGATGAGCCGCAGTTGCTCGCGGTCCATGTCGAGCACCGAGGCGGATTCGAGGTTGATAAAGACGCCGTCTCGGTAGTTCGGAGAACCCTCCGCCACCGCCTGGATCGAAGCTAGGTCGGCACCGAGGGCGGCTGGCGCGCCATGCAATGCCCGCAACAGCCAACCGCCCACCGCCAGCGCGGACGTACCAGCGGCCCATCGCAGCGCTCTGCGCAGCATGAATGTCATGCCCCCTGGAACTTCGGCGGCCGTTTCTCCACCCGGGCGACCTGCGCTTCGATGACATCCTGGCTGGCCCAGGCCTTGTCGAAGAGCTCCTTGTGTTCCGGTCGCGCCTCCTCGATGGAGCCGTCGTCGTTGAGTACCCGCTTGGCGTGCTGGATCGCCAGCGGTGCCAGACCGCTCACCTCGGCGGCCCAGGCCTGGGCGTCGGCCAGCGTGCCGATGCGGTTGGCCATCCCGGTCTGCAGCGCGATCTCGGCGGTCAACTTCTCCGCCGTCAGCAGCATCGCGCGGGCCCGGCCGTGGCCGACCAACGAAGACAGTCGGCGGATACTCCAGTTATCAAGGGCCAGACCGTATTTCGATGTCGGAAACTGAAAATACGCGTCCGGTGCGACAACTCGCAGATCACATTGCATGGCCAACTGCAGGCCGGCGCCGATGGCGGGGCCGTTGATAGCACCAATTACCGGCATCGGAGCTGCGTCCATGACCCTGTGCAACTCGATCAGCCGGTCAGGGTAGTCAGCGGCGAACGCGTCTCCGCTCAGGTCCGCGCCGGCGCAGAACACTGTGCCCTGGCCGGTCAGCACAATCACGCGGGTGGGCGCCTCGCTGGCGGCACTACTGGCTTTCTGTACCGCCTCCCGCAGCTCCTCGACAAGGTGCGAATTCAGGGCGTTGCGGCGCTCGGGACGCTGCAGCTCGATAGTCATAACGCCTTCGGCCTGGGTAATACCGATCATTGGGCCAGCCTATATAGCCTCGTCGGGTGAGTCGTATCACGACCGACCAACTCCGCGACGCGGTGCTAGACGCTGGCTCATTCGTCAGCTGGGACCGCGAACCGCTAGCGCTGCCGGTAACCGAGTCCTACACGCGGGAGCTGACTGACGCCCGAGCCGCCAGCGGCCTAGACGAATCGGTGCTGACTGGCCAGGGGCGCGTATTCGGGCGACAGGTAGCGATCGTGGTCTGCGAGTTCAGCTTCCTCGGCGGCTCGATCGGGGTGGCAGCCGCGGAGCGGATCACCGCCGCCGTGCAGCGAGCGACGGCCGAGCGGCTGCCGCTGCTGGCCTCGCCGAGCTCCGGGGGCACCCGCATGCAGGAAGGCACTGTCGCGTTCCTGCAGATGGTGAAGATCGCCGCGGCCGTCAAACTCCACAAACGGGCGGGTCTGCCCTACCTGGTGTACTTGCGTAACCCGACCACCGGCGGAGTCTTCGCGTCGTGGGGCTCGCTGGGCCACGTCACCGTCGCCGAGCCGGGTGCTCTGATCGGCTTCCTTGGACCTCGGGTGTACGAGTTGCTGTATGGCGAGCCCTTCCCGGCCGGCATCCAGACCGCGGAGAATCTGCAGCGGCATGGGGTAATCGACGCTGTCGTCGCGCTGGATGGACTGCGACCGACGTTGGATCGTGCGCTGACGGTGATCGCCGATGTCCCCGAGCCGCCACCGCCGCCGCCGCGACCCGAACCGATACCGGATGTGCCGGCTTGGGACTCGGTAATGGCGTCGCGACGGCCTGACCGGCCAGGTGTCGAACGAGTGCTGCGGCACGGCGCCACCGACCGAGTGCTGCTGTCCGGCACCAGTCACGGCGAGGCAGCGACCACGCTGCTGGCACTGGCCCGATTCGCCGGCCAGCCCGCAGTGGTCCTTGGTCAGCAACGAGGTCCCGGCGGGTTGGAAAAGGGCAGGGTCGGGCCCGCATCGTTGCGCGAGGCCCGGCGCGGCATGGCGCTGGCCGCCGAGCTACGCCTACCGCTCGTGCTGGTGATCGACACCGCTGGCCCGGCGTTGTCGGCCGAAGCCGAGCAGGGTGGGCTGGCCGGCCAGATCGCCCAGTGCCTGGCTGAGCTCGTCACGCTGGACACTCCGACGGTGTCGGTGCTACTGGGTCAGGGCAGCGGCGGACCGGCGCTGGCCATGGTGCCCGCCGACCGGGTACTGGCGGCACTGCATGGCTGGCTGGCGCCACTCCCGCCGGAGGGCGCCAGCGCGATTGTTTTCCGTGACACCGCTCATGCCGCCGAACTTGCAGCGGCCCAGGGCATCCGGTCGGCCGACCTGCTGAAGTCCGGAATCGTCGACGTGATCGTGCCCGAGCATCCCGACGCTGCCGACGAACCGGTCGCGTTTTCCCAACGGCTGTCCAGTGCTATCGCCGCCGAGCTGCACGCGCTACGCGAGGTACCCGATGCCCAGCGTCTTGCGGCGCGGTTGCAGCGTTACCGCCGCATCGGGTTGCCCCGCGACACTGACACCAGGTACCCGACACGGGACACATGACCGTGGTGATGTCCGGGTGAACGTGTCAGTCGGTCATGGCAACGTTGCCCGCGGCCCATGCACCACCGTCACCGCCTGGCCTACCGGTGATCTGGCCAGGTGGTCAGCGGGTCAGCAGAAGGTTGAGAAGTTGACTGAGCCAGCTGCGGGCGGCGGCCTGGTCGCCATCGAGCAGGAGTTGAATGCTCACCCCGTCGTATATGGCGACAACAGCGCGGGCGGCGTCGCTCACTGTCCCAAGTGCAGCGGGTAACTCGGTGGCTCTGCTGCTGAGACGGTCTTCGATGGCTGCTCGCAGCTGAGCGCGGTGGGCGACCAGGCGTTGGGCGAGGTCGGGGTGGCGCGCGGCGTGCATCAGGAAGTCGGTTTTGATGAGCAGCCAGTCACGGTCGAGCAGCAGGGTGGCCGCAACCCTGTCCACAACCTCGGCCGGTTCGGCCGACCCCGCGATGGCGGTGCTGAGCTGTTCGGCGATCAGGGTCGCGTGCTGGTCGTAAAGCGTGAAGAACAGTTCCTCAAGGCGGTCGAACTGCGAGTAAAACGCCCCGCGGGTGTAGCCGGCCACCGTGCATACATCCTCGATGCGCACATGCCCGAATCCCTTGTCGGCGAACACCTGAAACGCAGCGTCAAGCAACCGGGCACGAGTTTCTGCGCGACGCTTTGTCACCCGGACCGGCTTGGCAGCGTCGGCAGTTGTGGATGTCATCTACATCACACTCCAATGCATAAGAATATCTGATTCAATTAGGCATCCGACGGCGCCTGAGGGCGGCATCAGTACCAAACCGTTAGGAGACCATGACATGGACGCTGATGCCATCGTCATCGGCGGCGGTTTGGCCGGACTGGTCGCGACCCACGAACTGACCGCTCGGGGCAAGAAGGTCGCGCTGGTCGATCAGGAGAGCGAAGCTAACCTGGGTGGTCAGGCCTTCTGGTCGTTCGGTGGGATCTTCCTGGTCGACAGCCCCGAACAGCGCCGTCTGGGGATCAAGGACTCCTTCACATTAGCCTGGAACGACTGGTCTGGGAGCGCGGCATTCGACCGGCTCGACGATGAAGACTTCTGGGCCGCAAAGTGGGCTCGGCGCTATGTGGAGTTCGCCACCGGGGATCAGCGCGCCTACCTGGCTGAGCACGGCATCCAGTTCATGCCCACCGTGGGGTGGGGTGAGCGCGGGGATCTGCGCACCAACGGGCACGGCAACTCGGTGCCCCGCTTTCACATCGCCTGGGGTACCGGCACCGGAGTCGTGGAGCCGTTCGTGAACTCGGCCCGCCAAGGCTCGGCGCGCAAGCTGGTGACGTTCTATCACCGTCACCGCGTCGACGAACTGGTCTTCACCAACGGCGCTGCCACCGGGGTCAAAGGCATAGTGCTGGCACCCGACGACTCGGTGCGCGGCGCCCCCTCCAACCGGGAAAAGATCAGCGAGTTCGAGCTGTCCGCGCAGGCGGTGATCATCACCACCGGCGGGATCGGCGGCAACCACGACATGGTGCGGCGCCACTGGCCGCAGCGGATGGGCACCCCACCGGCGTCCATGATCACCGGTGTGCCCGCCTATGTCGATGGCCGGATGCTCGACATCGCCGCCGACAGCGGAGTACGGCTGGTCAACCGCGACCGGATGTGGCACTACACCGAAGGCGTCATCAACTGGAACCCGATCTGGCCGAACCACGCTATCCGGATCATTCCCGGCCCGTCGTCGATGTGGTTCGACGCGCTGGGCCGGCGGCTACCCGCCCCCTACCTACCCGGCTACGACACCCTGGGCACCCTGCGGTACCTGCGCACCACCCCCGACATCGCGCGCTACGACCACTCCTGGTACATCCTGACCCAGAAGATCATCAAGAAAGAGTTCGCGCTGTCCGGCTCGGAGCAAAACCCCGACATCACCTCCAAGAGCCGCAAAGCAGTTCTGCGGGAACGGATCTTCAATAAGCATGCGCCGGGCCCGGTCGAGGCGTTCAAAACCCACGGCGCCGACTTCGTGGTCGCCGAAAGCCTCGAAGAACTCGTCGCAAGAATGAACACCCTCACCGATGAACCCCTCTTGGACCCGGCCGTGATCCGCGCGCAGATCGAAGCCCGGGATCTGCAAATGGCCAACCCGTTCAGCAAGGACGTCCAAGTTCAAGGCATCCGCAACGCGCGGCGCTCACTGGGCGATCGGGTCGGCCGGGTAGCCGCCCCGCACCGCATCCTCGACCCCGATGCGGGACCACTGATCGGGGTGAAACTGCACATCCTGACCCGAAAGACGTTGGGCGGCATCCAAACCGACCTTGCCTCGCGCGCGCTAGGCGCCGACGGCAAACCCATTCCCGGCCTGTATGCCGCGGGGGAGGTCGCCGGGTTCGGCGGTGGTGGGGTGCACGGCTACAACGCGCTGGAAGGCACCTTCCAGGGTGGCTGCATCTTCTCCGGACGCGCTGCCGGACGCGCGACCGCCGAGGCCCTCTGACCCAACCGGATGTCTTCGACGAACTGCGTCAACGCGTCCGAATGCCAGCACCACGCCCTAGCCCTCGCCGAATCCGTCTCCCGATCCAGGTGCAAGATGGCGCGCCAAAGTTTAAATCCCGCAACATCAGCGGTGGCAAATACACTGGATATCGCTGTCTACCAACTGATTTCGACTACCACACAGTCAGCGCCGAAACAGTAACTATTAACCGACGGGCGGCCGTGTCGAGAGCAGACACTCGGGGAACAGCCGTGCGGCGGGTCACTCCCCCGCGACCCAGCGGGTGGTCCTCCCACCGCCGTCGGCAACGATCCGGCAAAATGGGCGGCATGGACACTGGTGTCAGCTCACCTCGAGTGTTGGTCGTCGACGACGACTCCGATGTGCTTGCCTCGCTGGAGCGCGGCCTACGACTATCCGGATTCGAGGTATCAACCGCCGTCGACGGGGCCGAGGCGTTGCGCAGCGCCACCGAGACCCGGCCGGACGCAATCGTGCTCGACATCAACATGCCGGTATTGGACGGTGTCAGCGTCGTCACGGCGTTGCGAGCCATGGACAACGACGTCCCGGTTTGCGTGCTGTCCGCACGCAGTTCGGTCGACGACCGGGTGGCGGGCCTGGAGGCCGGCGCCGATGATTACCTGGTCAAACCGTTCGTGCTGGCCGAGCTGGTAGCACGAGTGAAGGCGCTGTTGCGCCGCCGCGGCGCCACCGCGACGTCCTCCTCGGAAACCATCACCGTGGGCCCGCTGGAGGTGGACATCCCCGGTCGGCGAGCCCGGGTCAATGGTGTCGACGTCGACCTAACCAAGCGAGAGTTCGATCTGCTGGCAGTGCTGGCCGAGCACAAGACCGCCGTACTGTCGCGCGCCCAGCTGCTGGAGCTGGTGTGGGGCTACGATTTCGCCGCCGACACCAATGTCGTCGACGTGTTCATCGGGTACCTGCGCCGCAAGCTGGAGGCCAACGGCGGGCCTAGGCTACTGCACACCGTTCGAGGAGTCGGGTTCGTGCTGCGCATGCAGTAACCGGATCGAAGCATGCCATGAATATCCTGTCGCGCATCTTTGCCCGTACGCCGTCGTTGCGAACCCGGGTGGTGGTCGCCACAGCCATCGGTGCAGCGATTCCAGTGCTCATCGTCGGCACCGTCGTCTGGGTCGGGATCACCAACGACCGCAAAGAGCGGCTAGACCGCAAACTGGACGAGGCCGCGGGTTTCGCGATCCCGTTCGTGCCGCGGGGCCTTGACGAAATTCCGCGCTCGCCCAACGACCGGGACGCCATCATCACGGTGCGCCGCGGCAACTTGGTCAAGTCGAATTCCGACATCACGCTGCCCAAACTGAAAGACGACTACGCCGACACCGACCTCCACGGGGTGCGCTACCGAGTGCGCACGGTGGAGATCCCGGCACCAGAGCCGACGTCAATTGCCGTCGGCGCGACGTACGACGCCACCATCGCCGAGACCAACAACTTGCACCGCCGAGTGCTACTGATCTGCGGATTCGCCATCGCCGCGGCGGCCGTGTTCGCTTGGCTGCTGGCCGCATTCGCGGTGCGCCCGTTCAAACAGCTCGCTCAGCAGACCCGATCAATCGATGCCGGAGACGAGGCACCACGGGTGGAAGTGCACGGCGCCACCGAAGCCGTTGAAATCGCCGAGGCGATGAGGGGAATGCTGCAGCGCATCTGGAATGAACAGAACCGGACCAAGGAGGCGCTAGCATCGGCCCGCGACTTCGCTGCGGTGTCCTCCCATGAGCTACGCACACCATTGACCGCAATGCGCACCAATCTCGAGGTGCTGGCCACATTGGATCTGGCCGACGACCAACGCAAAGAAGTCCTGGGCGACGTGATCCGCACCCAGTCGCGGATAGAGGCCACCCTCAGCGCGTTGGAGCGGTTGGCCCAGGGCGAACTGTCGACGTCGGACGATCACGTGCCGGTCGACATCACCGACCTCCTCGACCGTGCCGCCCACGACGCGACCCGGAGCTACCCTGACCTCGACGTCTCACTGGTGCCGTCGCCGACCTGCATCATTGTGGGGTTGCCGGCCGGGTTGCGACTTGCCGTCGACAACGCAATCGCCAATGCCGTGAAACATGGCGGCGCCACCCAAGTCCAGCTATCCGCAGTCAGTTCGCGGTCCGGGGTGGAGATCGCCGTCGACGACAACGGCAGCGGCGTGCCCGAGGATGAGCGCCAGGTGGTGTTTGAACGATTCTCTCGAGGCTCGACGGCATCGCATTCGGGGTCAGGCCTGGGGCTGGCGCTGGTGGCCCAGCAGGCCCGGCTGCACGGCGGGACGGCGTCGTTAGAAACCAGCCCGCTGGGCGGTGCGCGGCTGCTGCTGCGCATACCCGCGCCCAGCTAACCGACGCAACCCCGCTGAATACCTTATTTCCGTGAGCTCTTGCGCCACGGCGTGAAATAGGCCCGTTTCGCGGACTCCTCATCCTTGAACCAGACCTGGGCGACAGCCGAATCGTATGTTGGGTCATCGGGCGTGTAGTAGAGCCTGGTATCCGACCGGCCCTTGACCAGCCATCCCGCCGGCCCGCTGCCGTCGGCGCGGGCACGCGCGGAGCCCGGGCCAAACGGCGCGTATGGCGCCACGGGACTCGTGGTCGTCGGTGACTCTTCTGCAACGGGAATCGTCGTCGGTGGCTCTTCTGTAACAGGGATCGTGGTCGTCGGTGTGCCGGACTCAGAGCCCAACTCGCCCATCGACGTCGGAACCGGCACTTGATGTTTGACGCGACGAACCATCAGCGTCAAGGTCAACACCAACCCGATAGCAAAGGACAACGCGACCAGCCCCCAATGTGCGTGGTCGACCAGCACAGAGGTCATCACTGTGCGCCCATCTCATTCGAGCCGGACACATCCGCAGGAGCTTCTCTCTCAGTGTTGTCGCTCGCTCGTTTGATCGACAAGGTGACGATCACCCAGGAAACCGCCGACCCCGCGACGAAAGCAAGCAGGTACGACAACCACTGGACCACCAAATCCATGCCGGATTCTCCTTAGCTGACCACGATTTCGACGCGGCGATTCTTAGCGCGGCCATCGGGCGTGTCGTTGCTGGCGATCGGGTTGACCGAACCCATACCTTTCACGGCGAGGCGATCGCGGGCAACGCCATGGGCAACCAGGAAGTCGGCGACTGTACCGGCCCACTGGGCGCTCAACGGAATATTGATGCCCTCGGAGCCTGAATTATCGGTGTAACCATTGAGCGTCGCATGCGCTTTTGGGCATGCCTTGAGCTTGTCGGCAACCTGAGTCAGGATCTGGCCGTCAGCCGGGGTCAAGCTAAATGCGTCGTTCCCGAAGGTAATCGGCCCACCCGTCGCGGCGTTAATGGCCGACTGCAAATCGGCACACGGATCAGCCGGAAGGGCTCCAGGCGGAACGGGGCCGGGAGCTCCAGGCGGCGGAATCTGCCCCTTAACCTGAATGTTGTCAACGATATTCAGACCGGACCAGGTGTGCACTGCGGCACGATCGAGGGTATTTTTCTGGTCCATCGATACTGCTGTTCCCGCCAAGGTCACAGTGTCACCATTGACCGTGAGGCTGAAATCGATCATCGACGCGCTCAGCTTGAAAAGCAGCCCCGCATTTGAGAAATCGAGCGCGTCAACATTGGGGTTGATCTGGATTTGGTCAACGACGTTGACACCTGGGGCGAGGGAGCCCTTGAGCGCATCCATCAGCGCCGCTTTGGCGGAGTCGTCGGGAAACTCGCCGCTGAGCGTAATATTGTTGGCATTGCGGCTAATTGAAAGCGGCGCCAAGGAGAACTTGGAAGCGCCAGAACTGTTCGACGGCGTAAGTGACGGCAGCGTGCCGGTTGGCCCATTGACGGGCGGGGGCCGATCGAACGCGCCGTAACCGATTGCCGCGATCAGCAACGGAATAACTACCACACCGATCAACCACGGAAGGCCGGGCGAGCGTCGATCGAATCGTGCAGCTTGCCGGGGGTCGGTGATGGCGGCCGTTGTGTCGACACTTCCCTTATCACCCACCATCGCCCTCCCCTCTGATCGTTTGGCGCGGCTCGTCCACGCTGCAGGCGATATGCAGCCTACCGAGTCGACACCAGGACACTGCCCAGATCGGGCACACTATAGCGATGGGCGAAGGGAGGAAACCGACTGCGCAACGTCGAGCACTTAGCGAAACTGGCGGTGACCCGCGCGGGGTGACGGTGCTAGAAACACGCCCAGGATGACCAACGCGCGGGACCTCGACACGACGGACTTCGATGTCATCGTCGTTGGCGGCGGCCACAACGGCCTCGTCGCGGCAGCCTACTTAGCCCGGGCGGGCCTGCAGGTGCAGTTGCTGGAACGGCTGGGGCAGCTTGGCGGGGCCGCGGTGTCGACGCAGGCTTTCGACGGTGTCGAGGTCCAAGTGTCACGCTACTCATACTTGGTCAGCTTGCTGCCGTCACGCATCGTCGACGAGCTGGGTGTCCCGGTGCGCTTGGCCCAGCGACGGTATTCGTCGTATACACCGCAGCCGGCTACGGCGGGGCGTTCTGGCTTGCTGATCGGGCATACCGCCAGCACATTCGCCGCGATCGGCGCGGCCGGCGATGAGCGCGGATTCGCCGAGTTCTACCGGCGCTGCCGACTGGTGACCGATCGGCTGGGGCCGACGCTGCTCGAACCCCTGCGCACCCGCAAACAGGCTCGCCAGCACGTTGCGGCAGCCGGTGGACCCGATGCAGCGGCCGCGTGGCGGGCAATGATCGATACACCGATCGGGCACGCCATCGCCGACGCGGTGGGCAACGACCTGGTCCGCGGGGTGATCGCCACCGACGCGCTGATCGGAACCTTCGCTCGCATTGACGACCAATCATTGGGGCAGAACATCTGCTTCCTGTACCACGTGCTTGGCGGGGATTGGAACGTCCCCATCGGCGGGATGGGCTCAGTGACCGCGGCACTGGCCACGGCCGCGATCGGCCATGGAGCCGAAATAACCACCGGCGCAGATGTTTACGCTGTGAACCCGGACGGCAGCGTGCACTACCGCACCGACGATGAAGAGCACCTAGTCCGTGGCCGGTTCATTCTGGCCGGCGTCACACCGGCGGTCCTGGCCAACCTGCTAGGCGAACCGCCGCCGCCACTGGCCCAAGGCACGCAGGTCAAGGTAAACATGGTGCTGCGCCGACTGCCTCGCTTGCGCGACGACAGCGTCACACCGGAGCAGGCGTTTGCCGGGACGTTCCATGTCAACGAAATGTGGAGTCAACTGGATACGGCATATTCGCGTGCGGCTGACGGGCAGCTACCGGATCCACTGCCATGCGAGGCCTACTGCCATTCGCTGACCGACCCGAGCATCCTGTCGGCTGGTTTGCGCGACTCGGGGGCGCACACAATGACGGTGTTCGGCTTGCACACACCGCACTCGATGTTCGGCCACCAAGACCCAGACGGCTTACGCCACCAACTGACCGAGTTGGTCCTGGCGTCGCTGAATTCCGTTCTTGGCGAACCGATTCAGGAGGTGCTGATGACCGACGCACGCGGCCGACCGTGCATCGAGACAACGACCACCCTGGATTTGCAACGCACACTGCAGATGACTGGAGGCAATATCTTCCACGGCGCGTTGAGCTGGCCGTTCGCCGAAGACGACGACCCGCTGGACACCCCGGCACGGCAATGGGGAGTCGCTACGGCCCACGCGCGAATCATGCTGTGCGGCTCGGGCGCCCGCCGCGGCGGGGCGGTTTCGGGCATCGGCGGCCACAACGCCGCCATGGCAGTGCTGGCCACCATGAAAACCTAGCAGTACGGATACACTTCTGGCGCTGGTTACCATTCGCCATTGAAAATAGCTATGCTCCACTGGAATTCATCGCGAATCCCCATCGTGCTGGCAAATCCGTAGCCTCTAACGCAACGGGGCTAGGGGCCTTCGCGAAATCGGCGCCAGCTCGCCACGCTCCCCAAAGATCGACAGCTGCGCCCGGGGTGCTCCTGACATTGCTTAGTAATGGGTGAGCGGCTCACCCTGTGACCCGCGCCGACTGTGAATCTGGCGACGCGACACACCGGGCGACCGTCGCGAGATTCACACTCGGTTCAGACAAAGGCGAGCAAAAAGCGTTATCTATTACTACGCACCAGCGACGGTGTCACACAGCCACTACACGAGAAACCCTGCAGTTCACCCAACAACAGTGACCGCCATAGCTATCTCGCTTCAATGGCGGTGTAGTCGCGCTCTGTGTAGCCGGTGTAGATCTGGCGCGGACGGCCGATCTTGCTGTCGCCCTCGTCGTGCATCTCACGCCAGTGCGCAATCCAGCCGGGCAGCCGACCCAACGCAAACAACACGGTGAACATCCGGGTCGGGAAGCCGAGGGCCCGGTAGATCAGGCCGGTGTAGAAGTCGACGTTCGGGTACAGCTTGCGCTCGATGAAATAGTCGTCGGTCAGCGCCGCCTCCTCGAGCCCCTTGGCGATGTTCAGCAAATCGTCGTCGCCACCAAGCTTGGCCAGGATCTTGTCGGCCTGTTCCTTGACGATGCGGGCCCGCGGATCGTAGTTCTTGTAGACGCGGTGACCGAAGCCCATCAATTTCACACCGGCTTGGCGGTTCTTGACTTTTCGGACGAATTCACCGACGTCGTCGCCACTCTCGCGGATACCTTCGAGCATCTCGAGCACCGCCTGGTTGGCGCCGCCGTGCAGCGGTCCCCACAGCGCGTTGATGCCGCCCGAAATCGAGGTGAACAGGTTGGCTCGCGACGAGCCCACCAGGCGCACGGTTGACGTCGAACAGTTCTGCTCGTGGTCGGCATGCAGGATGAACAGCATGTCCAGGGCCCGTACCACCTCAGGATCAGGTTCATAGGGCTCAGCCGGCAAACCAAACGTCATTCGCAGGAAGTTCTCCACCAGCGAAAACGCGTTGTCCGGGTAAAGGAACGGCTGGCCGACCGACTTCTTATAGGCATAGGCAGCGATGGTGGGCAGCTTGGCCAAGAGTCGGATCGTCGATAGCTCTACTTGACCGTTGTCCATCGGGTCCAGCGCATCCTGATAGTAGGCGCTCAATGCGTTGACCACGCTGGACAGCACCGGCATCGGGTGCGCGTTGCGCGGGAAGCCGTCGTAGAACCGTTTGAGGTCCTCGTGCAGCATGGTGTGGCGCTGGATCCGGTGGGTGAATTCAGCGAGCTGATCGGTGCTCGGCAAGTCACCGTAGATCAGCAGGTAGCTGACCTCGAGGAAGGTCGACTTCTCAGCGAGCTGCTCGATCGGGTAGCCGCGGTAGCGCAGGATACCGGCGTCTCCGTCGATGTAGGTGATGGAGCTCTTGGTGGACGCGGTGTTGCCGTAGCCGACATCAAACGTGGTGTACCCGGTCTTGGCCAACACCGGGCCGATCGCGATGCCGTCATTACCTTCGGTGGCGCGGACGATCTGTAGGTCGATCTCGCCTCCCGGGTACTTCAGGGTGGCGGTGTCGTCGGTGTCGGCCACGAGAACCCCTTTGCGCTCTGGCTAATATTCCTGTTGGTATAGCTGTGAAGGTAGTCGTTACCTCAACCGAGCGCCTGCCCGGGGTCGGGTCTAAGAATCTCACGGCGGTCCATCAGGTTAGCCCCGATCCGTCGAGGCGTGAGCTGGCTCTCAACGCCCGGTAGCACATCCTCACCGGGTTAGGGCTGCAGACGCTCGATACACCCGCCGATCACTCGAATCCGGTTGTGCACCCGGTTTTCCCGGCCCTGCCAGAACTCCACCACCTCGGGCGCGATGAGGTATCCGCCCCAATTCGGCGGCATCGGGACGCACTCTAAGTCGGCAAAGCGCGCGGTCACCTCTGCCAGCTGATCGAGCAGCGCCGTCCGCGAGGCGATCGGTCGCGACTGGTGCGACGCCCATGCCCCCAGTTGCGAGCCGCGCGGCCGTTTGGACCAGTAGTCCTCACTAACCTGCGGGTCGACCTTGCTCACCGGGCCGCGAATATGCACCTGCCGCCCCAGCTGATACCACGGGAAAGTCACCGAAGCATACGGCGTCGCCGCCAGCTCGTCGCCCTTATCAGAGTCATAGCTGGTGAAGAAAGTGATTCCTGCCTCATCCGCGCTCTTGCACAACACCGATCGGCTCACCGGCCTGCCGGTTGCGACGGTTGCCAGCACCATGGCGTTGGGCTCGGCAACTCCGGCGCGCTGCGCGTCGTCAATCCACTTGCAGAACAGCGCAAGCCAACCGTCATCTAGCCAGTCCGTGTCGAGATCGGGGCTGCCGTCCTTCTCGACGGAGCCGTACTCCACCCGCATCCCCGACAGGTTGGATGAGTGGTGACCCGCTGCGCCCGGCTCCGCCGCGCTTGCGATCACCACTGGGTGCGATGAGTGGTGACCCGCTGCGCCCGGCTCCGCCGCGCTTGCGATCACCACTGGGTGCTGGTCATCTGGTCCTGCCATCGCGCCAACGCTACCCGCGGGGTGATAGCAGCCGATAGCGTCGACCCGGAGGTTGCTCGACAGGTGCTGGTCATCCGGCCCTGCCATCGCGCCAGCGCGACCCTGGGCGTGTTACCGACCGGTAGCATCGGCCCGGGCCAGGTGGGAGAATTTTCCCCATGACTGTGGTCCCAGAAGACTTTGTCCCTGGCCTGAGCGGCGTGGTGGCCTTTACCACCGAGATCGCCGAGCCGGATAAAGATGGTGGCGCGCTGCGCTACCGCGGTGTTGACATCGAGGATCTGGTGCACCACCGGGTCACGTTCGGTGACGTGTGGGCGTTGCTGGTCGACGGCAAATTCGGTAGCGGCCTGCCCCCGGCGGAGCCATTCCCGCTGCCGATCCACACCGGCGATGTGCGTGTCGACGTCCAGGCAGGCCTGGCGATGCTGGCGCCCATCTGGGGATACAAGCCGCTATTGGACATCGACGACGCCACCGCCCGGGAGCAGCTGTCTCGGGCGTCGGTGATGGCGCTGTCCTATGTCGCGCAGTCCGCACGCGGCATCTATCAGCCAGCGATCCCGCAGCGAACAATCGATGAATGCCCAACGGTCACAGCACGTTTCATGACTCGCTGGCAGGGCGATCCTGACCCCAAACATATCGATGCCATCGACGCCTATTGGGTGTCGGCCGCCGAGCATGGCATGAACGCGTCGACGTTCACCGCGCGGGTCATCGCCTCGACCGGCGCGGACGTGGCGGCAGCGCTGTCCGGAGCGATCGGTGCGATGAGTGGACCGCTGCACGGTGGGGCGCCCGCTCGGGTGCTGCCAATGCTTGAAGAGGTCGAGCGCAACGGCGACGCACGTGGCCTGGTCAAGGGGATCCTGGACCGCGGCGAAAAGCTGATGGGGTTCGGGCACCGGGTCTACCGCGCGGAGGATCCCCGGGCGCGGGTACTGCGGGCCACCTGCGAACGGTTGGGGGTACCGCGCCACGAGGTCGCGGTCGCGCTGGAGCAGGCCGCGCTGGCGGAACTACGGGAGCGCCGTCCGGATCGAGCCATCGAGACCAACGTCGAATTCTGGGCCGCTGTGATCCTGGACTTCGCCCGGGTGCCGGCCAATATGATGCCGGCGATGTTCACCTGCGGTCGGACCGCGGGCTGGTGCGCCCACATTCTCGAGCAGAAACGACTCGGCAAGCTCGTCCGCCCGTCGGCCCTCTATGTGGGACCCCCAGCACGTAGCCCAGAGTCCGTGGCTGGCTGGGACCAGATTCTCTCCACGGCGTAGTGATCCGCCGAGCGTGGGGCTTATGGACGAATCCGCGGCGGTTGACGTACATAGGCCCCACACTGGCGCCAAAACCTGTCGGTGCCCCGCGGTTGAATGGCAGTGGGCGCGATGATTCTGCATCGCGGCCGGGGTCAATACCCAGGAGCCCAACCCGGGCCAGACAAGATTTGGAGGAGACATCATGGCCATCAACGTCGAACCCGCATTGTCCCCACATCTGGTGGTCAACGACGCCGCCGGGGCGATCGATTTCTACGTCAAGGCTTTTGACGGTGTCGAACTTGGGCGCGTGCCCGGTCCCGACGGCAAGCTGATCCACGCCGCCGTGCGCATCAATGGCTTCACGGTGCTGCTCAATGACGACTTCCCGGAAACGTGTGGCGGCAAGTCGATGACTCCGACGTCACTGGGCGGAACACCGGTCACGATTCACCTGACGGTCACCGATGTAGACACCAAATTCCAGCGGGCGCTGGACGCCGGTGCCACCGTGGTGATGCCGCTGGCGGACCAGTTCTGGGGTGATCGTTACGGTGTGGTCGCCGATCCGTTCGGCCATCGCTGGTCGCTGGGACAGCCGGTCCGCGAGGTCAGCATGGATGAGATCGCAGCGGCGATGTCTGGGCAGGCAAACAGTTAGTTCGCGCCCGACTACGACAGGGCACGCAGCCGGGCCACCAGCCGGCGCCGCCGCGGCGGTGCCGGCTGCGCGCTGGCTGCGGCCGCCAGCATCTCGGCGACATCGGTGAACTTGCGGCGTGGCCGGCCCTGGGCATTGCCCTGCGCGATCTCGGCGGCGTCGATGGCCCGCCATCCCGCGGAGTCGACGGCATCGGGTTGGCGAGCGTGCACCAGCTTGGCCAGCGCCGCGGGCTCGGCCACCGGGTCGGTCAGCCGGCCGGCGTTGAAGTCAGCGACCACTGCCTGAACGGTTTGAACCGAGCACGACTTGTTGGTGCCGATGAAGCCGGTTGGCCCACGTTTGATCCAGCCCGCCACGTATGCGCCGGGCATCGGCCGGCCGCTGCTCGGGTCGACGACACGGCCGCCGTCATTCGGGATTACGGCCGCTGCCTCGGCAAATGGAAGATCGCGAATCCGCTTGCCACGGTAGCCAATCGATGTCAGCACCAGGCCCGCGTCGAGCTGACATGACTCGTCGGTGCCGGTGACCGAGAATTCGACGCCGGTAGCCCGCTGCCTGCCCAGCACTCGCTTGGGCGTGAGCTGATAGGCCAGCCGGATTCGCCGCCGCGAAGTCGGCGTCGAACTATCGCCAAGGCCGCTCAAGATCTCCAGCTTCTTTCTGGTGAAGCTGTCTGAGGCGGTCGCGAAATCACCTGCCACCAGCTTGCGGTCGCCGGCGTCGAGCACCACCTCAGAGGTGACCGTCAGCCCGATCAGCTCGGGCAGGGTGAACGCCGAGTGCGCGGGCCCGCGCCGGGCGGCGATCACCACCTCGCGGACCGCGGAGCCGCGGAACACATGCAGTGCACGCTCGGAAATGTCAGTGCGGGCCAAGTCGTCCGGATCGGCGGTAAGCAGCCGTGCCACATCGAGGGCGACATTGCCGTTGCCGACGACTACAACGCGTTCGTGGCTGAGATCGACTGGCAGATCAGCAAAGTCGGGATGCCCGTTGATCCAGGCGACTAGCTCGGTAGCGGTTGCAGTACCCGGGATACCCATCCCGTCGATGTCCAGACGACGGTCGTCGGGCGCACCGACCGCGTACAGTACGGCGTGGTGATGGGCCAACAATTCGGCGTGGCTCAAGTGCCTGCCGATTTCGACGTTGAGAAAAAACCGGAAACGGCGATGATCGGTGACCCGGTCGAAGAGCTCGGTCACCCTCTTCGTGTTGTGGTGATCGGGTGCCACCCCGGCGCGCACCAAACCGTAAGGGGTAGGCAGCTTCTCGAACACGTTGACCCACACCCCAGGTTGGGTAAGCAGCTCATCGGCGGCATACATTGCCGCCGGTCCGGACCCGACAATGGCCACGGTCAACGGCCGACGACGGACATGCACCTGGGCGGCCGGGATGACCGGAGCCAGCTTCGACGTCGGCGGAAGCTTCAGGTCGGCGGGCCGCGTCGGGTAATACGACGCATTGATCTCGACAAACGGCAGCTGTTTGGACTCCAACCGGGTGTCGGGCGCGATCGCGCCAACCGGACAGGCGCTCACACAGGCGCCACAATCCACGCAGGCCACCGGGTCGATATAGAGCATCTCCGAGGTGGCGAACCCGGGCTCGTCCGGTGTTGGATGAATACAATTCACCGGGCAGGCAAAGACACAAGACCCGTCGTTGCAGCACGACTGGGTGATGATGTGCGGCATAGAAACCCTAAAGCCTACGCGGCAGGTGTCGTCGCCAGGTGCTGACGCTGCGGCTCGCTGCGGTAGCGCGACGGCTTGCCGTCGATCTTGCATATCCGCCACATCAGCCGCGCAGAGCGCGTCTCCATCAGCCTGGTGTCGTAGGCCAGCATCCGGACGTCGGCGAACATGTCACGCAACCACTTTCGCGACTCCGGCGATCGGAAGAACAACTCCTTCTTGACCTCACGCGGAATGTCGAACTCCTGCCAGAATGCCTTGGGCGGAACCACGATTGCGTTACACAACATCCGCATCGTTAGTGGGTAGTACAGCGAGACCCAGAAGCGCTGCCGCTTGGTCAAGTGCGGCAACCGCTTACGTAGGAACTCATGGGCGAAGGAGATGTGTCGCGCCTCCTCGGCTACGTGAATGGCCATCACCCGCTCCATGATCGGATGCAGCGACTTGCCTTCGCGCAGCACGTTCTTTTGCGTGTGGTCGATGGGTTCCTCGCCGGCGAGCACACCGATGAAAAACGCCACCGGCAACGGCCCGGCAATCAATGGCACCAACGGCGAAAGCCAACGCAGTCCGCGCGGCATTCCCGGCACGTCCGCGCCGACGCGGTTAACCATCTCCTGGAACATCATGGTGTGGTTGCACTCTTCAACACATTCATGCAAGCAATACCGATACTCCGGTGACCCGTTCGGCACCCAGAACGTGTAGTTCATCAGACCGCGGACCAGGATGGATTCGAAGTGCAGCCCAACCTTGGCCACGTTGGCCTGGCGCCACATCCCGATCTCAATCTTGCGGTGTTCCGGCTGCGCCAGATACCAGGGATGGCGACCTAGCGGGTCGGTGGCCGGCAGGATCCACCGCGGATCGTTGTTCGTTACCGCGAACTCCGTTGACTCCCAATCGATATCGGTGTACGGGTTGAAGTTTCGCCGCACCGACCCCTCGGACAATGTGGCGAGCATACCCACATAGTCGGCGTCGTCGCGCACCTCCATGTTGTTGCGCCAACGCCGAACCATTCGCGTCCTGGCCATCAAGCCTCCTCGATGAGGTTTACATTTGGACGTGTAATGTACACAGTACCGCAGGTACCGGGAATTCTCCAGATCGTCGCGCAGCGCTGTGACTGACACCGAAACCTGCGCTGTGATGTGACCTGTTTCACACTGCAGTGTCGTCGCTCGTGGCTAAACCAGCTTTCGGCGAGTCCAGCCAATGGCCCGCTTTGTCGCGGTGCTGGATCAGCTCACTAACCTGGGTGGCATGGCCGACCAGCTCACCCCTTTCCTTGACATTCCCGCCGCGCTGAAACCCCGCGATGGCCGCTTCGGGTCGGGACCATCAAAGGTCCGACCCGAACAGTTGCAGGCGCTGACCAGCACCGCAGCTGCCTTGTTCGGCACCTCACACCGGCAGGCACCAGTCAAGAATCTGGTGGGTCGGGTTCGGTCAGGGCTGGCTGAGCTGTTCAGCTTGCCAGACGGCTACCAGGTCATTCTGGGCAATGGCGGCGCGACAGCGTTCTGGGATGCCGCAGCCTTCGGGCTGATCGACAAGCGTTCGCTACACCTGACGTACGGCGAGTTCAGCTCGAAATTTGCCTCCGCCGTCGCTAAAAACCCGTTCATCGGCGACCCCATCGTCATCAAAGCGGATCCGGGCAGCGCGCCCGAGCCAACGGGCGATCCGTCGGTCGATGTGATCGCGTGGGCGCACAACGAGACGTCGACCGGCGTCGCGGTCCCGGTCCGCCGCCCAGCCGGTTCGGGTGACGCGCTGGTCGCCATCGACGCGACCTCTGGCGCCGGCGGGCTACCCGTCGACATTGCCCAGACCGACGCCTACTACTTCGCGCCGCAGAAAAACTTCGCCAGCGACGGCGGCCTCTGGCTGGCCATCATGAGCCCAGCCGCGCTGGCCCGGGTCGAGTCCATCGCCGCGTCCGGTCGCTGGGTTCCCGACTTCCTGTCGCTGCCGATCGCGGTAGAGAACAGCCTGAAAGACCAGACGTACAACACACCGGCAATTGGCACCCTGGCGCTGCTGGCCGAACAGCTCGACTGGTTGCTGGGCAACGGCGGGCTGGAGTGGGCAGTCAAGCGCACGGCAGACTCATCGCAGCGGTTGTACGCATGGGCGGAAGACCGGCCGTACACCACTCCGTTCGTCGTCGACCCTGGGCTGCGTTCTCAGGTGGTGGGCACGATCGACTTCACCGACGACGTAGATGCCGCGGCCGTGGCGGCAACGTTGCGAGCCAACGGCATCGTCGATACTGAGCCGTACCGCAAACTCGGCCGCAATCAGTTGCGGGTCGCGATGTTCCCCGCGGTCGAGCCCGATGACGTCAGCGCCCTTACCGAGTGCGTTGACTGGGTAGTCGAGCGCCTGTAACGCGGCGCTCATCGACCCCCAATCCCCCAGCGTGTCAGCACGGCTCCGAGCATTCGCTGCACTAGAGTGCGCAACAGGTCCGGTGCTGACCCTGCACGGAGTCTGCGAGGAGAGGCCATGCGGGAACTCAAAGTCGTCGGGCTCGATCCCGACGGCAAAACCATCATCTGCGAAGGTGACATCCCTGGTGAACGGTTCAAGCTGCCGGCCGACGACCGGCTACGCGCGGCCATGCGCGGCGACGCGGCGTTGCTGGACCAACCGCACCTCGACATCCAAGTCACCAACATGCTGAGCCCTAAAGAAATTCAGGCCCGGATCCGGGCTGGCGCCTCTGTCGAGCAGGTGGCCATGGTATCGGGGTCGGCGGTATCCGGGGAGGCCGACATCGCGCGAATCCGCCGGTTCGCCCACCCGGTGTTGCTGGAGCGTTCACGCGCCGCCGAGCTGGCAACCGCCGCACACCCCGTCCTCGCTGACGGCCCAGCAGTGCTGACGCTCCTGGAGACCGTCAGCGCCGCGTTGGTGACACGTGGCCTCGAGCCGGACAAGCTGAGCTGGGACGCCTGGCGCAATGAAGACGGCCGCTGGACGGTGCAACTCGCGTGGCAGGCCGGCCGTTCCGACAACCTCGCACATTTCTGCTTCACTCCCGGCGCTCATGGCGGAACCGTCACCGCAAGCGATGATGCGGCCAGTGAGCTCATTGACCCGGACTTCAACCGTCCGTTGCGCCCACTGGCGCCGGTAGCACACCTCGACTTCGTCGAATCCGCGACACCGGCGACCGTCGAGCCGCACGACCAACAGGTGAGCAGCCGACGAGGCAAGCCAGCCATTCCGGCATGGGAGGATGTCCTGCTCGGGGTGCGCTCAGGCGGGCAGCGCTGATTGCTGGTGTCACCAGCCGGGTAGCGGTTAGGCCCGACCCGATGCGGTCAACACGAGCAGGGTCAGCCACGCCCCCGTCACACCTATCCCCGCGCCCAGCACAAACCAGCGCAGGACCGCGGTGCGCCGCCACCCCCACAACGTCGGCGCCAGCCCGCCGGCCGCGACGATGTTGAGCCCGACAGCCAACAGCGGATGCACCCGAATCAGTCCGAGACTGAGCACCACAACCCCGGCAGCAATAACCACAGCAACAAACCCCGCCACCGTCAAACCCGTTGCCCAGGGCTGGGATTGGTCGCGATCGCTGCGCCCGTCGCTCATCCGCCGAGCCTAGCCGATCCGCTCGGCTCGCCCCCTACCCGCTGCACGGCTGGGGGTACCCCCACCTCACTCCGCGCCGCGGAGTGCATCGTTGCCGAGCCTAGCCCTCTCATAGAAGGCGATGGCCGCCGCCGTCGCGACGTTCAGCGAGTCAGTGCCCCGCGACATCGGGATGCGAACCCGCACATCGCTTAACCGCAGAATGGCTGGCGTCAGTCCCGGGCCTTCGGCGCCCACCAGCACGGCAATCCGTTCACCGCGCACCGCCGTCATCGCCTCCGGCAGCGCGCACGCTTCGCGGTGTGGAGTCAGCGCCAACAGACGAAAGCCTCGTTCTTTGAGCGCCACGAGGTCGGCGGGCCAGTCGGTTACTCGGGCATACGGCACCAGCAAAGCGTGACCCATGGACACCCGGACCGCTCGTCGGTATAGCGGATCGGCGCAGCCGCTGCCGAACACCACCGCGTCCACGCCCAACCCCGCCGCGTTGCGAAAGATCGAACCCAGATTCTCGTGGTCGTTGACACCTTCAAGCACTGCGACCGTCCGGGCGTCGGCGACCAGCTGCGCCACAGTTGGCTCGGGCACCCGCCTCGCGGCGGCCAGCACTCCACGATTGAGGTGAAAGCCGACTACCCGGGCCATGACATCGGCGGACGCTCGATAATAGGGCGCCTTAACGTCGCCGGCCAGATCATCCTTGAGCTCGACCAATCTGCGGTCGGTACCCAGCAAAGCCAACGGAGTGAATCGGGACGCCAGCATGCGTTGCACAACCAGCACGCCCTCAGCGATCACCAGTCCTTTGCCGGTCGGCAGATCAGGACGACGATCGATGCTGTTCAGGTCGCGGAAATCATCGAGTCGCGGATCGTCGGGATCGTTGATGTCTTGAACATCGAGGCCATCCGGACCGTCAGCGTCACCAAAGCGTAGGGTCACGGGCTTTCGTCAACCAATGCCAAAATCAGATCGGCGGCACGACGCAGAATGTCACGTTTATCGCTATCCAGCGTCGCCAGCCGCTCGGCCAGCCATTCCTGGCGGGCGCGCCGGGCTGCCTTGACCAATTCGGCACCCGACTGCGATGCCGAGACCAGCACCTGCCGCCCGTCGACCGGGTGTGGCTCGCGGTCCACGAACCCCATGTCAGCCAATGATGCGATCACCCGGGTCATCGACGGCGGCCGGACCCGTTCGCGGATCGCTAGGGCGCCGGGCGTCATGGCGCCCTCATTGGCCAACGTCGTCAGCGCAGACAGCTGCGACAGCGACACCGGCGATTGCGGGTTGCGGAACCGCAGTTGGCGGGCCAGCCGCATGACGGCCAACGATAAGTCGCTAGCCAGCCGCGCATCGCTGTCAAGCATGGCGCGAGGTTACATCGGAACCTGAGAATTCGGGATCAGAAACGACGAACGGCGGACTTCGATCCTTTTCGCTCAGGCCGCAGCGCTGCGTACTCGTTGCCGAGCTAAATTAGGCACGATGTCTGTCGAACCTGACGGAAGCCGCGAACCGCCGCCGCTGCCGCCCATACTGCTCGAGGTGTGGCCGGTTATCACGGTCGGCGCGCTGGCCTGGCTGGTCGCGGTGGCCGCCGCGTTCGTGGTACCGGGCCTACAGAGTTGGCGTCCGGTGACACTGGCCGGGCTGGTCGTCGGATTGCTTGGTACCGGCATCTTCGTGTGGCAACTTGCCGCTGCCCGCCGCGGTGCACGCGGCGCACAAGCCGGACTCGAAACCTATCTCGACCCGAAATAGCGTGCCAAGGTCGGCAATTCACGAGCCGGCGGACGCCAAAGCCGCCGCCAGCCGAAAAAGCTAGTCCGGCGAGTCCGCCGTAGACTCTGGCGGCTGCACTGTCGGCGGCTCCAAAATATCGAGGACGCCGTCGTCGTATGGCTCGTACACGGGCGAGCCGCTGCCCACCGGAGCCGGGGTGTCGGAATGAGCGCCGCAGCCGTACAACTTGTCGACAATATGCCCGTCGGCGGACATTTCGTTGCCGCATACCCCGAACATCGCGCCAAGCGATCCCGCCAGCGGCAGAAAGAAACCGCAATCGCGGCACACACGCTTGGTGGACCGCGCCATCGGCGAGTCGGGACCGTAGTCGCCGTCATGCCACCGCTCGGCCGCCGCCGACCGGCCCCAGGCACTCATTACCCAGCGCCGACCCAACCCGATTTCGGCGGCGGTCTCGTCCACCTGCGGGTCACCACTGGCGCTGTAACCGGGAACCAACCGTGGATCCTCCGATGCCGGCGCGAGCAGGTCCCCTGGACTCAAATCCCCCGGTCTGAGCCGCTGCTCCCACGGCACCCACTCCGGCGCGAGCAGCGCCGTCGGCCCGGGCACCAGCACCACTTCACTGACTGTGGCGTGCTCGGCACCGGGATAGGCAGCGACGACGACCGCCCACTGCCATCCCTGGTAGCCGGGCAGATGCGCCAAAAACCGGTGAGTGGCGGCGTTCGGATCTTCGTAACCGACCCCAAGGTAGTCCCCGACCGCCGCAGCACCGCTGAGCTCCTCGATGGCCACCTTGGCGTCGTCGACCGCACCCGTGAGCACCGCGGCCAATCCTTCGGGCCACTCGGCCACGGTCGCGACGGTGGAATCCTCGACGGGCCCGGTCACGCTGCCTCCTCTTTGCAACACATCTGGCAATTCTGCCGGAAGACACGGTTGGCAAGCGACACCCGGCCGCCTGCACACGCATGGAGTCGACATAGGACAGAATTGATTCGTGTCTGGACGGCGGCGTGATCATCCGGGCCGTTTGGCCTCTACCCCAGGCCGCCGGACCCGCACCGGCTCGCGCGACCAGCATCCGGGCATGGCGAACTACCCGGCCGACGGCTCTGACTCTCAGCCAGCCCGACGACGGCGAGCGCCGGAACGACGCGAACAAGGAGCCGGGCAATCAGACCCAGCCCGCCGCCCGCGGCCGATGCCCAGCGCCAACCGCTATCTCCCGCCCCTGGACCAGCAGCAGCCGAAACCCCAACGCGACAGCGCGCCACCACGCGGCGCGGACCCTGGTGAACGGATCACGGTCACTCGGGCCGCCGCGCAGCGAAGCCGCGAAATGGGCTACCGGATGTACTGGATGGTCCAGCGCGCCGCCACCGCCGACGGCGCTGACAAATCCGGGCTGACGGCGCTGACGTGGCCGGTGGTAGCGAACTTCGCGGTCGACTCCGCCATGGCCGTTGCACTGGCCAACACGTTGTTCTTCGCCGCGGCCAGCGGGGAGAGCAAGTCCAAAGTCGCGCTGTACCTGCTGATCACCATCGCACCGTTCGCGGTGATCGCACCGCTCATCGGTCCGGCGCTGGACCGGCTGCAGCACGGCCGCCGCATCGCGCTGGCGACCTCGTTCGCGCTACGCACCGGATTGGCAGCGCTGCTGATCATGAACTACGACGGCGCCACCGGCAGCTACCCGTCAATGGTGCTCTATCCGAGCGCGCTGGCCATGATGGTGTTGTCGAAGTCGTTCAGCGTGCTGCGCAGCGCTGTAACGCCACGGGTGATGCCGCCCAGCATTGACCTGGTCCGCGTCAATTCCCGGCTAACCGTGTTCGGTCTGCTCGGCGGCACCATCGCCGGTGGCGCCATCGCGGCCGGTGTCGAGTTCGTCTGCGCCCACCTGCTCAAGCTGCCTGGCGCGTTGTTCGTCGTCGTCGCGATCACGATCGCCGGCGCCTTACTGTCAATGCGGATTCCGCGCTGGGTCGAGGTGACCGCGGGTGAAGTTCCAGCCACTTTGAGCTATCACTCGCATAGCGAACCGCTGCGGCGGAGCTGGCCGGAGGAAGTCAAGAAGGTCGGCGGAAGACTTCGACAGCCGTTGGGCCGCAACATCATTACCTCGTTGTGGGGAAATTGCACCATCAAAGTGATGGTGGGCTTCCTATTCTTATATCCGGCGTTTGTCGCCAAGGCGCATCAAGCCAACGGCTGGGTTCAGCTGGGGATGCTGGGTCTGATCGGCGCTGCGGCCGCAATCGGCAACTTCGCTGGCAACTTCACCAGCGCACGCCTGCAGCTGGGCAGGCCGGCGGTGCTGGTGGTGCGCTGCACAGTCGCGGTCACCGTGTTAGCCCTCGCCGCGGCGGTGGCCGGCAATCTAGTGATGGCTGCCATCGCTACCCTGATCACATCGGGGTCCAGTGCGATTGCGAAGGCCTCGCTGGACGCTTCATTGCAACACGATCTACCCGAGGAGTCACGGGCATCGGGTTTCGGCCGTTCGGAGTCGACGCTGCAGCTGGCGTGGGTGCTGGGCGGAGCGCTGGGGGTGATGGTGTACACCGATTTGTGGGTCGGATTCACCGCGGTCAGCGCTTTGCTGATCCTAGGTCTGGCGCAAACCGTCGTGAGCTTCCGCGGTGATTCGTTAATTCCAGGCCTCGGAGGTAATCGTCCGGTGATGGTCGAGCAGGAGAGCACGCGCCGCGGCGCGGCGGTGAGCCCCCAATGAAGCCCCCGGTACAGCGCCGGGTAGCCGTGCTGCTCGCGGCCGTGGTGATGCTGCTGGCCGCCGGGGCCGGGTTCGGCACGTGGCTCCTGGTGCGCGAGCCCGGACCGCAACGACCTGAGATCAGCGCCTACTCACGCGGATATATGACCCGCGTGGGGCCATACCTGTACTGCAACGTACTCAACCTCGACGATTGTCAGACCCCGCAAGCGCAGGGCGTGTTGCCGGCAGACGAACACGATCCGGTGCAGCTTTCGGTTCCCGAGGCGATTGGTCGGGCGCCCTGGCGACTGCTGCGCGTCTATGAAGACCCGACCGACACCACCAGCACTCTCTATCGGCCGAATACCCGCCTGGCGGTGACCATCCCCACCCTCGACCCGCACCGCGGGCGGCTGACCGGGATAGTCGTACAGTTGCTGACGTTGGTGGTCGACCCCGCCGGTGAAGTGCACGATGTCCCGCACGCGGAATGGTCGGTGCGGCTGACGTTCTGACCTTTTCGCCGAGATTGCCGCCATGGTCGTGCTCGCCTGCCCAATCACAGCCCTGACGGCAATCTCGGCGCAGGTTAGGGCCCGGGAGGCCGGCCATCGCCGAAAGGCCTTCCCCCCAACGCTTCCCGGCCATGTGGGGTCAGCCAGCCAGTCAAGTCCGGGCCCTTGGGCACGATACCGGTGGGGTTGATATCGGCGTGCACAATGTAGTAGTGCTGCTTGATTTGGACGAAGTCGACGGTATCGCCGAAACCCGGTGTTTGGAACAAATCCCGCGCGTAGGCCCATAGCACCGGCATCTCGCTGAGTTTGCACCTGTTGCATTTGAAATGCCCGTGATAGACGGGGTCGAAGCGGACCAGGGTGGTAAAGAACCGGACGTCGGCTTCTGTGATGCTGTCGCCCACGAGGTATCGCTGGCTGGTCAGACGATCGCTCACCCAGTCCAGAGCGGTGAACAGCCGATCGTAGGCCGCTTCGTAAGCCTGTTGCGAGCCGGCAAAGCCACACCGGTATACCCCATTGTTGATTTCGGTGTAGATCCGTGTGCTCACCTCGTCAATCTCGGCCCGCAGCCGATCAGGGTATAGCTGCGGTGCGCCGTCGCGGTGATAAGCGGTCCACTCCGTGGAGAAATCCAACGTCATCTGCGCGAAATCGTTGGTGACCACCGCACCGGTGGGGATGTCGACGATCGCTGGGACCGTGATGCCTTTGGCGTAGTCGGGGTAGCGCTTGAAGTAGGCGTCTTGTAGTCGCGGGATCTTCAGCACCGGATCGATCCCGCCCGGATCGAGATCGAACGTCCAACTGCGCTGATCATGAGTTGGGCCGCAAAATCCAATGGAGAGAACGTCTTCCAGGCCCAGTAGCCGCCGCACAATAATCGTGCGGTTAGCCCAAGGGCACGCGCGGGCAACAACGAGCCGGTACCGGCCGGGCGCTACCGGATAGCCGTCACGTCCGTCGGCGGTGATGCGGGTGGTGAGGTAATTGGTGTCGCGGGTGAATTCGCCTGTCCCGGCAACATAGGAAGCCATGTCGACAACGTAGCGAACGCCGCTTAGGCACCGTCGAACTGTCCAGGGAGTCGTGGTCCAATTGATGCACCTAAGCGAGCCGCTACCTGATGAGGACACCACCCATGTCGGACGATGTCGCCGTTGAGCACTCGGTAGCGGCGCAGCCGCACCTGCGTCGGGGCCTTGCCAACCGTCATATTCAGTTGATCGCATTCGGAGGCGCGATCGGCACCGGCCTCTTCATGGGCTCAGGACGAACAATCTCCGTCGCCGGTCCGGCAGTTCTGGTGGTGTACGGGATCATCGGGTTCTTTGTATTCTTCGTGCTGCGCGCGATGGGCGAGCTGTTGCTGTCGAACCTGAATTACAAGTCGTTTGTCGACTTCACGTCCGATCTTTTGGGTCCCGCGGCAGGTTTTTTCATGGGGTGGTCGTACTGGTTCGCCTGGATCGTCACCGGTATCGCAGACCTGGTCGCGATCACGGGCTACTCGAGGTTCTGGTGGCCAGGCCTACCCGCATGGCTACCGGTTCTGGTCACAGTCGGTCTGATCCTGATGTTCAACTTGTTCAGTGTCCGCAACTTCGGGGAGGCCGAATTCTGGTTCGCGCTGATCAAGCTTGCCGCGATCGGCTGCCTCATCGTCGTCGGTGTGTTCCTGCTGGCGACGAACTTTGTTTCACCGCACGGTGAGCACGCGACGGTTGAAAATCTCTGGAACGACGGCGGGTTCTTCGCTACCGGGTTCATGGGCGTGGTCAGCGGTTTCCAGATCGCGTTCTTCGCATACATCGGAGTGGAACTGGTCGGTACCGCCGCCGCCGAGACAGCGAACCCGCGCCGCACCCTTCCTCGCGCGGTCAATGCCGTGCCGTTGCGGGTGACGATCTTTTACATCGGTGCGCTGTCGGCAATCCTCACTGTCGTACCTTGGCGGCGGTTCGCGAGCGGCGAGTCACCGTTCGTGGCGATGTTCTCGCTGGCAGGGTTTGCCGCTGCAGCATCGATAGTCAACTTCGTCGTGATCACCGCCGCCGCCTCCTCGGCAAACTCTGGGATATTCTCCACCGCCCGAATGCTTTTCGGTCTTGCAGACGAAGGCAATGCGCCGGCGCTGTTCCGCCGACTCAACCGCGGCGGCGTACCGGCGGTCGCCCTACTTTTCACAGCTCCGCTGTTGTTGACTTGCATCCCACTGCTCTACGCCGGGGGTTCGGTGATCGGCGCCTTTACGCTCATCACGACTATCTCGTCGTTGTTGTTTATATTCGTGTGGGCGATGATCATCGTCAGCTACCTCGTCTACCGTCGCCGATACCCACAGCGCCATGCCGAGTCGAGCTACAAGATGCCCGGCGGCGTGCCGATGTGCTGGGCTGTCCTTGCCTTTTTCGCATTCGTGCTCTGGACGCTGGGCACCGTCAGGGAGACTGCGATGGCCTTAGCGGCGTTCCCGCTGTGGTTCGTGATCCTCGCGGCCGGTTGGCTGATCGTGCGACGCCGGCCTGGTCGCGCGGAGCAGTACCGCATCTTCCAGGACGAGATGAACCGGACCCAATGCTAAACAGTCCCAGCAGGTTTCATACACACCGTGGCTGATGTGATCGAGGAAAGCATTTATGGGGGTGACACCGTCAGAAACCGTCGAGCCAGATTAGGCTCGCTCGACGCGACCGCCTCCCAGTGCGCGATCCATGGTCCGGTGCCCTCCGACTGATCGATCATCCCGTTCTCCAGCCAGGTGTAGCGGCCCTGCAGCACGGCGTTTGTCAATCGAACATCGCTGCTGTCGGTGTTGGTCCACAACGCGTGGAATAGTGCCTCTGCTCGCATAGTGGCTTGCTCGCAAAATGTTTCAGCCAGCTCATACGCCTGTTGACCGACGGTCGGATCTGCCAGACGCTGAGCCTCAGCACGCACACAGACTGCCGACATGGCGAACAGCTCAGCACCAATATCGACGATGCGCCCAAGAAATCCCTGCCTGTGTTCCAGACCGGCCTGCCAGCGCGCCATCCCGTAGAAGGTGTTGCGGGCCAGCTTACGCGCGGAGCGCTCGACATACCGCAGGTGGGAGGCGAGCGGGCCGAACCCATTATACGCGGTGGGCCGTTGACCTTCACCAAAGACCAGTTGTGGCAACCATTTTGCGTAGAACTCGCTCGCGCCGACCGCAGCCGCAGCCTTTTCTCGTAACTTGGCGTTACGTTTCGCCAGGGCACCTGCGGCACTGAGATGGGCGTCGACCGCCTCCCGGGCGATAAGCAGCCGCATGATCTCGCTCGATCCTTCGAAGATGCGGTTGATCCGCAAGTCCCGCAGCATCTGCTCGGCTGGCACCGCACGCTCGCCGCGCGCCGCTAGAGACTCCGCGGTCTCGTAGCCCCGTCCACCCCGGATTTGGATCAGCTCGTCGGCGATACGGCAGACCATCTCGCTAGACCACAACTTGGCTAACGCCGCTTCGATCCGGATGTCGTTGCGTCCTTCGTCGGCCATCTGACCAGACAGCTCCACCACAGCTTCCAGTGCGTAATTGGTGGCGGCGATGAATGCGACCTTGCTGGCCACCGTTTCATGTTTGCCAACTGGCTTGCCCCATTGCACGCGCTCGCCGGACCATTCGCGTGCGATCTTCAGTGACCATTTCGACGGCCCGGTCACCATCGCAGGTATCGCCAATCGCCCAGCGTTGAGCGTGGTCAGCGCGATCTTCAGGCCGTCGCCTTCTCGCCCGATTAAGTTTTCGGCGGGGACTCGAACACGATGGAGCCTGGTCACGCCGTTTTCGATCCCCCGTAGCCCCATGAACTTGTTGCGCCTCTCCACGGTGATCCCCGGCGAATCGGCCTCGACCACGAAGGCGCTGATTCCCCCTCGATGCCCTTCGCCGCGGGGTACCCGGGCCATGACCACCAGCAATTCGGCGACCACACCATTGGTGGTCCACAACTTCACACCTTCGAGTTCATAGGCTTGCCCATCCTCGACCGGGGTAGCCGTCGAGGCCAACCGCGCCGGATCGGAACCCACGTCCGGTTCGGTGAGCAGAAACGCCGAGACGGCGCCGGCGGCACACCGCGGCAAGAACTTCCGCTTCTGTTGCGAGGTCCCGGCAAGCTTGAGTGGTTCGGGTACTCCGATCGACTGGTGAGCCGATAACAGTGCACCGAGACTGGGATGAACGCTGGTCGCCATCATCAGAGCACGGTTATAGGCGACTTGCGACATGTTCAGACCGCCATACTCCGTCGGTATTTTCATGCCGAAGCAACCCAGTTCGGCAAAGCCTTTCACGTATTCGTCAGGAATCTGGGCATCGCGCTCGATGACGCCACCGTCGACGGTGACAAGAAACTCCTGCAGCTGGTCGAGAAACGCGGCCGTACGCGCCTCTTCGACATCGGACGGCTTAGGAAACGGGTGGATGAGTTCCAGCCGAAACCGACCAAGGAACAACTCCTTAGCGAAGGACGGTTTATCCCAACCACTTTCGCGGGATTCTTCGGCAAGGGCTCGTGCTTGCTCCTCGGTGACCTGTACTTGCTGCCCCATCGCTGCCTCCTTGCTAACGACTTCGCACCATGTTTGGGTACCCCGCGCCCTGCCCGCATACTACGACGCACCGATGTCGAAGGATGGGTATTAGTTCCTCCTTGTGCTGCCCGCCAGCGCGCGTCCCGAGTTCGACGGGCTGGAAACACCACCGTCGGCCTCAGAACTGAGCTAGTCAGCTACCGAACGCGGTCGCGAAGAACTGCGCTGCGGCCTCGGCAATCTCGGTGTGGATTGCGTGGCGGTTCACCCTCGGAGCGTCGATGCACGCCTCGGGAAACTCATCGCGTCCCCGCTGGTTGCACTCATTGCCGAAAACCTCGTGGTCGACGTCGCCGGGTAGGACATTGAGCTTGGCGCCCGAAATGTTGGCGGCTGCGAATTCGGCGTTCTCCTTGGGCGGTGTCTGGGTGTCATGGGCTCCGACGGTGATATAGCTGGGCACCCTCACCTGATGCAGGCCAGCCGCGTCCATACCGAAGTCTTGGAGAACGCCGGGGGCCATCGCGAAAACTGCTTTGATTCGCGGGTCGGCGACGTCAAGAGCTGGGGCGGCGTCCAGCGGTAGCTGGTCGCGGATATCGGCCGGGATCGCCAAATTGTTTTTGACGCCCTGCTGGAAAGACAGGAACTTCTCGGCGTTGACTCGCGCACCGCCGATCCACAGCGAGGTGAATCCCCCCTGCGAGTGCCCGGCCACCCCGATCCGTTCCGGGTCCACCAGCCGACCCCAAAACGAGTCACCAACAATGAAATTCGCGGTCAAAGTCAAATCCTTTGGCCGCTGCCACAGCTTGCTGGTTAGGTACTCGATGCTGGAATCGTAGGTGTTGGCGCGGTAGTGATTGAGTGCGGCCACGACGTACCCGCGGCTGGCCAGTGCCTGAGCAAACCACGCGTACTGCAGCCCGGTACTGCCGCGGCCGTGCGAGAACAAGATCAGCGGATGCCGGTGACCGTCGAGCACCGGCGGCAGCTCGCGGTAGAAGTCCAGGTTGGTGAAAAACGGCATTGGGAACGGCTTGTCCGCGGGACCTGGGGCCTGAGCTGGGTAAAAGATGTTCAGTGCGAGGTGGCGCGCACCCACTTGGGGGTTGCTGTCGTCGATGAAGCTGACCTGCCGCAGGCCGACTCGGTACGTCGGCATCGGCGTCGGCGCCACCCGGGTGTTTTCGGTGCACGAGGTCAGCGCACCCCAGGGCAGGAAGCCCGCCACGATGAGAACGACGACGCTGCGCAGGGTGGCCGTGAAGCAAAGCGGCCCAGTCGAACCCACTAGGCGTCGAGTTCGCGGGCCACCGCCTTGACCACCTCGGATACCCGCCTGGCCGTCTTGCGGTCCGGGTAGCGGCCTTTACGCAACTCGGGCTGCACCGTGCTCTCCAGCAAAGTGATCATGTCTTCGACCATGCCGTGCAGCTCATCCGGGCTGTGCCGGTGCTCGGCCGGCGCCTCGCGGCGCGCCTGGCGAGCGAGGCTCGGTGGCGGATCAATCAGCTTGAGGCTTAATGCCTGCGGTCCGCGCCGGCCAGAAGCCACGCCGAATTCCACCCGTTGCCCGGCTTTGAGCCCCTCGACACCCGCGGGCAACGCCGACGAACGAACGTAGACGTCTTCGCCATCCTCCTGCGAGAGGAAGCCGAACCCCTTGTCGGCGTCGTACCACTTCACCTTGCCGGTCGGCACTGGTCTCACCTGCTTGTCTGACAGATCACTAAGATGGACAACAGAATAAGCGTCCCGCCTGCGCGGGCGGGACGCGATGTTGGTTTCTGATTCTACTCGGGCGGTTGCCCGCGAAGCACCCAGATTAGCCGTTACTCGGTAGGGTGGCATTACCGCTGGAGGAGATATGCGTCTGATCTTGAACGTCATCTGGCTGGTTTTCGGTGGCCTTTGGCTGGCTCTTGGCTACCTGCTCGCAGCGGTTATCAGCTTCTTGCTCATCGTCACCATCCCCTTCGGCGTCGCGGCCCTGCGCATCGCGTCATACGCGTTGTGGCCATTCGGCCGGACGATCGTCGACAAGCCCGGCGCCGGCGCGGGCGCTTTCGTCGGCAACGTCATCTGGGTACTGCTGTTTGGGATGTGGCTGGCGATCGGACATCTGGTCAGTGCCGCGGCGATGGCGGTCACGATCATCGGGATTCCGCTGGCCCTGGCCAACCTCAAGCTCATCCCGGTTTCGCTGGTTCCGCTGGGCAAAGACATCGTCGACGTCGGCTCGTCAACTCGATTCGAGCGGGTACCCGGATGACGCTGACCGCGCTGGGAGTGCCGACAGTACCTGGCCGCACGCAAAGCCGGGTGAATGACCACGCCGCCGCTCGGGACGTACCAACCGATGGCCCACTAGTGGACACCTTCGACAGGGTAGCCACCGACCTGCGGGTATCGCTGACCGACCGCTGCAATCTGCGGTGCAGCTATTGCATGCCGGCAGCAGGCCTGGATTGGCTACCTGCCCAGCAACTGCTGCGGCCCGACGAGCTCGCCAGGTTGATGCGCATTGCCGTCACCCGGCTCGGTGTCACCAGCGTGCGGTTCACCGGTGGTGAGCCGCTGTTGGCCCGCCACCTCGAAGAGGTCGTCGCAGCGGCGGCCAGTCTGCGGCCCCGCCCGGAGATCTCGTTGACCACCAACGGTGTAGGACTGGCCAGGAGGGCTTTCGCTCTGGCTGACGCAGGCCTGGACCGGGTCAACGTGTCGATGGACAGCGTGGACCAGGCCCGTTTTGCGGCCATCACCCGCCGGGACCGACTCGCTGACGTGGTGGCCGGCTTAGCCGCCGCCAAGGAAGCAGGTCTAGCGCCGGTCAAGGTGAATGCGGTGCTGGATCCGACGAGCGGCCGCGACGATGTCGTCGAGCTGTTGCGGTTCTGCCTGGACCACAGCTATCAGTTGCGGGTCATCGAGCAGATGCCGCTGGACGCGGGGCACCAGTGGCGGCGGGAGACCGCACTGAGCGCCGACGACGTGCTAGCCGCACTACGGCCCCACTTCCGGCTGCGGCCCGACCCGGCGCCGCGTGGTTCGGCTCCGGCCGAGCTCTGGCTGGTCGACACCGGCCCCGGCACGCCGACCGGAAAGTTTGGCGTCATCGCGTCGGTGTCGCACGCCTTCTGCGCGAGCTGTGACCGCACCCGGCTGACGGCCGACGGCCAAATCCGCAGCTGTCTGTTCTCAAGTGAGGAGACCGACCTACGCGGACTGCTGCGCAGCAACGCGGACGACGAGACGATCGAAACAGCGTGGCGCGCCGCCATGTGGGGCAAGCCTGCTGGCCACGGCATCAACGAGCCCAACTTCGTCCAGCCTGATCGCCCGATGAGCGCGATCGGTGGCTAAGACACCCGGCGAAGCCGTCGGAATTCGGGTCAATGTGCGCTACTTCGCCGCCGCGCGGGCGGCCGCAGGTGCCGAGTCGGCGACAGTGACGTTACGGCCGGGCACCACAGTCGCCGAGCTGGTAGAGAGCCTTGCGGTCCAGGGTTCGCACCTCGCCACGGTATTGAGCCGATGCTCCTATCTGCGCGATGGAATCGCCGTTCGCGACCAGACCATAGCGTTGCAACCCGGTGACACGATCGACGTCTTGCCACCGTTTGCCGGCGGATGAGACTGTGACCTTCCGCACATAACGGAATGATAACGACACGGACACGGGCCCATATCGAGCACTTGCGACCTGGGTAAATGCTCTCGGATCCTGGTGTTTTGTCGCATGACGACACGCGAAACGCGAAGTTTCTCAACACGTGACGAGAGCACCTGCAGCCGCTACCGTCTCCCCAGGCTCGCCAAGCTAACCAGTGGCGTTCCTCCCTCCCTATAGCGCCGAGCTCCATCCAGTAGGCGGGGGACACCAACCGTGGATGGAGGCGGGGGACCCACCAGTCCGCCGAGATCGGACCGGGGCCGCATGCGGCCCTTGGGGTGAAGCCGACGTCATCTCCGTGATCAATACGACGCCGGCCGGGTGCCTCTCTAATGCAATCCAGCCCGAACCCGACAGCTGACTTCGCAGGCGCGTACCGAGAGGAATACCTGGCGTATGCGTGGACGTCACCGCAAGCCCACTACATCAAGCATCAGCGTCGCCAAAATCGCCTTTACCGGGATGGTGCTAGGCGGCGGGAGCATCGCTCTGGCCAGCCAGGCGGGCGCGGCTACCGACGGCGAATGGGATCAGGTAGCCCGCTGCGAGTCCGGTGGGAACTGGGCAATCAACACCGGCAACGGCTACCTCGGTGGCCTGCAGTTCTCACAAGGCACCTGGGCGTCGCACGGTGGCGGCGAGTACGCCCCATCCGCCCAACTGGCCACTAGGGAACAGCAGATCGCCGTTGCTGAGCGCGTACTGGCGACCCAGGGGCGCGGCGCCTGGCCTGCCTGCGGTCACGGGTTATCGGGCCCGACCCCGCGAGAAGTTCTTCCGGCCGGGATGGACGCGCCGCTGGACGCGCCGGAGATCAACGGTGCGCTAGCACCGCTAGCCCCACCGCCCGCTGACGCACCTTCGCCTCCGCCCGCGGACCCCGCACCGCCCGCGGATAACCTCCCGCCCGCTCCGCTCCTACCACCCGCCGACGACCTCCCGCCGGCACCGGCCGACCTGCCGCCGCCCGCGCAACCACAGCAGACCTCGAGCGTCGACTACACACAGAAACTGTGGCAAGCGATCCAGGCGGAAAACGTGCACGGAAACGACGCGCTGGCCGCACTCGCCCAGCCGGCCATCCTCAGCTGACGCTTACGCCGAGCCCACCCATTGGTCGGTGCCGTCATCGAAGAATTGGTGCTTCCACACCGGTAGCCGCGCCTTGATGGTGTCGACCAGATGGGCGCAGATGTCGAATGCCGCCTGTCGATGGTCGGCCGCGACCGCGGCCACCAAGGCCGCCTCGCCGATCTGCAGCACGCCGATCCGATGGCTGGCCGCGACCGCACGCACCCCGTTGGACTGCTCAGCCACCTCGACCACCACGTCGGTAAGCACCTGTGCGGCCGACGGATGTGCGGAATACTCGAGCCGCAACACCCGACGTCCATCGTCGTGGTCGCGGATCATTCCAACGAAACCGACGATGGCTCCGGCCGAGTGATGACTCACCAGATCCTCGTGCTCGGCCAGAGAGATCGGCTGATCGGTAATGGCGGCCCGCAGCACCAACGTCATCGGCGCCACTCCTCCTCATCGGCTGCGCTCTGCATCGTCACCGGCGCGCGTCATCGGCGCCACTCTCCCCCGCAAGCGGGTGGTGCCCCCACCTCATCGCTGCGCTCTGCATCGTCGCCGGCGCGCGTCATCGTTGGTGATCTCCGCCGGCGAGTTGATCGAGCGCGTGGTCTAGCACATCGGCAAGCACTGCAAGACCGTCACGCACCCCGCCGGGCGAACCCGGCAAATTGACGATCAAGGTCCGACCGGCCACCCCGCACACCCCGCGCGATAGCACCGACGTCGGTACCTTGGGCAGCCCGCTGCGGCGGATAGCGTCGGCTAGCCCGGGAATCATGTAGTCCAGCACCGCCGCAGTCTGGTCCGGGGTGTTGTCACTAGGCGAGATGCCGGTACCACCGGAGGTGATGATGACGTCCACGCGCGCGTCGACCGCGTCGCTCAACGCCTCACCAACCGGGCCACCGTCAGCAACCACCTCCGGTTGTACGGGCGAAAACCCATGCTGCCCAAGCCATTCCGCGATGATTGGCCCGCATCGGTCCTCATACTCACCGGCCGACGCCCGGGTGGAAGCGATGATGATTCGTGCGGATCGGCCGCCCATCACCGTACCCAAGTTCCGCTTTTGCCGCCCTCCTTGCGGAGCACCCGAATGTTGTCGATGCGGGCGGCCGGGTCAACCGCTTTGATCATGTCGTAGAGCGTTAGCCCGGCCACACTGACGGCGGTCAGCGCCTCCATCTCGACACCGGTGCGGTCGGTGCTACGCACTATCGCGGTGATCTCGATGTCCGATTCGCCGACGGTGAAATCCACGTCGACACCGGCGAGGGCGAGCTGGTGGCACAGCGGGATCAGGTCGCTGGTGCGTTTAGCCGCCAGAATGCCCGCCACCCGCGCGGTCGCCAACGCATCGCCTTTGGGCAGGCCGCCGGTCGAGAGCAGCGCCACCACGTGCGCCGAGGTGTGCACGACGCCCGCGGCAACGGCGGTCCGCCTGGTAGCGACCTTCTCGGTGACATCGACCATGTGCGCTGCCCCCCGCTCATCCAGATGCGACAACGGGCCCGAGCGGGATTCCCCCGATCCGCATGCCGCAGCAGGCCTGGGCGCCTCAGAAGCCCTAGCCATCCCGGTGGCCCTACCGGTTGACGACGGTGACCGGGTGCACGTAGGGCAGGTCGTCGGCGGGCACCGGAAACACCAGTTCACCGAAGGGCGATAACGCGCCTGTGCGGTCGGTCACCAGTTCGCTTACCGCGTGGTCGTCGGGATCAGTCGTCGGCCAGCCGTTGTCCACGTATCTGTTTTTGCGCGCCTTGCTCTCAGCAATGTCAGCCACGACGTACATTCTTACAGGTCTCGTACCTGCACGTGACGCTAAGCACCGCGCTGCAGGCGCTGGCTCGCCCGCTGTCGCTGAGCATTGCGTCGCGTCCGGCTGCTTTACGCTGATCAGCAATGACCGACAACACCCCGGATATCCCGCTGGGGTCCTGGCTGGCCGACTTGTCCGACGAGCGGCTGATCCGGCTGCTGGAGCTACGGCCCGACCTAGCCCAACCGCCACCCGGAAGTATCGCGGCGCTGGCCATGCGGGCGCAGGCCCGCCAATCAGTCAAGGCTGCCACCGACGAGCTCGACTTCTTACAACTGGCGGTGATCGACGCACTGCTAGTGCTGCAGGCCGATAGCACGCCGGTGCCGACCGCCAAGCTGCAGGCGCTGATCGGCGACCGCGCTCCGGCGGCCGACGTGGTCGGCGCGCTAGATGACCTCCGGCAACGCGCCCTGGCCTGGGGCGAGACCGAAGTCCGGATAGCCGCCGACGCCGCCACCGCGTTGCCGTGGCATCCGGGGCAAGTCACGCTCGAGGACGCCTCGCGCACCGGCGAACAGATCGCCGAGCTAATCGATCACCTCAACCAAGCGCAGCTGGATGTGCTGCAGAAATTACTCGAAGGGTCCCCGCTGGGGCGCACCCGCGACGCCGCGCCTGGCGCCGCACCAGAGCGGCCGGTGCCGCAGCTGCTCGCGATGGGTCTGCTGCGACGCATCGATGCCGAGACGGTGATTCTGCCCCGCCACGTCGGGCAGGTGCTGCGCGGCGAGCAGCCCGGTCCGATGCAGCTGACGCAGCCGGATCCGGTGGTTTCGGCAACCGCACCCAACGACGCCGACGCCGCGGCAGCCGGGGCAGTCATCGAGGCGCTGCACGAACTCGATGTACTGCTCGAGACCCTCGGCAACGCACCGGTTTCCGAGCTACGCAGCGGCGGACTGGGTGTTCGTGAAGTCAAGCGGCTAGCCAAAGCTACCGGCATCGACGAGCCCCGGCTGGGCTTGCTCCTCGAGGTCGCGGCCGCGGCCGGATTGATCGCCAGCGGCATGCCCGATCCAGAGCCAGCCACTGGTGACGGCCCTTATTGGGCGCCGACGGTGGCCGCCGACCGGTTCACCGCGATGTCCCCCGCGGAGCGTTGGCACCTGCTGGCCAGCACCTGGCTTGACTTGCAGTGCCGGCCCGCGTTGATCGGCAGCCGTGGCCCGGACGCCAAACCTTATGGTGCCCTGTCAGATTCGTTGTATTCGACAGCAGCCCCGCTGGATCGCCGGCTGTTGCTCGGCATGCTCGCCGAACTACCAGCTGGAGCCGGTGTCGAAGCAGCCGAAGCGTCGGCGGCGCTGATCTGGCGGCGCCCGCGCTGGGCCAGGCGGCTGCAGCCTGGACCTGTCGCCGATCTGTTGGTCGAGGGCCACACGATGGGCCTGGTGGGTCGCGGCGCGATCAGCACGCCCGGCCGCGCCCTGCTGGACGAGGCCGTCGAACCCGCCGCCGCCTCCGCCGACCCCGCCGCCGCTGTCGCGGCGATGACGCGGGCGCTACCCAAACCAATCGACCACTTTCTCGTGCAGGCCGACCTGACGGTCGTGGTACCTGGGCCGCTGCAACGCGAACTTGCCAAGGAATTGGGCACGGTCGCCACCGTCGAATCAGCCGGCACGGCGATGGTGTACCGCATCAGCGAGCAGTCGATCCGGCATGCGCTCGACACTGGAAAAACTCGCGACTGGATGCATGAACTCTTTACGAATCACTCCAAAACCCCAGTGCCACAGGGACTCACATATCTCATCGATGATGTTGCGCGCCGACATGGCCAGCTCCGGATCGGCATGGCCGCATCGTTCGTCCGGTGCGAGGACCCGGCGCTGCTGGCCCAGGCGGTGGCGGCCGCAGAAGAGCTGCAGCTGCGGGCCCTGGCTCCGACGGTGGCGGTGTCGCCCGCCCCCATCGCCGAAGTCCTCGTCGCGTTGCGGACCGCAGGGTTCGCCCCAGCCGCCGAGGACTCCTCCGGCTCCATCGTCGACGTCCGGCCTCGCGGAGCGAGGTTGCCCACACCAGCGCATCGGCGGCCCTACCGCCCACTGCAGCGGCCAAGCACTGAGACCCTCAACGCGGTCATCGCGGTGCTACGTAAAGTGACCGCCGCACCGTTTGGCAATATCCGCGTCGACCCGGCCGTGACCATGTCGCTGTTGCAACGCGCCGCGAGAGAAGAGACCACGCTGGTGATCGGCTATCTCGACGCTGCCGGCGTGGCCACCCAGCGGGTGGTATCGCCAATCGCCATACGGGGTGGTCAGCTGGTGGCCTTCGATTCGGGGTCCGGGCGGCTACGTGACTTTGCCATCCACCGCATCACGTCAGTGGTGTCGGCCGAGGACAGATAATAGGGCAATGACCGATGGGCCGTTGATAGTGCAGTCCGATAAGACGGTGCTGCTCGAGGTGGACCATGAGCTGGCCGATGCGGCACGTGCCGCCATCGCGCCGTTCGCCGAGCTGGAACGCGCACCCGAACACGTGCACACCTACCGCATCACACCGCTGGCGTTGTGGAATGCCCGCGCCGCCGGCCATGACGCCGAACAAGTCGTCGACGCGTTGGTCAGTCACTCCCGCTACGCGGTACCGCAGCCGCTGCTGGTCGACATCGTCGACACCATGGCCCGCTATGGGCGGCTGCAGTTGGTCAAGAATCCTGCCCACGGCCTGACGCTGGTCAGCCTGGATCGCGCGGTGCTCGAGGAGGTGTTGCGTAACAAAAAGATCGCACCGATGCTGGGCACCCGGATTGACGACGACACCGTCATCGTCCATCCTAGCGAGCGCGGCCGGGTCAAACAGATGCTGCTCAAGATTGGTTGGCCCGCAGAGGATCTCGCTGGTTACGTCGACGGTGAAGCGCACCCAATCAGCCTGCTGCAAGACGGTTGGCAGCTGCGCGACTACCAGCGGCTGGCTGCCGACTCATTCTGGTCTGGCGGCTCCGGGGTGGTGGTGCTGCCGTGTGGCGCCGGCAAAACGCTGGTGGGGGCGGCCGCGATGGCGAAAGCCGGAGCGACGACGCTGATCCTTGTCACCAACATCGTCGCCGCCCGACAGTGGAAACGCGAGCTAGTCGCGCGCACCTCGCTGACCGAGGACGAGATCGGCGAATACTCCGGGGAGCGCAAGGAAATCCGGCCGGTGACCATCTCGACCTACCAAATGATCACCCGCCGCACCAAGGGCGAGTACCGGCATCTGGAACTCTTCGACAGCCGCGACTGGGGGCTGATCATCTACGACGAGGTGCACCTGTTGCCGGCGCCGGTGTTCCGGATGACCGCCGACCTGCAGTCCAAGCGGCGGCTGGGCCTGACCGCCACGTTGATCCGCGAAGACGGCTGTGAAGGCGACGTGTTTTCCCTGATCGGCCCGAAACGCTATGACGCGCCGTGGAAGGACATCGAGGCGCAGGGCTGGATCGCGCCAGCGGAGTGCGTCGAAGTTCGGGTCACCATGACAGACAACGAGAGGATGACCTACGCTACCGCCGAACCCGAAGAACGCTACCGTGTTTGCTCGACGGCGCATTCGAAGATTGCGGTGGTCAAATCGGTGCTGAGTCGACACCCCGGCGAGCAAACCCTGGTGATCGGTGCCTACTTGGATCAGCTCGACGAGCTTGGCGCGGAACTCAATGCTCCGGTCATTCAAGGATCGACGAAAACCAAAGAACGCGAAGCGCTGTTCGACGCCTTCCGCCGCGGTGAAGTCTCCACGCTGGTGGTGTCCAAGGTCGCCAACTTCTCCATTGACTTGCCGGAAGCAGCTGTGGCGGTGCAGGTTTCGGGAACATTTGGCTCACGTCAAGAGGAGGCGCAGCGACTGGGCCGGTTGCTGCGACCCAAGGCCGACGGCGGTGGAGCCATCTTCTACTCCGTGGTTGCCCGCGACAGCCTGGACGCCGAGTACGCCGCACACCGGCAGCGATTCTTAGCCGAGCAAGGCTACGGCTACATCATCCGCGACGCCGACGACCTGCTGGGCCCGGCGATCTAGACCGACAGGATGGTCGCTGACGAGGTCCCAGGCGCGCCATACACCTGGGCCAGCCCCGACGCTCCGATCGGCTCGCCGTTGGCAATCAGCCGGACGTCGGTGTTGACCGGAATCGATCCGTGGATCTCGGTGGCACCGTCGGCGAGGCGTCTTCCGCCCGTGGGGTCGTCAGTGAAGGCGCCGCGAGGGTGCTGTCCAGGCCGACGGCGATGCCGATACCGTACTTAGTCCACGCCACTACCATCCCGCGACGCGGCAACAACAACTCGCCCGTCTGTCCGGCACTGCAACGCGGACACCGCGGCTGCGCAGGAAAGGTGGTGGCGCCACAGTCGCCGCATTGACCGCCGATCAGCTGCGGGTTCCCGGCAGGCCAGGTCAAGATTTCGGGGGCGAGCGCCTTCCCAGATCGGGTGCTGCTCTCCGCGCGGTACCCATGTGGCGTGCGGGGCTGATGAAGCAACCGCACGATGACAGGTATCTTGAGATCGCAGTCGCAACCTAGGAGATGACGATGCCAGTGACGGTGCTACTCGAACTGAAATTCAAGCCGGAAGCGGTGCAAACGGCTCGCGACGTCATGGGCCGGGCGCTGCGGGACACCCGGGCGTTCGACGGGAACCTCCGCACCGACGTCCTCGTCGATCAGGACGACGAGGCGCACTGGATCATCTACGAACTCTGGGACACGGTCGAGCACGACGAGGCCTACCGCAGATTTCGTGCCGGCGACGGTCGATTGACGGAGCTGCCTTCACTGCTGGCCGCGCCTCCGGTCAAGACGAGATACGTTGCTACCGATATCTAGTTCGGTTTAGCGGCGACGGTGCAGGCGTAGGCGCAGGTTCTTGGGCTTGAGTGTCATTGTCTCCGCCACCTCGAGTTGGTAACCGGGGTGTGGCTCCACGGTGAATTGATGCACGATCATCGCCAACGCCAATACCATTTCGTGGAGGGCGAATTGGCGGCCGATGCAGGCACGGGGCCCGGTACCAAAGGGCTTGTAGGTATACGGGGGCAGCTTGCGCAGGTTTTCGGGCAGGAAGCGGTCGGGGTTGAAGTCGTGAGCGTCGGGCCCCCAGGCGCGGTCGCGGTGCGCGGCGGGAAGCAGGACCAACACCCAATCCCCTTGCCGAAAGCTGTATTTGCCGTTTTCAAGTGTGGTGTCGCGGCGGGCTTTACGTAGGTATCCGGGCGCCACCGGCCACAGGCGCAGGGTTTCGTCGACGATGCGGCGTAGGTAGCGCAGCTTGGCGATGTCGCCGAACGATACGTCGGGAATGCCGCGGTCGGGCCAGCGTTGGTCGACTTCGCGGCGGGCTCGGGCGGCGACGTCGGGGTGGATGGACAGGTAGTGCAGGGCGAACGCGATGGCGTTGGCCGAGGTTTCGCTGCCGGCGACCAGCAGCGTGAGGATCTGGTTGATGATGTTGTCGGTGTCGAGATGCTCGCCGGTGTCGGGATCGGTGTTGTGCAGCATGATGTCGAGCATGTCGTCGCGGGGGCCTGCGGTCGGGTTGCGGCGCCGAGCCTCGATGATGTCGCAGACCTGACGGCGGATGTAGGCGTTGTCTGCGACATGCTGTTGGTGGTGTTTTTGCCCGAAGAGTTTGTCATAGAACGGTATGGCATCGGTGCGGGCGGTAAGTCGAAAGTAGCTGAGTTCACGGATGACAGCGGCGACAAACGCGTTGTCGCCGGGGTCACTGAGCTTGCTGAACGAATAGCCCAGTCCGGCACGAGCGATGATTTCGATGGTGAGTCGGTTCGCTTGAGCGGGGATGTCGATCCAGGACTGGCCGGCGCTATCGGTATCCCAGAACTCGACGAGTTCACGTACCGTAGCAGCCATGGTGTCGTGGTAAGCCATCATCGCTGTTTTGGTGAAGGCCGGCATTAAAATGTTGTGCGCCTTGCGCCAGTTAGGTTCCTCGTTATCGGCGGTGAACAGCCCGTCACCCATCAGGAGGCGCAATTTGCGCATCACGGGTCCAATGTGTTTTTCCCACACGGTTTCGTCATTGACCTCGTCAATCAAAGCGGGGTCGGCCAGCGCGATAATCGACAGGCCGAAGATGCGTTGCTCGACGATTCCGCTGCCGAGCTTGCCGAACTCGGCGGCCAGTCCCTGGGCGGGTTTGGCGAAGTCGGTCGTGAGAAGATCACCAACAATAGGCAACCGAAAGCGAGGGTGCGGAATCGGCGTGGCGGTAGCCAAAGTCATACGGACGGGCTCACTTTCATCGTGTCAAGTCCGGATACTGTGGTGTGCTCACTGGTGGCGTAGGCGGCCGGCCACCATTTCGCCAGCTTCAACAGCCCGGTTACTTCTTCCTCAAGGTTGGTTGCCCGCGACACCCCGATCAGCGCTACTTCGCGTGGTTCAGGCGTGGCGCCAGCAGCTTTGGCTCTGACGGCCTGCGCCAGGTGAAGAGCCTCAATCGCTGCGTCGTGTTCGCGGGCCGGCACAGTGTTAGCTTTCCCGAGGAAGCCAACCAGATGATGTCGGGGCATTTCGCGGCAATAGGGGCGCAGCTGCAAGATGGCGTCCCGGATTTCGACGACGGTTTGATGTAGTTGCAGCGTGGTTTTGAGGTGGCGATGGTCATCGATGTCGAGGTCGAAAGCGCATTCCGGGACCGCAGTTCTCATGCTCTGCCGCAACGGCTGCAACTTACGCCAGCTCCGGCTGATCGGATCCAGCCCAAGACAGCCGAGCAACTTCATCAGACACGGCACAGCAGCGATCATGCAGACACCGGCCGCCGTGTAGAAATTAATGGACCTGTGGAACCGCAGCCTGTAGTCAGCGGTGTTGGTCCAGCCAAGCTGGTCAGCAATCGGCAGGCCCATGTCTTGCAAGCAGGTCAGTGCAAGCAGTGCACCCAGCAGCAGGGTGCTGATGGCGATGAGGCGTTCGCGGCGCTGGGCAACGGTACGCAGCTCAAGCACAGACCTCCATACAAGGTGCACAGCTAGGACCAGCAACATGGTCATGCCGAAGGTCCAGGCGGCAACGCGATCCCAACCACCGGCGACTTCAAGGGGCTCTCCGAGGGCCCGAGCGCCGGTGCCACAGATGAGGTATGCCGCGCACAAAACCAGCGCGGCCAGCCGATAATATCGATGCTTCTTGCGCGTTTTGGCCGCCGACAACCCCGTCCACAGCAAGGTGAACCCAATAAATTCAGTGCCAACGAAGCCCACCACAGCGCCATAGAGTTGCTGGGCATCGGCCGGCGCCATGGACAGCGTGTCCTGCACAAGATGCTCGTGCAACAGCTGAGCCAACAGTGCCAATGCCAGCGTGTTGTTGAGGTATCTGCCATACAGGTTGTTGTTGAACCATCGGTAGCGCGCGACGACAATGATCGCCATAAACGTGATGAACGGCCAGGCGATCGCGCCTGGCACCGTCGAGCTCATCAATGGATTTCCTAAGTCAGGCGCGGTGGAAAAAGGCGTTGCGCATCATCGATTTCTGCTCGCCGGCTTCGACTGCGGCAATCATCAACATATTCGCGAACATTTCAGCGCCACGCTCTTGATCGTCCACAAAGACTTTGCGCCCCAGCACACTTTGCACGGTGGTGGGATCGATGTCGGGCAGCAGTTTGCCGAGCATCTCAACGTTCGGCGTGCTGTTGGTACCGGCTTGTTGACCACCCGCGTGTCCCAACACCATGTGCCCGATTTCGTGGCACACGATTTGATCGATGTGGTAGTCCGACGTCCCGGCTTGGTGAAAGATCAGGTCGTCGTCATCGCGGATTAACCATAAACCACACGGACTTTCGGTGAACGCCGAGGTATCGGTGGGGATGAGCCGGATGGGCCGACCTCGTTGACGGGCGAGGTTCTCAATGAAGACGTCCCTGTTCCAAGGCACAGGAATGGGCAACTTGCGTGCGAGAGCGAGCATCTCGGCATTAGGCATTGCCATTGAGATCACCTTCCTGGGAAGGGGCGACCGGCGGTAGTTGCTCAAGCTGGCGCACATGATCAACCATTGCCGCCAAACTGCTCAGGGACTGGGGAGTTAAGCCGGAGGCACGCATTGCCAGGTCGCGTACTCCGCTGTCACGTAGCGCTTGGATGAGGTTGAGCTGGGCGTCGATGTGCGGATCGATGCCGGGGTCGATCAAGTAGGACGGGGAGACACCGAAGAATTCGGCGATCGCCCGCAAGTGCTGCACAGTCGGGTTGTTTTTGACCCCCGCGCGCAGCTGCCACATGTAGGCCGAGCTGATCGACACCCCGGTCTGCTTGGTAATGGCCTCCGCGGCGGCCGCGTTGGACAGCGGCGGCTCAGCCGGGTTTCGCATGATCTTGAAGAGTTTGTCGAGCTTTACCGACAGCTCAGATTTGCCCGAGGGCTTGTCAGACCCAACCGTGCTGGTCAATATACCCTCGTTTCATATGTTGTCCCGCGGTATGCGCCGAGGTTACTACACGACCACGAGGGGCTCAACGCTGGATTTATATCAGTAAATGTTGCATCGATATCGATGTACTGTTATCAATGCATTATGGCGCTCGCGACCTTCCCGAACAGCATCAACCCGGCCTGCGGCCATGGCATCGCAGGATCGGTATCCAAACGGATCGCGGCTCGTCAGCCCCGTATCACAGCCGGCGCACCAGCCTTCATAGTTACCGTTCACGGCACCCAGATGACGTTTGGCATCGATGACGACGCGTTCACGGCCTGGGTCGACAACCAAGGCGATGAGCTGGGAGGCAACCTTCCCGACCCAAGTGACAGCTGCCCCGGATCAGCCTTATCGGACCTAGTCTATGAGGCGCTCAGCGCTGGTGCACTCGTCGGCCACCCCGCGATCGAACTCAACGTCCACACTGACGGTGCCGGATACCTCGTGAGGCTCAACAATGTCGCTGGTTGTCAGCCATCGGTGGGCCTGACCAGAGGATTCCATGAAATCCATTGGCCGCCAGTTGGTCTCGCTTACGACGAATGCGCTCGCTACTTCCTGCAAGAAATTTGCGATATCGCCAATGCGCTACTCAACGACGTACTAGCCTTTGCGTGCAACGGATTCGATTTAGAGGTTTAGGTCGTGTCGTCGTCGATGCTGCGAGTTTGATTGCTTAATCGCATTTGCCCAGCGCGGCGAGCGCAGCGTCCACCGAGGACTCGCGCAACGCTTTATAGGGTGTATCGGGAAACTGCAGGCAACAGTCCTGCAGCCCACCGAAAGCAACCACCGCGCGGGTCGACTCAGCGAGCGTCGGCTTCGGACCGAATACCAGCTTGCCGAGCCGGTCGCGCCACGCCAGCACCTTGTCTATCAGACCAAGGTCGGCCAGCGCCGTCAGTTCGGCCAGCACTAGTACGAGGTCCTCACGGTGCCGGTAGTGAAAATCGAAATAGCCCTGAAGCAACTCGCGGGCATCGGTGTAGCCAAGGTTTTCCTGGTCGGTAACGAATTGCTCGCCCTCGTCGATCAACGGCACCAGGATGCTGCGCACCAGGTCTTCTCGCGAAGCGAAGTGGTAGTACAACGCGGGTTTGGTGATCCCCAGCTTGTCGGCGATGTCCTGCAGGCTGGTGCGCTGCACGCCCTGCTGAAGAAACAGATCCCGAGCGACTTCTTGGATGCGCTGTCGGGTGCCTGACCCGGGGCTACTCACTCAACGAGCTTAACTGACTTACCGATAGGTAAACACTGGTGCTAGGCTTACCGAACGTTAAGTAAGTGAGGAGCTCGTCATGCGGATCCTGATCTCCGGGGCCAGCATCTCTGGTCCTGTGCTGGCATACTGGCTCACCCGGCACGGGTTCGAGGTCACCGTTGTCGAACGCGCGCCGGCTTTGCGAAAGACGGGTGGCCACGCTGTTGACCTGTTCCGGCCGTCGATGGAGATTTCGGCGAAGATGGGTGTGCTGCCGCGGATCGAGGCGCTGGCCACCGGAACGAACGCGGCGACGATTTGTCGCGAGGGCACGCGCCGGCCGGTCCGCATCGATATCACCAAGGCTATCGGCGCCGTATCCGACTGGCACGTGGAAATCATGCGCGACGATCTCAGTGAGGCTTACTACGACGCCGGCCGCGACCACGTCGAGTACCTATTCGGTGACTCGATCACGGCAATCTCCCCCGACGGCGAGGTGGCCTTCGAGCGCGCGGCGCCACGCAGGTTCGACCTCGTGGTCGGCGCCGACGGGCTGCACTCAAACGTTCGTCGCCTGGTTTTCGGTGAGGACGCCGGGCGTACCCAGTTCCTTGGCGGGTACCTGGCGGTGCAGTCGCTGCCGAAAACGCTTGCACACGAAGGCCAGATGATCAGTCACGTCGGCGCTGGCCGTCTGGCGGCGATCTACACCGCGCAGCCCCTCGACGATGCGCGCGCGGTGTTCCTGTTCCGCACCGAAAACGAACTCAAGTATCACTACCGAGATGCGTTGCGCCAGCAGGAGTTACTCCGTCAAGCGTTCGCCGGGATGCATCCGCAGGTGGACGGCTGGCTGGGCGAGCTCGACCGCACGCCCGCGTTCTACTTCGACTCGATCACCCAGTTACAGCTGGACAGCTGGTCGCGCGGGCGGGTCACACTGGTTGGTGACGCCGGGTACTGCCCGGGGCCCGCGGTCGGCGGCAGCACCAGCCTATCGGTGTTCGGCGCCTACGTGCTAGCCGGCGAACTAGCGCAGGCGAACGGAAATTACACGCAAGCGTTCGCGGCCTACGAACGGCTAATGGCTGATCCGGTGCGCCGCAGTCGCGCTTTCGCGCGCACCGTGGCCAAGAGCCTGGTACCCAGCTCCGCTGCCGGAGTGTGGGCGCTGACTCGCGGCGCACAACTGATTTCACTGCTGCCGGCCGGACTCACCAGGACGCTTGCAAGGTTAAACACGAAAGGTGTGCGGTTCTACGACTCGATGCAGTTCAAGGACTACAGCGCAGCGACGGTCGGATAGGAACTGCGCAAGGGATACCGTGGATCATGGCTTCTCGACACACTTTGTTCCGGGTTTTTTATCGGCTCGGGTTTACCCCGTGGGATGGTCATGCGCAGGCAACCAGCCTGCTGGAATTGATCCAGGGAACCGCTGGCGTACCCGCGTTGTCGCCTGGCGCGGCGCTGGACGTCGGGTGCGGCACCGGTGACTCGTCGATTTACCTGGCCGAGCACGGATGGCAGGTCACCGGGGTTGACTTCGTGCCGAAGGCACTCGATAAGGCCCGCGCCAAGGCTCGTGCTGCCGGCGCGTCGGTCAACTTCGTCCAGGCTGATGTCACGCATCTGAGTCATGCAGGCATCGACGCGAAGTTCCAGTTGATTGTGGACAACGGCTGCTTGCATGGCATGAGCGACGGCGATCGTGACCGTTACGTCCAAGAGATCACCGCGGCCGCTGCCCCCAGCGCGCGGTTGTTGATCGTCGCCGCCCCACCCGGTGGCCCGGTGCGGTTCCTGGGACTCGATCAGGCCGAGGTCGAGCGCCGATTCACGCCTGCGTGGGTGCTGTTGTCGACGGCACAGGAAAAGATGGGGTTTGCCAACGGGTCCGCGTATCGACGCACACCGCTCGCGTGGATTGGCAACCGGTTCGCGGTGCGCTGCTACCTGCTGCAGCGCCAATAAGTGCGCAGAACTTACGTCAGCGACGCCGGCGGCAGGAACCGGTCGCCGTACTTGGCCGCCAGCTCGCGGGCTCGGGCCACGAAGGCCTCCTTGCCGGTACCGGCCGGGCCGGAGTAGCCGACGATGTACTGCGCGCTGCCACCGGTCCACGGCGGGAATCCGATGCCCATGATCGACCCGATGTTGGCGTCGGCGGTCGACGTCAGCACGTTCTCGTCGAGGCACTTCTGCGTTTCCAGCGCCTCAGCGAACAGCATGCGATCGATCATGTCCTGCAGCGGCGGCTCTGATGAGCCCGACTTGAAGGTCTCCCGCAGCCCGGGCCACAACCCGGACCGCTTGCCGTCGGCGTACTCGTAGAAGCCGGCGCCCTTCAAGCGCCCGGACCGACCGAGCTCAATCATCTTCTCCACCACGGCTTCTGCCGGGTGCGGCTCATAGGTGCCGCCGGCGTCCTCGACGCCCTTACGGGTGGCGACCGCGATCTTGTGCATCAGCTCCAGGTTGAGCTCGTCGGACAACTGCAGCGGCGGCGCCGGGTAACCGGCCTGCGAGCCCGCCTGTTCGATCGAAGCCGGCTCGACCCCTTCACCGAGCATCGCCAGCGCCTCGTTGACGAAGGTGCCGATGACGCGCGATGTGAAAAAGCCGCGGCTGTCGTTGACCACGATCGGGGTCTTGCCGATGGCCAGCGTGTAGTCGAAGACCCGCGCCAGCGCCTCGTCAGAAGTCTTCTCGCCCTTGATGATTTCGACCAGCGGCATCTTGTCGACCGGCGAGAAGAAGTGGATCCCAATAAAGTCCTCCTGCCGCTTGACGCCGGTCGCCAGACCGGTGATCGGCAGCGTGGAGGTATTCGACCCCAGGACCGCGTTGGGCTCGACGATGTCCTCGATCTCCTGGAACACCTTGTGCTTGAGTTCCTGGTTCTCGAAGACGGCTTCGATTACGAAGTCGACGCCCTTGAGATCGGCAGGGTCGGCCGTCGGGGTGATGCGCGCCAGCAGGGCGTCACTCTTCTGCTGCGTGGTGCGTCCCCGCTCGAGCGCCTTGGCTTCCAGCTTCTCCGAGTAACCCTTGCCCTTCTGCGCGGCCTCAGGACTCACGTCCTTAAGCACCACGTCGTAACCGGCCTTGGCCGAGACATAGGCGATGCCGGCGCCCATCATGCCCGCACCCAGCACACCGATCTTCTTGATCGGCGTCTTGCCAATGCCCTCGGGACGCGAACCTCCACCGTTGATGTGCTGCAGGTCGAAGAAGAACGCCTGGATCATGTTCTTGGCGACCTGGCCGGTGACCAGCGAAGCGAAGTAACGGCTCTCAATACGGCTGGCGGTGTCGAAGTCGACCTGCGCGCCTTCAACCGCGGCGGACAGGATGGCCTTCGGCGCCGGCATCGGCGCGCCCTTGAGCTGCTTGCGCAGCAGCGACGGGAACGACGGCAGGATGGCCGCCAGCCCCGGCGAGGACGGAGTGCCGCCGGGCATCTTGTAGCCCTTCTTGTCCCACGGCTGCTCGTGCGCCTCCGGGTTGGCCTTGATCCAGGCCTTGGCCGCGGGCACCAACTCGTCGACCGTCGGCAGCAGCTCGTCGACCAGCCCGATCTCCTTAGCCTTGGCCGGCTTGAAGCGGGTGCCCTGCGACAAGATGTTGACGAACGCATTCTGGATGCCGAACATCCGCACCGTGCGGGTCACCCCGCCGCCGCCGGGCAACAGGCCCAGCGTGACTTCGGGCAGGCCGAGCTGGCTGCCCTTGACGTCGGCGGCGATCCGGTGATGACACGCCAGCGCGATCTCCAGGCCGCCGCCCAGCGCGGCGCCGTTGATCGCGGCGACGACCGGCTTGCCCAGCGTTTCCAGGGTGCGCAGCTGCTTCTTGACCGTCTCGACAGTGTCGAAGGACTGCCCAGCATCCTCGGGTCCGGCATTGATCATCGCGGTGAGGTCGCCGCCGGCGAAGAACGTCTTCTTCGCGCTGGTGATCACCACACCGGCAATCGAATCCTTTTCCGCGACAAGGCGATCCACCGCCTTGCCCATCGACTCGAGGTAGGCCTCGTTCATCACGTTGGCCGACCCGGACGGGTCGTCCATGGTCAGTGTGACGATGCCGTCGGCGTCCTTGTCCCACTGAATTGTGTTGTCTGCCATGCGATTAAACCCTCTCGATGATGGTTGCAACACCCATGCCGCCGCCGATGCACAGCGTGACGAGCGCACGCCGGGCGTTGCGGCGCTCCAGTTCGTCGACCATGGTGCCCAGAATCATTGCGCCGGTAGCACCCAGCGGGTGGCCCATCGCGATCGCACCGCCGTTGACGTTGAGCTTCTCGTCCGGGATGTTCAGATCCTTCTGGAACTTCAGCACCACCGACGCGAACGCCTCGTTCAGCTCGAACAGGTCGATGTCGTCAACCGTCAACCCGGCGCGGTCGAGCACCTTGCGGGTGGCGGGGGTGGGACCGGTCAGCATGATGACCGGGTCGGCGCCGCTGGTGGCGGTGGCCACCATGCGCGCCCGCGGGGTCAGGCCCTGCGACTTCCCGGCAGCCTCGCTACCGATCATCACCAGGGCCGCTCCATCGACAATCCCCGAGCTGTTGCCGCCGGTGTGGACGTGGTTGATCTTCTCCACCCAGTGGTATTTCTGCAACGCGACGTCGTCGAAGCCGCCCATCGCCGCCAGGCCCTCGAAAGCCGGCTTCAGCTTGCCCAGGCCCTCCTTGGTGGTGTCGGGCCGCATGTGCTCGTCGTGGTCGAGGATCAACAGGCCGTTCTGGTCGCGGACCGGTACCACGGACTTGGCGAAGTAGCCGCCCGACCATGCGGCCGCGGCCTTCTCCTGGCTGCGCAGCGCGTAGGCGTCGACGTCGTCACGGGAGAAACCCTCGATGGTGGCGATCAGGTCGGCACCGATGCCCTGCGGGACGAACATGACGTCGTAGTTGGTCGCCGGGTCCAGGCCCATGGCGCCGCCGTCGGATCCCATCGGAACCCGGCTCATCGACTCCACACCGCCGGCTAGGACCAGGTCGTCCCAGCCGGAGCGCACCTTCTGCGCGGCGGTGTTGACGGCCTCAAGCCCCGATGCACAGAACCGGTTGAGCTGCACCCCGCCGGCGGTGACGGGCAGGTCAGCGGCCAGCACCGCGGCGCGGGCAATGTCGCCACCCTGGTCACCCACCGGTGAAACGCAGCCCAAGATGACGTCGCTGACCAGGTTCTCGTCGAGGTCGGGGTTGCGTTTGCGCAGCTCCTCAATCAGCCCGACGACTAGGCTCACCGGCTTGACCTCGTGCAACGATCCGTTCTTCTGCTTACCGCGAGGGGTGCGGATGGCCTCGTAGATGAAGGCTTCTTCGGACATGTCGGCTTCCTGTTCGCAAAAAAAAGGGGGTTTAGATCCGTCTTAAAGACTAGGTCCAGTACAGGCACACTAACAGGGGGTTCGGCCAACCTGTTGGTTGGGCAAGGCTTTGCTGGTCAGACGGCTGAACGTGAAGCTACGCGCACGTTCGGAGCCGAACGTGAAGCTGCGCGCACGTTCGCGGCGCAGCCCGCACACAATAAGCTCGGCCATCATGACGGTGTCGCGACTACGGCCCTACACGACCACGGTGTTCGCCGAAATGTCGGCTCTGGCTGCGCGCATCGGTGCAGTAAACCTCGGGCAAGGCTTTCCCGACGAGGACGGACCGCCGGCGATGCTGAAGGCCGCGCAAGACGCCATCACCGGCGGAGTCAACCAGTACCCACCGGGGATAGGCATCGCTGGGCTGCGGCAGGCCATCGCCGCGCAACGCCAGCGGCATTTTGACATCGAGTACGACCCCGACACCGAGGTGCTGGTGACGGTTGGGGCCACCGAGGCCATCGCGGCGGCGGTGATCGGCCTGATCGAACCCGGCTCAGAGGTAGTGCTACTCGAGCCGTTCTACGACTCATATTCGCCAGCGGTGGCGATGGCCGGCGCGAATCGGGTAGCCGTACCTCTGGTACCCGATGGCCGCGGCTTTGCGCTGGATGCCGACGCATTGCGACGGGCGCTGACACCTCGGACCCGCGCGTTGATCGTCAACTCACCGCACAACCCCACCGGCGTGGTGCTGAGCGCAACCGAGTTGGCCGAGATAGCGGAGATCGCCGTGGCGGCAGACCTGTTGGTGATTACCGATGAGGTATATGAGCACCTGGTGTTCGAGGACCGAAAGCACCTGCCGCTGGCCGGCTTTGACGGCATGGCCGAACGCACGATCACCATTTCCAGCGCGGCTAAGATGTTCAACTGCACCGGCTGGAAGATCGGGTGGGCCTGCGGCCCATCCGATCTCATCGCCGGGGTGCGGGCCGCAAAACAGTACCTGAGCTACGTCGGCGGCGCGCCGTTTCAGCCGGCGGTGGCCCTGGCGCTGGACACCGAGGACACCTGGGTGGCCGCGCTTCGGAGTTCTTTGCAGGCCAGACGCGATCGGCTGGCGTCGGGACTGACCGAGATCGGCTTCGAAGTGCACAACAGCTACGGCACGTACTTCCTTTGCGCCGACCCGCGTCCGCTGGGTTACGACGACAGCGCGGCATTCTGCGCAGCCTTGCCGGACAAGGTCGGCGTAGCCGCCATCCCGATGTCGGCATTCTGCGATCCGGCAGCCGAGCACGCTGCAAAACAAGCCGACGTGTGGAATCACCTGGTGCGCTTTACCTTCTGCAAACGCGACGACACCCTCGACGAGGCGATCAGGCGACTCTCCGCGCTCGGGAACGGATCCACTACGTAGACCCCTCCGCACGGTCCCGACTCATGACGAAGTCCCGCAAGCCTTCCGTTGCGGCTTTGAGGACTTTCTCGCGACCTCGATTAAGCAGAAACTCCGGCAGCGGCGCCGACGGCTCTATGGTGATGGCGAAACGCACCCGCGTCTTGTCCTCCCCCTCCGGTCGCAGGGTGTACTCGACGTGCTGGCCGTGCTGATGAGAAGTCTTGTGGGCGTCCCACACCAGCCAGTCAGGTCCCCAGTGGAATTCGAGCAGTTCCCGATCGGCGATCCCGATCACTTTGACCGCGACCTTGACATGGTGCGGCCGCCCGTCGGGATAGGTGTCGATGACTTCAGCCTTCTTGTGCACCGACGACCACAACGGCACCGAGCGGACATCAGCTAGCGCATCCAGAATCACTTCCAGGGAGGCATCAATGATGATTTCTCGCGCTGCTTGTACGGCCATCGGTACAAAGTTAGCAATCCGATTTCGTTGAGCCGGCAAAGCCGGCAAAAATCAGCCACCGCGTTCCTGGACCGGCCGGTTTCTTAACACCCACTTGCGCAGCCCTTCCGTCGCGGCATCTAACACGATCTTGGTCGCACGTTTAACAACGAAACCTGGAATCGGCCCCGACGGCTCGACGGTGATATCAAAACGCACCCGCGTCTGATCGACACCTTCAGGTTTGACGCTGTACTCGACATGCTGTCCATGCTGCTGGAACGTCTCTTTAGCGTCCCACACCACCCAGTCAGGACCCCAGTGATATTCCAGGATCTCAGTATCGACTAAACCAAGAACCTTGACGATGGTCTTCACATGGTGCGGCCGACCATCCGGGTAGCGGTCAAGGATTTCAACCCGTTTGTGGACCGGAGACCACGCCGACAAGACGCTAACATCGCTGAGCGCCTCCATGACCAGATCCGGCGGCGCATCGATCACAAATTCCCGCGATGCTTGTACAGCCACTGCTTCCAAGCTAGCAACGCGGTCCTGCCCGCGCATGGCGAATGGGCAACGACTTTGTCACCAACCAATTTCGGTAATCGACGTGGTGGCCGCAGGCGGCGGACCGACCGGTCCGGCGGGTGTTCGAGAAAACCGCGGAGCCGGCGCGGCCTGGTCAACACCGTGACAGGTGATCACCGTCGACCGAGCTCTCAGATGGTCGTTGCTTGCGGCCTCGCTCCACGTCAACACCGGGGTGACGCAAGCATCGGTGCCGGCGAAAACCTGCGTCCACTGGTCTTGGGTCTGACTGGCGAACCGCTGCGCGAAGATCTCATGCATCTGCTGATATGAAGCGATGTCGAGCTGACTCGGCACCTCCTCGGCCGATAGACCGAGCCCGGTCAGCAACGCCGCGAAAAACTGCGGCTCGATGGCACCGACGGCCATGTATTTGCCGTCAGCGGTCTCATAGCAACGATAAAACGGGGCACCACCGTCGAGCAGGAACGACTCGCGCTCGTCGCGCAGCGCGCCGGTCGACTTCATGGTCCACATCATCTGGGCCAGCACGCTGACCCCGTCGACCATCGCGGCGTCGACGATTTGCCCCTTGCCGGAACGTTCCCGTTCATACAGCGCGACCACAATGCCCAGCAACACCAACATCGAGCCGCCGCCGAAGTCCGCGACCAGGTTCAGCGGCGGCATCGGCGGCCGGTCGCGGTATCCCAGCGCCGACAGCGCACCGGTCTGCGACAGGTAGTTGATGTCGTGACCCGCCGTCGAGGCCAGCGGCCCGTCCTGTCCCCAACCGGTAATACGCGCGAAGATCAGTCGGGGGTTGATCGCCGCGCAGTCGTCGGGACCGATGCCCAGTCGCTCGCAGGTGCCAGGCCGGAAGCAGTCCAACAACACATCGGCCTTGGCTGCCAGCTCCAATAGCGCCGCCGACTGCGTCTTGATGTCCAGGTCGACGATTCGCTTTCCGCGGTGCAGCAGATCGCGGTCCTCGGACAGCATCGTCACGCCCGCTCGGTGGCGACCCTCTTCGCCCGGCTTCGCCGCGCTTGCGATCGCCACGCCTGTTTGGTGGCGACCCTCTTCGCCCGGCTTCGCCGCGCTTGCGATCGCCACGCCGCCGGGACGGCGCACCCGCACCACGTCAGCGCCGAGGTCGGCCAACACCATCCCCGCGTGCGGTCCCGGTCCGATGCCGCCGAGTTCGATGACCTTGACCCCGGCCAGGGGACCCGCGGAAGTCACGATGACTATTGCCCCTTCTTCACCTGCAGCACCCGCTTGCGCAGCGCCTCGGTCGCTGTCTCGATCGACCCGTTAACCACACGTTTGAGCACAAAGCCGGGCAGTGGTACCACCGGGTCGACGCTGATCTCGAACTTGACCACCGTGCTATCACCCTTGGGGGTCAACTCATACTTCGCATATTGCGAGCGCTGCGCTGAGGAGCTGACCAGTGTCCAGCTCACCGCGTTGTCACTCCAGGTATATGCCACCACCTGTTCGTCGGTGATACCCACGGCCTTGACCTTCATCTTCGCCTTGCTGGGCCGCCCGTCCTCGCCCGTCTCGAGCACTTCGGCGCTCTGATGCGCAGCCGACCACTCGGGCATAGCCCCGATATCGGCGATGACGTCGAGAACCTCCTCAGGGCTGGCTTCGATGACGACTTCGTGGGATCCGTTGATTGCCATGGCCCGCACGATAGCGAACCGGCGCCCGACCGGGAACGGTTTCCACCCAGCGTACCGTCGTCTTCGTGACCGCCCCCAAAAGTGAAACCGTCTATACCGTCGGTGACTACCTGCTCGACCGCCTCGCCGAACTCGGCGTCACCGAGATCTTCGGTGTCCCCGGCGACTACAACCTGGAATTTCTCGACCACATCGTTGCCCATCCGGCCATTAGATGGGTGGGCAGCGCCAATGAACTGAACGCCGGCTACGCCGCCGATGGGTACGGGCGCTTGCGCGGAATGTCTGCTGTAGTAACGACATTCGGAGTTGGTGAACTTTCGGCTGCCAACGCGATCGCGGGTAGCTACGCCGAGCATGTACCCGTCGTGCACATTGTCGGCGGCCCCTCCAAAGACGCGCAAGGCACCCGCCGAGCGCTACACCACTCGCTCGGCGATGGGGACTTCGAGCACTTCTTCCGGATCAGCCGCGAAATAACCTGCGCCCAAGCTAATCTCATGCCAGCGACGGCGTGCAGGGAGATTGACCGGGTGCTCAGCGAGGTGCGGGAGCACAAACGGCCCGGCTACATACTGCTGTCCACCGACGTGGCCCGCTTCCCCACCGAACCACCCGGCACTCCGTTGCCACGCTATACCGGCGGCACCAGCCCGCGCGCGCTGTCGCTGTTCATCGACGCCGCCACCAAACTCGTTGCCGATCACCGGATGACGGTGCTGGCGGACTTGCTGGTCCATCGGTTGCAAGTGGTCAAAGAGCTCGAGACATTGCTGACGGCCGACGTGGTGCCGTACGCCACGTTGATGTGGGGAAAAAGTCTGCTCGACGAAAGCTCGCCTAACTTCTTGGGTATCTACGCCGGGGCAGCCAGCACCGAAGCGGTCCGCGCGGCGATTGAGCAGGCACCTGTGCTGGTGACCGCCGGGGTGGTGTTTACCGACATGGTCAGTGGTTTCTTCAGTCAGCGGATCGACCCAGCCCGGACCATCGACGTCGGGCAGTACCAGAGCAGCGTAGCCGGTGAGGTGTTCGCGCCGCTGGAAATGGGCGCCGCGCTTGAGGCATTGGCGTCAATCTTGGTGCGCCGCGGCATCAGCTCACCACCAGTGGAATTACCGCCTGACTATCCACCTGCGGACACACCATCGCCCGATCGGCCGCTGACCCAACAGATCTTATGGGACAGGCTCTGTGCAGCGCTCACACCGGGAAACGTGGTTCTGGCAGATCAGGGAACCTCGTTCTACGGCATGGCGGACCACCGGTTGCCGCAGGGAGTGACTTTCATCGGTCAACCGCTCTGGGGCTCAATCGGTTACACGCTGCCCGCGGCGCTCGGCGCGGGATTGGCGCACCGCGACCGCAGGACGGTGTTACTGATTGGCGACGGCGCCGCGCAACTGACGGTCCAGGAGCTCGGCGCCTTCTGCCGCGAGGGGTTGTCGCCAGTCATCGTGGTGGTCAACAACGACGGCTACACCATCGAACGGGCGATCCACGGAGAGACGGCCCCCTACAACGACATTGCCAGCTGGCGTTGGACCGACATCCCCAGCGCGCTGGGGGTGGCCAATCACTCGGCGTTTCGGGCGGAGACCTACGGCGAGCTCGACGAGGCATTCACCGTCGCCGCCGAGCGTAAGGACCAGATGGTTCTCGTCGAAGTCGTGGTGCCGAGGCTGGATCTTCCTGGCCTGCTGACTGCATTGACCCGGCCAGCGCGGGACGCTCACTCCGACGCCTCGATGCGCATCATGTCGAACAGCCGGCCGACAAACAGCGGGGGGTAAGCGCCCACTCCCGCTCTCGATAACCATTGGGCCGCGGCGTCGGGATGGTCGATCCAGTGCCGGGCCCCATCTTCGTCAGGAAACTCCTGCAAGATCAAGACTTCGTGATCATCATCGAAAGCCTGGAAAATCCACGTCTTTCGGATACCGGCCGCGGTGAACCTGTCCATCGCACAGCGGACCTCCGCGGTCAGGGTCGGCACGTCGTCGACGGACGCGATCGCAGCCACCACCACCCCGGGCGCGGTGGGCGCTAATCCAGGCGTCGGAGTCGCCGCGACGAACCTGTCGATGATCTCGCCGGCGAAAACTGCCGGGATGTCGTCAACACCGGCAGCGTCGAACCAGTCGAACAAGACCTGCGAACGCAGCAGCTCCAGGATCGGCTCACGGCTCTGAATACCGATCATCACCAGGACACGGCCATGGTCATGGGTCGATAGGTAAACCAGAACATGGTGGGCGCCGATGCCGGCGAGAGCCGACCGATTGCGCTGCAGCAGCGGCCACACCCGGGCGGGATCGGGCACGCGATAATCCGAGGCAATCACCATCGAATGAATGTCGCCGGTGGTCACCGCAGCTGGTCTTTCATCACTTTGCCGGCGGCATTGAGCGGCAGCTCGTCGAGAAACGTGATGGATCTCGACATGTTGAATTCCGCCATACGCTCTCGGCACCATGCAATCAAGTCAGCCTCGGACGAAGGGGGTGGGGGATTAGGCACGACAAACGCCTTACCTACCTGACCGAGTCGCTCGTCGGGGATTCCGATTACCGCGGCCTGCGCGACCGCTGGGTGTTCGAACAGGAAGCCCTCGATCTCCGCCGGGTACGCATTGAAACCGCCCACGATGAACATGTCCTTCTTGCGCCCGTTAATCCTCAGCCGTCCCGCCGAATCCAGGCTGCCCAGATCGCCGGTGTGCAACCAGCCCTCGTCATCAATCGCCTCCGCGGTGGCAACAGGGTCATCGAGATAACCCTGCATGACACTGTACCCACGGATCAAGACCTCTCCGTCGTCGGCGATGCGCACCTCAGGCCCATCGCACGGCGTACCGGCCGTTGTCGCGATGTCCTCGAAGGAGTCCCCGCGTCGTGACGCCGTCACCGTTGCCGCTTCGGTCAGGCCGCAGCCGGTCATGATGGACTGGAACGGCAATTCGTCGTGCATCCGCTGGATGGGTTGCACGGGGATGTCGGCCGAGCCGGTCACCGCTGCCCGCAGTGACGACAGGTCGTGGTCGCCTTGGGCCGGCAGCAGCGAATGATAGAGCGTTGGCGGCCCAGGCAGCATGGTAACCCCGTTCGCGCTCAATCAGCTCCAGCACACGATTGATCTCGAAGACGGCAACCGGGATGACGGTAGCTCCCCGGACCATTGAGGCGATGCAGCCCGCCTTGTCACCGAAGGTGCGGAAGAACGGGTTGACGATCAGGTAGCGGCCACATCGGCTGGAACAGCGAAATCCTGCCCCAAAAAACCTTTTTCAACCAGCACCACTTTCGCTCCGCTGCGATGGATGATGTCGGTGGCCTCGGCGGTCTTGAACCTGGTATTGACCGGAACCAACACCGCGCCCGCGTTAGCAGTCCCGAACGCCGCGACTATCCATTCGGCGGAATTGGGCGCCCAGATGGCGACCCGATCGCTCTTGTCAATGCCGGTTGATGCGAACGCACCAGCAGCACAACGGATCCTGTCTATGAGCTCAGTGCAGCTCAGGCGCAAGAAGCCGTCGACGACAGCTTCGCCGCACTTAACACCATCGCGGGGATGGTTGTCCAACTTTGCGGGCCGACATGACGACCACCAAAAGTGGCCCGACCGTAACGTTCGCAAGGGGCATTGCGGCAACGCTTTCGCGACGCCGCTGGTGCCGCCCCTATACTCGGGCGCGTCACGCACCCACGACCCGGTGATGCATCACGTCAAATACACCATCACCGCGTCCAAACCGATCTGGGCAGACATCTATTACCTGGATCAAGAGCCGCCGATCTTCTCCGCCTACAGCCACAGTCCCCCCAGTTTGTGCCGCATATCAACGTCGACATCGCCCCGGACAGTCCGTGTAGGTATACGAACTCGACTTGGCAAAACCCCAACGAATAGGCGCTGGTCTCAGTCAGCACCGGCATCGAACCGGGCACGCCGCAGTTTCACTGCGACGTCACCGTGGACGGGGTCGTCGCCGTCTCCAAAGACGGTCCTAGAGGCGCGCTTTGTTCGCGGCGAAACTGGTGAACCACCCAGGCTTGCGGCATTTCCGGAATAGGGTGCGGCTCGCCCTCCAGGCCACGCAGGTAATTTTCAACCAACGCAAAAGTTTCGGCGTGACCAGCAGACATTCCAACCGCCTGTTCGAGCACCAGCAACCGCGACAAGCTGGAGATGAGCACCGTCCACACCACCGGTGGCATGTCACGGTTATCCACTCCATAGCGCTGCAGTGCGGTCGTCACCGCGCGGCACTGTTCATCGCGGAAACGTTCAGCGTAGTAGGCGATTTCGGCCCGCATTTCCTTGCGGTGATTCGCCAAGGCCATGAATTCCATCGAAACCCGGGTAAAAGCGGGATCGGTGCCAAATCTCCACAACGCCCATAGCGGCTGAGGCGATTGCAGCGCTTTGGCTTGCACCTGAAGACCTTCTTCGGCGCGGCGGCGGAAGACCTCCAGGAACAGCTCCTCCATGGTGCGGAAGTAGTAATGCACGAGCTGAGGTTTCAACCCCGCCCTGTTCGCGAGGCGCCGCGACGTCACCGCGGCGTAGCCCTCTTCGAGCATCAATTGCTCGGCCGCGTCGAGCAGCAGGCCGCGATTCTTCGCATCCGGTGCCCCGATTCTTCGCGCCGATGTCATGCCCTCACTCCATATTCTCAACGTTCGCTCAAAGGTCTGTTGACGTTCCAAGTCGGCCACGCTGATCGTAGCCACGTCACTTCGTTGCCCGGGGTTGCCCACCTTGGCTATGACATTTGCGCCCTGCTATGCAAATGCTCAGCACTTCAGGGATTTTGGACGCGCGCGATTCGCCGGAGGTCGCTGATGCCGCCCCTTGTGGCGAACACCGCGACAACCCGGGGGACGTGACCTATCCCTGCAGACCACATCCGCGCTCAGGGTCGGCTCCGGCGCCGGAATGCCCATTTCGGTAGCGGATGCCTGGATACCGAAGACGAGGTCACCCTACGCGGAAGTGCTCGCTGCAGCGGCCCGGACATGCGTCATGACGCTGCGCGATACTGTCGCTGGCGCGCCAGCACGCCGTGGAGCGTGTTCAATTCGGCCGGCGCATCGGCTCATTTCAGGCGATCCGGCACCGGCTGGCCGAGACGCATGTCGCGATCGAAGGCGCCGAGGCGACGCTGCACGCCGCCAGTGATACACCAGACGACCCGGACGATTCCGGCACCCTGGCCTGCTTGTTGGCTAAGGCCGCAGCCGGCCAGGCAGCGCGCATAGACTGGCCCAGGATGCCGGAGCAGCGTTGTGGGCCAATAGATCTGCACTACGGCTGGCGCAACTTTGATATCGACAGCAGTGCCGGCCCCAGGCCAGCTAGCGCTTCGCCCACGCTGCGCTGTATAACATAGGCACATATGAGTCAACCCGTCCCGCGTAACGAGTTCGGCGTCGTCTCGTTGATCTTGGGCGTGGTCGCGCTCATCACCTGCTGGCTGCTGATTGGGATCGCCTTCGGTATCGCAGCGGTGGTGACTGGAGATATCGCCCGGAGACGAGTGCAACGCGGCGAAGCCAACAACCCCCGAGTCGCGATGACCGGCATTGCGCTGGGCGCGGTGTCGATCGTGGCAGCGCTCATCGCGGTGGGCCTCTACGCCAAATCCAACGCCGGCCAGACTGGCCACTACCACCAGTGTTTGGTCACCGGAAGGGACCCGCGCTGCTGAAGCCCCTTAATGGCGCGGTAGGCCAAGTATTCGTTCAGCGATGATATTCCGCTGGATTTCGGAAGTGCCACCGGCGGTGGTCGCGGCAAAGCTGCGGGTGTAAGGGCCACGCCCACCGAACTCTGGCGGCTTGCCGGGCAACTGCCTGTTGTCCCCTCGCGGCAATCATCGGAGCCGCCCGTGACCAGTCCAAGCGAAGAGCCGGCCTGGAAGCAGCGCGCGGTCGAGCGATCCATCAAGACCGCGAAACTGCGGGCTGCGCAACGAGTTCAGCGATTCCTGGACGCGGCGCAGGCCACCATTACCGAAAAGGGAAGCACGGATTTTACCGTCCAGGAGGTCGTGAATCGGTCCCGCCAATCCCTGCCCGGTCGACCGCATACCACATGCGCATCTAGTCGCATCGCCGATTTGAACAAATATCGTGAACGACCGGCTTGCGGAGAATTAGATTCTTTGAGACTTAGAATCACAAATAGCTAAAAATAGTGCAGCGTTGACGCATGATGCGTGTCGATCAGATCAAGTCAGTAACTGACAGTTAGATCCCGACGAGGCAGGTGGGCGAAAACCGGGACCATCTCTGATTGGAGGATAAACTTCTCGTCAAACTCTTCACCGAGATCGGTTCCAATCATTGGCATTTCAGCTGCATTGACGCTGATTCCGTGGCCCAGGTAGAAATTTGGCAGCAACGGCCGAGCGCCATCGTTGGCTGCGGTTGCAGCCCCACCTAGTACTGCTGCGGTAGCTCCAGCCCAGGTCACGTTCAGAAAGCGTGTCCGACATCTTTTTCATCCTCGATGTGAATGGCCTGCGCCGGGCACGCCGCGACCGCCCGGCGTGCCCCATCGACCTAGCCGGCCGACGGATGCACGTTCAGCAGGACGACGACTCCGTCCTCATCCCGTTGGCCGAACACCTCGGGTGCATTCATGACACAGTTCCCCGAGGATGCGCAAATACCTTGGTCGACAGTTACTTTCATCCGGCGACCCTTCACTCATGCGGCGTCACCGGCGCCAGCCATAGGCCCACGATCACGTCGATAAGGCCGGACCCGGTGGCCCGCCAGGACCGCATCGGTGCGCCCGCGGCGAGCGCCCGTTCAAGATCGGCGCAGGTATGTATCAATAGGTTGCGAGCCATGATGTTGCGTTCATAGCGCACCTCAGTAGGCAAGTCGGGCAAACAGCGGTTGACACCGTCGACCACCTGAACCAGCGACGGCGAGCTAAGCGCGCCCTTGACGATGATGTGGTAGTAAGCGGGATCGGTCATCGCTTGGGCAGCGAACCGCGCATACCAGGTGGGATTACCAAGGGCCGCCAGGTGCTCGGTGAGCGGGTGCACCAGGCAGGCCACCCAGTCCCGCATTTCGGCAGAAGCCTCGGATTCCAACAGCTCGGCCACCATGCGGTCGCGGAGCCGTTCAATGGGCCCACGATGTTTCTCCTCGATCGCACGGACCAGGTCGACCTTGGTGCCGAAGTGGTAGCCGACCGCGGCATTGTTGCCCTGACCGGCGGCCTCACTGACCTGCCGATTGGACACCGCGAACATGCCGTGCTCGGCGTACAACCGCTCGGCCGCCACCAAGATCGCTTCCTGGGTGGAGGTGGCCCGTTCGGAACGCAGGGTTCTGCCAGCCGCAGTCATGCACCTAGTCAAGCGCGTGCACAGTATTAAGTCAAGCGACTGAATTAACTTGGTTGAGACGCCGCATCGAACATCACACTCGAGGGCCGCCGGTCTTCCTCACGTTTCGTGGACCGAATCGCCTTGCCCGCGACAGCTCCCCCGTCCACCGGCAGCACGGTTCCGGTGACACAGCGCGACCCGGTCGCCGGCGAAATACAGTGCCGCCTCCGCGATATCATCGGGTGTAACCTCGCACTTCAGTGGACGGTCGGCACGCATCGTCTCGCGGATCGCCGCGGGTGTAGCGCTCGATCTCTTCGTGATCCATAGCGGCCGCCGACGTCGCCAACAATGGCGTGGGTATGTTGCCTGGCGCGATGGTGTTCACCCGAATGCCGTAGTACGCCAACTCGATTGCCGCGGACTTGGTGAATTGGATGACCGCCGCTTTGGACGCACGGTACGTCATCACGCCAGGAATCGGCGGTGCATGGTGCCCGAGACTCCCGGCGTTGTTTACCATCACGTGCAGCCCACCGAACTTTTCGACGGCAGCAGCCACCACTGCTTCCACCTGTTCAGGATTAGAGACGTCCGTCCGCTGGAAGAGCGCGTTGGTGCTCAACTTTGCCGCCAGGGCCTCACCCCCGTCACGGTCCACGTCGGCAATGACAACCCGGGCCCTCTCGGCCAAAAATCGCTCCGCCGTGGCGCAGCCGATACCTGAGGCCCCGCCGGTAACGATGGCCACCTTGCCAGCAAGTTCGTTGACCACCCAACGAGTTAATCGGCGCCGACCGCTTCACGTCAAGGTTCTCTGCGAAACCCGTTGTTGTCGAACCGATCAACGCAGTGGCCAGCATCAGCAGATGCCCCCATCACGCCACTGCCAGGGTCGGGTTGACCACCGTGGTGGTGCGTGTCCATCGGGTGACCACCGTGTCCGAGGACGCCGTTATCACGTCGGGCTCCGTCGGGTGTTCACCGCCGAGCAGTTGATGTTGGTTGCAGTACTCGTCGTTGTAGATGGTGTCGAAATAGCGTTGCGGGCCGTCGGGGAACACCGCGGCGATCGTGATGTCGGGCGGGAACGTGCGCGCTACCCAATCGGCGACCAAGGCCACCGCTCCGACGCTCCATCCGCCACTCGCATAGTGAGTGGCGGCCAGGGTGCGCGATGCCCAGACCGCTTCGGCGGGAGCAACCCAGTGCACTTCGTTGAACGCGCGGTAATCGACGTTGCTGGGATAGATGCTCGAGCCCAGCCCGCGCATCAGCCTGCTCGACGCTGGCTGCCCGAAGATGGTCGACCCGATGGTGTCCACACCGATCAACCTCATCTTTGGGTTGAACTCGCGCAACACCCGGGCCACGCCCGCTGAGTGTCCCCCGGTTCCCACAGAACACACCAGCACATCGACGCGCCCAAGCTGGGAGGCCAGCTCCAACGCCAGCGGCCGGTAAGCGTCGACATTGTCAGGGTTGTTGTACTGATTGGGATTCCAGGCCCCAGGGTTGGCCACCAGAAGCTGGGCAACCCGGTCTTTGCGTGCCTGCTGCCACCCGCCGACCGGGTGCGGTTCGGTGACCACCTCGACGCGGGCCCCGTAAGCGGTCAGCATCCGCTGGATGATCGGTTCCAGAACCGGGTCGGTGACCAACGTGACCGGGTGTCGGTAGACATTACCGGCCAGCGCGAGCCCCAATCCAAGTGTGCCGCTGGTTGATTCCACTATTGCAGCCCCAGGCGCCAGATCGCCTCGGGCGCGAGCCCGTTCCACCATGTGCATGGCGGGCCGGTCCTTCATGCCACCGGGATTGCATCCCTCCAGCTTGGCCCAAAAACCACGGTCAGCGGCGCCAAAGGAAGTGAAAGCCCCCGAGAGCCCGGATATCCAGAGCACCGGGGTGTTGCCAACCATAGTTCCCGGCTGGCGGTCCCGACCCGGTGTGAGGTGATATCCGTCGGGGACAAGGCGATACCGGTCTCGGGTCTGCCGCGACCCAATCGAGGCGATATGAGACCGGGCGGCAAGGAGTTTCCGCGAGTTGTTCGGGTCGCGGCCGTCGAAGGGCCAGATGTTGTTCATGGGTCGTCGCTTCTGCATCGGGCCACGAACTTCAGTCGCGGCAGTTTGATGTGGGTCAGCGGTCACCGGCCGCGGGAAATGGGCCCACGGTCTGGCGCTGACCGGTCAGCGACGAGCTAGGCAGAATCGAGTCAATAGGTCTTGTCCGGTGCGAACGCATGCCAGTGCGACTGGCGGGCCGCGCCCGCCCGGCACGACGAGGTTGGTGAGCGCAGCTGCGATGCTTGCGACCGCCAACACGACGACCGACACGATCGACGGGGTGGTCGACCTCGGCGGCACGGCTGTCACGAACTGGTCTGGGCACTCGAACTTCGAGTTGTCCGATAGGTGCGCATGGTTGACGTTGATTGCGAACTCACCACCAAGCGACATCGCCAACGGGTGTTTCAGGTGGCCTGCATGGGGCTGAGGCTGCAGGAACCCGCACTGCGCCCCGCTAATGACAAGCACCCATATCAGGGAGACCGCACCGAGCGATGATCGCGTCCACACCACCTGTCGGGCCTTCACGCGGCCCACTGTATACCCGTCAGGGGTATAGTGTAAAGCAGAGCTTTAAAGCCAGAATCCCATAGTCGCGGTTGCGATTAGCGCCGGACCTACGGACGAGAGACAAGGAGCGGTCAATGCCTGTGCTGCCCACGAGCGAGATGCCCTTCGACGGGGCGCGGCTCACCCGGCGCGGCTTCATCGCCGCGGGCATCGCCGGCGGATTCACGCTGGCCGCTTGCAGCCAAGCTACAACTCGGACGCCGCAGAGCGCGGCGGCCGCTGGAATGGCAGACGCGATTGCGGCCGCCGAGGCGGCCCGACCACACAGTGGGCACACCGTGACCGCGACCTTGGTCCCCCAACAGGCTGAGATCGACCTAGGTGGGGTGACCGCCCGGACACTGGCCTACGGAAACACCATTCCCGGACCGGTGATCCGGGCCAACATCGGCGACGAACTTGCGATCACCGTGACGAACCGGCTCGACCATCCGACCTCAGTCCACTGGCACGGCGTCGCACTACGCAACGACATGGACGGCGCCGAGCCGGCCACGCCGAGCATCCCGGCCGGCCGTAACTTCACTTATCGGTTCTCGGTGCCGAACGCGGGCACCTACTGGGCCCATCCGCACACTGGCCTGGACGCTGATATGGGGCTCTATCTACCGGTTATCGTCGACGATCCGACCGATCCGGGTCACTACGACGCCGAATGGATTGTCGTCATGGATGATTGGACCGACGGCGTCGGCAAGAGCCCGCAACAACTCTACGATGACCTGACCTCGCCCAACAAGCCGAGCATGCCCGAGATGCCGGGCGGCGACGTCGGGAAAAGTGACTTGCTCGGCGGCGACGCCGGCGACATCACCTACCCCTATTACCTGATCAACGGCCGAATCCCGGCGGCCGCGACGACATTCAAAGCGAAGCCGGGCCAGCGAATTCGGATCCGGTTCATCAACACCGGCTCCGACACCGCGTTTCGCGTTGCGCTGGCTGGGCATTCGATGACGGTCACGCACACCGACGGTTACCCCGTGGTTCCTACCCAGGTCGACGCCCTGTTAATCGGTATGGCCGAACGCTACGACGTCATCGTGACCGCCGCCGACGGCGTTTTCCCGCTGGTCGCATCCGCGGAAGGGAAAAACGCCGTTGCGCGTGCGTTACTCGTCACTGGGTCAGGCGGCATACCCGACCCTCAATTTCGGCCGGCAGAGCTCACCAAACGGATAGGTACCATCGAGATGTTCACCGCCGCAACGGCCGTCAACCTAGGGCCCGCCCAACCAAACCTGAATCTCGCGGTGGTCTTGGGTGGCAATATGATGCGGTACAACTGGACAATCAACGGCGAGCCGCTGCAGGTACAACTGGACCAACGGCCCACGTTGAAGTTCCATAACACCACCATGATGTGGCACCCAATGCACCTGCACGGCCATACCTTCCAGGTAATTAGGGCCGACGGTCGCCCCGGCGCCCGCAAGGATACGCTTATCGTGCTGCCGAACCAGAAGATCGATGCCGTGCTGGTTGCCGATAACCCAGGAACATGGATGTTCCACTGCCACAACACCTATCATCAAGAAGCCGGGATGCAGACCCTGCTGAACTACACTTTCAGTTGAACCGCGAAAGTACAGCTGGCTACGCTGTTACTTGGGAAACGTGTCGGTAGTTGCACCTTCGCCGGCAAAGTGGTGGACACGGACGGCCTCACTGCTTGAGGGGCAGCTCCACGCAGACGTGGGTGCCTGCGGGCGTATCGAGGAAGAAGAACACTCCGCCGGCGGCGTCCACGCGCGCCCGATGCGACGCCAAACCGATATGCCCCTCACCCAAACGGCGTGCCATCGTCTCACTGGTAACGCCCACACCGTCATCGGCCACGTCCAAAACGCAGACCCCATCGGTGATCCTGAGGGTGACCGACGCGTGGCTGGCCTGCGAGTGTTGCATCACATTGGACAACAGCTCACGCACCACGCCGAACACGATGGGATCGTTGGCACTGCGGACCGGGTAATCGATGTCGGTGCGCACCTCAATGCCCGACCGCTGTGCGGTGAAGGAGGCCAACTGCTCAACGGCAGCACCCAACCCGACCTGTTCCAGAACAGCCGGATGAAGCTCAAAGGTGGCCTGACGCAGTCGCTCCGAGGCGGTATGCAGACCGGCCAGGGCACGGCCGACCCGGTCATCGCCGGGCAACGTGGTATCCAGCTCGACAAGTTCCTGGCGCACAGCCAAGATGTCTTGCAGCGGTCCATCGTGAATAGCTTCAGAAACCCTGCGCTGCAGTACCTCCGAGGCCGTCATCGTCTGGGCCAGCAACTCCTCACGCAACGCACTCAGGCCCGCTATCGAATGCGCGTGCCGTTCCTCGATGCGGACGACCACGTAGGCCATGCAACAGAGGAATGCGTAGAGCACGAACCGAAAAATCGTCTCGTACCAGCCGATCACTCGCACCATGTCCGGGTCTTGGAGCACCGCGACCGCGAACCCCGCCATCGACAAGGTCAGCATCACCGCCGCCCGACGCGAGGACACATCAAGGCCCAACAGGATCGGCAGCAAGATCATGATCAGTAAGGGATAGATCCCGTCGGTGGACAGCACCTGAAAGCCGGTCAACATCACAATATCGAGGGCGATGAAAACAATGGGCTCCAGCCGGCCGACCCCGACCATCCGGCCCGCGCCGATCCGCCGACGGAAAGGAGCAAACGCCAATACCAGAGCCAATATTGCAATCAATGAGTACAGGACAATCCAACCGGTCTGCCACAGCCAGTCAGATCGGCGAGTGCCGATCACCATGGCAGCGACCATCATCGCCACCACGCCGACGCGAAGCACCGACGCGATTCGAAACGAGCGCAACCGGTAAACGGTACGCACCCGCTCCAGCTCTAGGTCCCTGGACACCACGGTAGAACCGTACTCATGGCGAGGGCCGTCCAACATCGTCGGCTTGCCGTACAGCGATTTGGCGTGCGCCCGGCCGGGCTCCCCGCAGCCACATCCGCCGGTGCCGGCTTTCCCATTGGGCACGCTCTGGAAACCCGCGCAGCTGCGCCGAGGACGATAGTGAACGGTTCGTTGCCGACGAACCGCTAAACTCGTCGCCATGGTCGGCGCGACGACGCCTGAAAAGGTGCGTGTGGTCGTAGGCGATGATCACCCGCTCTTTCGTGAAGGCGTGGTACGGGCGCTTTCGTTGAGTGGCTCGGTGAACGTCGTCGGCGAGGCAGACGACGGCGCAACCGCGCTGGAATTGATCAAGGCGCACCTGCCCGATGTTGCGTTGCTGGACTACCGGATGCCCGGCATGGATGGCGCACAGGTGGCGGCGGCGGTGCGAAGCCACGAATTGCCGACCCGCGTGTTGCTGATTTCGGCTCACGATGAGTCGGCGATCGTGTATCAGGCGCTGCAGCAGGGCGCCGCGGGTTTCTTGTTGAAGGATTCGACGCGCACCGAGATCGTCAAGGCCGTACTCGATTGCGCGAAGGGCCGCGATGTGGTGGCGCCCTCGCTCGTCGGTGGGCTCGCCGGGGAAATCCGCCAGCGTGCAGCGCCAATCGCGCCAGTGCTCAGCGCACGCGAGCGGGAGGTGCTCAATCGTATTGCTCGAGGCCAAAGCATCCCTGCGATCGCAGCTGAGCTGTATGTGGCGCCGTCGACAGTCAAAACCCACGTGCAACGCCTATACGAAAAACTTGGGGTCAGCGATCGCGCGGCGGCCGTCGCCGAAGCAATGCGGCAAGGGCTGCTCGACTAACAGCGTCACTGGACGGGCTCCTTACTCCGACGTCGCTGTAGCGACGGTTGGCTCGGCATGATCAACCCCAACCGTCCACCTGCACTGCTTAAGGGGGAGCTCCACGCAGACGTGGGTGCCTGCGGGCGTATCGAGGAAAATGAACGCTCCGCCGGCGGCGTCCACGCGCGCCCGATGCGACGCCAAACCGATATGTCCCTCGCCCAAACGGCGTGCCATCGTCTCACTGGTAACGCCCACACCGTCATCGGCCACGTCCAAAACGCAGACCTCATCGGTGGTCCTGAGGGTGACCGACGCGTGGCGGGCCTGCGAATGCTTTTCCACGTTGGACAGTAACTCGCGCACCACGCCGAACACGATGGGATCGTTGGCACTGCGGACCGGGTAATCGATGTCGGTGCGCACCTCAATGCCCGACCGCTGCGTGGTGAAGGAGGCCAACTGCTCAACGGCAGCACCCAACCCGACCTGTTCCAGAACAGCCGGATGAAGCTCAAAGGTGGCCTGGCGCAGTCGCTTCGAGGCGGTATGCAGAGCAGCTAGGGCGCGGCCGACTCGGTCATCGCCGGGCAACGTGGTATCCAGCTCGACAAGTTCCTGGCGCACAGCCAAGATGTCTTGCAGCGGTCCATCGTGAATAGCTTCAGAAACCCTGCGCTGCAGTACCTCCGAGGCCGTCATCGTCTGGGCCAGCAACTCCTCACGCAACGCACTCAGGCTCGCCACCGAATGCGCGCGCCGATCCTCGATACGAACGACCACGTAGGCCGTGCCGCACAGAAATGCGTACACCATGAACCGGAATATTGAATTGGGCCAGCCGATCACTCGCACCATATCCGGGTCTTCGAGCACCGCGATCGCAAACCCCGCCAGGGCGAAGACCAGCAGCACCGCCGCCCGACGCGCGCGTACATCAAGGCCCAACAGGATCGGTAGCAAGGTCATGACCAGTAAGGGATAGATCCCGTCGGTGGACAGCAACTGAAAGCCGGTCAACATCACAATGTCGAGGACGGTGAAAACAACGAGACCGCTCGGACACGTGCTGATCGGTCCACGGAATCGAGCAAACGCCAACAGCAGCGTCACTAGCGTAGCCAATGCGTACAACACGATCCAAACGATCTGCCGGGGCCATTCACACCGGCGAGTGCCGATCACCATGGCAGCGACCATCATCGCCACCACACCGATACGAAGCACCGACGCGATTCGAAACGAGCGCAACCGGTAAACGGTACCCACCCGATCCAGATCTATGTGGCTTATGACCCCCACTCGGCTACTCTACTGGTGCCGCCCGGTATTCCGCTCGGTAAGCCAGCCAAGAAATCTGCGATCGCTGCTAGTTAGAAACGCATGGGCAGGGCGGAATGGCTCACGCACATAATCCCAATCGGAGGGCTCAGGTTCACCTCAGATTAGACAAATAGTTCGTTCGTTTCGCCGCACCCGCGAGTCCCGCTGACCATTCACTGGTGTGGCGGCATCACCGATATCCCCACCTCGATGTCGGCGCATCCGGACGCCGAGTTAGCGAGCGACGCGATGAAGATAGCCGCCGCGGTGCGTGGTGGACGCGCTGCGATCGAGGGCGTGATCTTCCATAGTGACCGCGGATCTACTTACACCGCAAATGGTTTCATGAATCTATGCCGCAGGCTCGGGTACGACAGTCGATGGGACGCGTTGGGGTCGTGCTTCGACAACGCCGCTTCCGAGGCGTTTTTCTCCACCCTCGAACACGAGGTATCACCGCCTGGTGCGACGAGTTCTACAACACCCGATGTCGGCACAGCTCAGCCTGGTTGCTACCACCCGTCGACTACGAGGAAACCGCGACCATCCGACCGGAGGCGGCATAACGGAAGCCTTCACGTTTTTCAGGGGAAGCCCTGTTCTACGAGGTAGCGGTCGCGGCGGTTGGATTCCTCCGCGGCACCAGCCCGGAGTACTGCCGGAACGTCCACAACTTGCCCTGATACCCAGACACAAAGTTGCCGCGGGTGAACGGGAACTCCCCCGGCGACGGAGGCTCCGTGCTGGTATCCCCCGGGCCGTACACCGGCACGAGCTGACCAGGCCGAATCGAAAGGACGCCGGGCCGCCGGGTGATCGCCGATGTGCCTGATGTGTGGCGTTTAGTGTGGGCCTGAGGCACATTGTTGTTGGGCCACCTGCAGGATCGAGCCCGCGGTCAAAAATGCGCGTTTATCGCGGTCGGTAGCCAGAATGGGCAGGTTGGCGGCGCATCGCAGCACCATCAGGGCCAGCGCGCTGTGGGTCGTATACGAGATGATCAGTAGGTTAGCGCGAGCATGCGTGCCGCTGACGGTCATTATGTGCTGGCGTTTGCGTTCCCATCCCGGCCAGTTGAGGTCGGGTGGTCGTTGCAGCGGTGACCAGTTGACGTTGATGGAGGTGATTTCTCCGAGCAAGGGACTCAGGACCGCGATAAGGTTCGGCAATTCATTGGTGATGCGATCGGCACGTGGCCACCACGCGCCGTCGATGTCGCGGCCGAGTTCACGAGCCAGCGTTAGCCGGATGGGATTGGCTTGGCGCCGGCCTCTGATCGGATAAGTCATCGCGGCTGCTCCTGTCGGCACCGGGTACACCGGATGATCACGGTGACACCCCTGCTGCGCGCGGCAGCCGGACTCAGGACGTCTAGGTGTCGCGTCATCGTTAGTGCCGCATAATCCACGGGCGGTCCCTTCACGGTTGGCATCATCTGTCCCGCGGGCGCGCGGCAGATGTAGGGTGGACCACCGTTGACATCGAAGCTGCTCACGTTTGACGGTACTCCGCCAGCATCGTGTCGCCGACAGCCCCGTGGCAACTTCTCAGGTGACCAGTGACAATGCGCAAGCGCGGCGCAGCTTTCCCGACGGCGTCTTGGGGATCGCGCCCGGGGCCAGTACCACCACATTGCGTGGCCGCGCCGCCACTTCGCTGACGACTTCGTGAGCGACCTCATGCTTGATGCGCCGCACCTGTGCGGGGTCGTCGAAGAAGCTCGATTCGACCGCCACGGCAAACGATTCCCGGGAATGACTCGCGTCGAGTCGCACGGCCGCGACACAACCCGCCCGCACGCCGGCGACCCGCCCGGCAGCGCGTTCCACGTCGGTGGGATAGATGTTGCGTCCGGCCATGATAATCACGTCTTTGGCCCGGCCACAGACCACGATGTGGTCCTGCTCAGTCAGGTATCCCAGATCTCCGGTGCTGAACCAACCCTGGTCGTCTTGGACGGCCACGAAACCTCCTGCCGTGACATACCCAGATGTCACGGCATCGCCGCGCACTTCAATGAGTCCCACGCCGCGGGTCGGCTGAAGGGCGCCGTCCTCATCGACGATGCGGGCCTGTATACCGTGCAGCACTGGCCCCAATGTGGCCAGCCGACGGGTGTTGCCGGTGGTGGCAGGCACTGCTTGGCGTAGCACCGCGAGCATATCGGCGTCGACCTCGTCAATGATGAGTCCGTTGCCGCATTGCGAAAACGACACCGCCACAGTGGTTTCGGCCATCCCGTAGGCCGGCAAGATCGCCTCGGGACGCAGCCCAAACGGCGCTGCAGCCGCACAGAGATCCTCAACATCGGCCGGTTCGACCTGTTCAGCACCCGACAACGCCCACCGCAACGACGATAGATCAAAATCACCAAGCCTGGCATGCCGGCGCAACCGCTTCGCCAGCAGTGTGTAGGCGAAGTTCGGCGCTGCGGTCATCGTCGCATCATATTTGTCGATCAACTTGGGCCACAACAAGATATCGTCCATGAAGTCGATCGGTGTGACCTTGACCAACTCGCCGCCGAACAACATCGGCATCGTCAAAAATCCGGTCATACCCATGTCATGAAATAGCGGCAACCAACTCACGATCACATCGGTATCGATGTCGTAGTGGGCACCGACGAACATCGCCTCAGCGTTCGAGATCACATTCGCGTGGGTAATCGCCACCGCTTTAGCACAACCTGTCGAGCCCGACGTCAACTGCAAGAGCGCAAGGTCATCCTCACCACTGCCCACCACCTCAATCGGTGCGGCGCCCAGAAGCTCGGCAATCGTCACCACCCGCACGCCGTGTGCGGCCAATACCGCCACCACAGCCATGAACGGATCCGACACGATCACCACCGTCGCCTCGATCATGGTGATCACCGCCAATGTGTCCTGTGCCCACATCTGCAGATCAGTACGCGGCGTCGGCTGCTGCAACATCGTCAAACACGCGCCACACAACCACACGCCTTGCGCAGTCGGCGCAATCTCTACTGGGGCGCCGGCCAATACACCCACCCGATCACCCGGACCGACGCCCAACGAGGCTAAACCACCCGCCACCTGCCGAGCCCGCTGATGAACTTCGCCCCAGCTCGATCGAACCGGCGCACCAGGCTCACCGGTAACCAGGCCACGAGTACTCGACTGAGCACTGCTAAGCATCGACTCAACGAATCTGCTCAAACGCCATCTCCCACACCCCGGCCGATTTACAGACCAGCTTCAGCCAACTCGGGACATATGAGGTGACAGCGTCACACTATCAGCCGGGTACTACCCCAACCAGCGCACGCAAGACAGACGCGAAAATCCCGGGCGGGCGCACCGCTGGCGAACCAGCCCTGCCTGGCGACACGCACTTACCGATCGGACGCTACCCGCTCGACCCCGATCCGGGGTACGGTGGCAGGAAACGAGCCAAGGACGGGCGGCATGGTCATGCAGGACTGGTGGGAAGCGCCCGAGATTCACCCGTCGCAGATCCGAGTCGGTGACCTCATTGGCACCAAGCAGCCAACCCAGCTGCGCTACACCGTCAAGCTGATCAGCGGCCCGCAAACAACTCCACGGCAATGGACATTTTTTGGCCGAGACACCGAGGGCCTACAGCACACAAGCACGTTCGGAGAAGACGACGTCGTCCGCAGGTACATCAAAGCGTCCTGACAACGTCCTACCATGCCGTCGACGAGCTGTACAAGGGGACGCTCGGCCCATGAGGCACGACCCAGAATTGCTGCCGCACTTCGCAACAACGCGCGCACGGCGATCACGCTAGTCGACCGATACGTTCAGGATTGGGTGATCGACTCCGGCACCGGGACCATCGAAGTGCCACCACTCACCGGCGTACACACTCAACCCACCGGCGCTCATCGCGGCCCGCAAATGGGCACGATTCGCCTGAGCTTCGGCAGTGACGCCCTGGGTCGCAAATGCCTTTGCCCCCGAAGAGAAGTCGTCGAAATCTGTTCCCATGTCGCCAAGGCACAGGCCGCCCTCTTGCCGTTCGGCCGGGCACTGTTGTTGCGCACTTGCGAATGTCACGTCCACCGAACGCCCCACCTCGTGGCTGTGGGCATACCGGCCCGGTGGCGCCACCCAGGCTGGGTTCGAAACCACATCGAACAGCTTTACCTGGACGTCATGCGGCCGGTAGCAGTCCCAGAAGACGAACACCTGCCCCCGCGGACGCAACACGGCGGCGGCAGCCGCGAGACCTTGAGCCATGGATTGGTGTACCAGGCATCGGGCATCGGCAGGGTACAACCGCGCGCCGGTGACGTTGCGCGGCGTCGCATAACGCAGATCGATGATTGCATCTGGAACCACGCTCCGAACGTCGACGAACCCGGCCGCGCGCGCCGCGGCGCTCACTGGCGGCACGCGAGGACCTGAGGGAACCGTTGTGTCGGCGGGCTGGACCGGCACGGCCGTGACGGTCCTGGACTGCGATGAAAAGCCAGAAGAACCTCGGCTACCGTGCACGGCGTCACAGGCAGCAGCCGAAACGGCAACCAATCCAGCGACCATCGCCAGCAGGCGGAATCGCCACACCATACGCATGTAAGCATTGTCCTGGTTCACGGAGCCGAAGAGAAACTGCGGCAGATTGTCCGGGCTAGTCGGCACTAAGCTCAGCACGGGCCGGTGATGTCACCGTCGACATAGCGCTGCAGGTTCGGCGCCATCGCCGCCACCACGTCGTCGTCGGACATCGACGCGATCGGCTCGATCTTCCAGACATACCGCAACAGCGCAAAGCCGATCAGCTGGCTGGCGATCAAACCACTGCGGCGCAGCCGTTCGCCGTCGTCGTCCCCCAGGGTTGAGCCGCCTATCAGGCCGCTTTCGACTACCAACCGCAGCTTTTCGCGGGTCCTGGTCTCGTGGGCCGCGGTCAGCACCACTGCCCGGAGCACGGGACCGACGTCCTCGTCAGACCAGCTAGCTAGCACGTTGCGCAGCAGTTGCCTTCCCAGATCGGCCTTCGGCATCGCCCATGTCTTGGCGACCGCGTCCAGCCATTTCTGCGGCGGCGCGGTGGCGGCGTCGAGCAGGCCCTCCTTGGAGCCGAAGTAGTGGTAGATGAGCGCCGGGTCGACGTCCGCGGCACGGGCGACGGCGCGGATTGCCGTACCGGCCCAGCCATGTTCGGCGAACTCATCGCGGGCCGCGGCCAGGATGCGCGCGGCCAGCACGCCACGCTCGTCGCGGGGACCCGGGGGAACTGATCGCGTCGCCATCACCTCACCATATCGCTAATTTCATCTTGCGTTGAAACTAGTTTCAACATATCGTGAAACTATGATCGCCATGCTTAACGGCCCGCAAACCACCGGACGGACGTACCGAAACCTCAGCGAGCCGCAGTACACGTCCCGCAGCGACAACAACACGGCGATCACCATGCGCGACGGCACCGAGCTTTTGGCCGATGTCCACCGGCCCGATTCCGACGGCCGCTTCCCCGCGCTGCTGGCCGCCTCTCCCTACCCGCGGCAAGTGCAGAACTTAGGTGCCCCAGCCGGATTTATCGAGGCAGGCGTGACGGACTTCTGGGTGCCGCGTGGCTATGCGCACGTCATCGCCAACGTGCGCGGAACCTGCGGATCCGGCGGGACCTTCGGCTTGTTCGACGCTCAGGAACGTCGGGATATGCACGATCTGGTCGAGTGGGTCGCGGCTCAACCCTGGTGCGACGGCAACGTCGGCATGATCGGCATCAGCTACTTCGCGATGACCCAGCTCGAGGCAGCCGTCGAGCGCCCGCCGCACCTCAAGGCGATCTTTCCCGTCGCCGTTACATCGGACATGTATGAGGGCGCCAACCACCACGGGCTAATGAGCTCGTCCTTCGTCACACCGTTCCTCGCGATGGTCGGTCTGACTTCCGAGCGCAGCGACAAATTGTGGCGCAGCAGGCTCGTCGCACTGGCTCGACGTGTGCTGAACAGCCCACGGCTGCATAAGAAGTTCGGAACCATGAACGGTGAGGCGGCGGTGACGATGCTGCGCCAACTAATCAAGCTGCCACACAATCCGCATCCGTGGGACGAGCTATGGCAAGAGGTAGCGGTCAGGCGACCAACCCGCGACCAATGGTGGGATCAGCGAAATCTATTGCCGCTATTGAAGGAAATCAATATTCCGGTGTACCTCGGGTGCGACTGGGAGAATGTTCCGCTACACCTTCCGTCGACATTTGTCACGTGGAAAGGGCTGTTGCACAACGGATGTGTGAGGATGAGCCTGCTCGACAAGTTCGGACTGACCTGGCCATGGGAAAGCCTGCACATCGAGGCGCTGGCCTGGTACGACCATTGGCTGAAGGGCCGCGACACTGGGATCATTGACGGACCACCGATCCGATACTTCCTGCCCGGCGCCGACCAGTGGCGCACCGCTGACACCTGGCCGCCGTCCGACGCCGCACATCGTGAACTGGCGCTGCGCGCCGACGGCGCCTTGGATGAAGCCGAGGGCGAGCCGGGAAGCCGTGAGTTCATGGTTCTGGGATCCGGGCTCGGGCGGGTCAAGCCCAGCAAGATCGATCCGCCTTCGACGCTGACCTGGACCAGCGCGCCGCTGAGCCAGGACATGGATATGGTTGGCGACATCGAGTTGCGGCTAGTCGCATCGGCGACGGCGATCGACACCGCCTGGATCGCGACGCTGCAGGACGTCGCGCCTGACGGGGAAGCCTCTGCAGTGACGGCAGGCTGGTTGCGTGCCAGCATGCGTGAAGTCGACGAGGCGGCCAGCCGGCCCGGCGCACCGATATTGCCGTGTCGGAACCCACACGCAGTACCGTTGGGCGAGGACGTCGTCTATCGAATCCCGTTGGTTCCCAACGCTCGACGATTCAAGGCCGGCCACCGCATTCGACTGGTGCTAAGCAGCGATGACCAGGACCCGTCGACGCCAGCAATCATGAACTTCCGTCACGCCAGCGTCGGCACCAGCAGCCTGAATACGGTCCATTCGTCGTCACGTCTGCTGATCCCGGCTACTCCGCTCGCGAACTGACGGCAACCAACAACATACGCCTCACATGTCGCCAGTTAGTCTGCTCATGGCCGCCGCTTCGGTTGTAAGGGGACACAGTGATTCTCGGTACCGTCGCTGGGGCAGTCGGCACGTTCGCGGCCACAAACGTTGATGACTTGGTCATGCTTGCCGTGTTCTTTGGTCAGGCTGACGCCCACCGAGGAACAGCCGTCCGCATTGTCGCGGGACAGTACTTGGGCTTCATAGCGCTGCTTGCGGTCTCAGTGGCCACGGCACTAGTCGGTGAAACGCTGCTATCACAGGAGGTGTTGACGTACTTCGGATTCGTTCCGATCATCTTGGGATTGCATGCGGGATTTCGGGTATGGCGGGAACGCCGAACACCCGCCGGCAGCGAGGCATTCCCGGCGATCGGTACCGACGGCAATCGCGGCCCGAGCGTCTCTCATGTCGCCGCGGTTACCGTTGCCAACGGCGGTGACAACATCGGTGTCTATGTACCGATATTCGCGGTGGAGAGCGTGGCGGGCATCTCAGTTTTTATGGTGATCTTCTTAGTCGGTATAGCAGTCTGTTGCCTGCTGGCCAGATACTTGGCGTCTCGCCCGCTCGTCGCTGGATCGCTTGCTCGCTGGGACCACATTGTCTTACCGGGGGTCTTGATCGGTATCGGCCTGTTGATCCTGATCCAGGGCGGTGCTTTTCGCGCTTGTTCGTAGGGATGGCGGGAGAACGAGTCGAATTCAGACGGCGCGGACAGCTCGCACGAACAAAAAGAACGGCTGGGTGTTCAGCATGTGTAGCAGGTCCGGGTCAATGTCCGGACTGGCTGGGATCTGTGGTTCTTCCACGGCGTCGATAGCGAAGCCTGCTCGCCGTAGTTCTCCGAAGATCGCCGACAAGGACCGACGGTAGGGCTTGGCCGTCACGGATAGCCCGTCCCAATCCCATTCCTGGTTTACCAGCTCGACACGGTGATAGTCGGTTCGATCAGACAACAGCCACGCGTTGATTGGGTGGTGTAGCGAGCAGACCAGCACACCCCCCGGGACCAGGCAGCGGTGCAGCTCATCAAGCAGGGTCGCCCAATCCCGAACATAGTGCAGGACCAGCGATGCGACGACGACGTCGATGCTGCTGGGCGCGGCGAGATTCAGCGGCTGCTCAAGATCTGCTACTTCGAAGCGGGCCTTGTTTCCCAGGCGCTGGCGGGCGAGCTCGATCATCTGTGGCTCCGCATCGATGGCGTGAACATCGGCCCCGCGGTCCACGAGGAGAGCGGTGAGGGCACCCGCAGCGCATCCGAGCTCCAACACACGCTTGCCGTCGATGTCACCGATGAGGCGCAGAACCGTCGGGCGGTCGTAATCGCGGTTGGCTGGATTCTTTGCCGACCATGCTGCATAGACGCTGGCGTAGTCCTTGAAAACCGTGGTGGCACCCATCTGCTCGACGCTATAGGTGGACGTGCCGAGCGGAAAGACACTCTGGTGCGTACTTTCGTGCTCATTCGAGTCGCATGCAGTCGCATCCGGTCTTATGGCTCTATGTTTGACATGAGAGCAAATACTCTACGGTTGACATATGGGCAACGCGTTGAAGGCTCTGCTACAGGACCGCCACCTGCATGCTTATGGCGATTTCGTCGCCGAATACGAGCGGCGGGCAAAAGAACTGGACTTGCCGCGACCCGCGACGCCCCCAACGAAGGCACAGTATTACCGATGGGTCGGAGGCCAGGTCGACAGCCTCCCACGGCCATATCACTGCGCAGTGCTGGAGCAGATGTTTCCTGGCTGGACAGCAAAGGAGTTGTTTGACCATGACGAACATCAGAACCAGTCGCCAGCTAAGGATGACGACCATGTGCTGTCGCCGGTCGCTCCCGCCCTTGCCCCCGCCATCCTGGGAGGCCTATGGGTCACGGGTTACCTTTTAGGAGGCACCCGGCAATGTCATATCGACCTGTCGTCAGTGACCGCAACGAGCCGCGGCACGAAGTCGAGGAATTATCCGCCGGCGCCCCGTGCCGAAGGCCACTCTCACGGGCACGAAACCGAGACCAACGCACGGTTGTTTGGCCGCCACTTGATGGGATATTTCCGCAACTGCAATGACCATTACTTCTACGGTTCGCTACACCTTGCGGTGCTGCCCGGCGAAACCATCCTCGATGGTTACTACACAGGCTTTATCAATGACACCCAAGTGGTCGCCGAACCATGGCGATGGGTGCGTGTGGACCCTCAGTCGACCCAAAATATCGACTTGGCCGAGGTTACGTTGGGTGAGCCCCGGCGGGTCTACGAGGCCCTCACTAGCCGCACCCAGTTCGACAGGCCGATCCCGCTCGACGAAGTCACGGAGTGAGCAAATAGGCGGCACGGCACTGCAAGACGCTGCCGTTGACCGCGACATCGACCCATGTGCGACGCAAGACTCAGCGGCATCTGAGGTAGCCGCGGCGGCCCTATCGAAACGAGACTTAACGAGACCCGCATACGTGACTGAATGAGCAGTAAAAAGAGACGGCAAGACGTCGCGATGTGACTCGATAATGCCGCACCGTTATGTCTAGCCTGGCGACGATGCGGCCCGGAACGGGGGCGCTGAGGAGCCGGACAATTCAACCTCGACTCGAGATCGCGACATTGTGGTCATTGCAAGGAGATTGGCATATCGAAGCCGGTTCACTCCAACACCTTGCCTGATTAGCCTGGCGCCCAGGCGATCACGCGCCCAACACCTTCAAATATGGACTCATCCAGTGCGAAGCGTCGCGCGCTCAGTCTAAAGACCCTCGATAACGCCCAAAGTAGAGGTGATAATGCTCAAAACTACCCACACTGTTGACAGTGCAGCATCCTTCGCTATTACTGTCAACGGCACTCCGATCGCGTTCCGCATCGACGACGACGCGTTCACCCGCTGGATGGCCGCCGAAGGCGATGGGTTGGAACGCGACCTCCCCAACCCTGCTGATGACTGCGCCGGGTCGGCCTTGTCGGACTTGGTCTATCGGGCGCTCAGTGCCGGCGTGCTGGTCGGCGATCCCGGCATCGAACTCAACGTCCACGGCCACACCGACGGGGCTGGGTACCTGGTGCGACTCAACGCCGTTGCCGGCCATCAACGCTTGGTTGGTCTGACCAGAGGACGACACGAACTGCTCTGGCCGCCCAACGATCTGAGCCCCAGCCAAGACGCCTACCGCTACCTCCAAGAAATTTGCGATGTCGCCAACTCGCTGCTCAACGACCTGTTGGCACCTTCGGCGTAGCAACAAGCGCTGTCCGGCCCGGCGCTGCTGACCATCAAGGCGAACCTGAATCTTGGTCTGTCCGCACAGACCTAGCGATCACCGCCTGCCAGGGTCTGTTCTACGATGATGAGGTGCCGACAACACGCTGAAGTCGCACCTGTAAGCACACCACCTGCATGCATATTCCGACTTCGTCGCCGAGTAATGAGCGCCAAGCAAAGGAACTGGACCTGCCGCGACACGCGCCGCCGCCAACGAAAGCCCAGTACTCCTCAACAACCCACAACCGGTGCACAGATCACTGCGCGTTCTTGGCCGCCCACCTGGCCTCCGCGTCGATCTCGGTCAGCCGTTCGGCCCGATCACGGTTGCCCCTGGTGATGCAGCTGAACCTGCTACACTCCCGCCGACCGGACGACCGGTCGGCTACTGCGGATCGCGATGTCCCCGAAGGAAGTTCGCATGTATTCTGAGTTCGATGAAATCGTAGTTGGGGCAGGTTCGTCGGGTGCCGCGCTGACCGCTCGCTTGGCTACCACGGGGCGGCGAGTGTTACTGGTGGAAGCTGGTCCGGATTACCCGGATCAGTCACAGCTACCGCATGATCTGCGTAACGGCAACACACCTTCAATGGTGTTGCACGACTGGGGGTTTGTCGGCTTCCGTGACGACGGCGCGGAACTGTCGCTGCCCAGGGGCCGGGTCGTCGGCGGCTGCTCGGCGATCAACAGCTGTATTGCCCTGCGGCCGCAGCCCGATGACTTCGCGGACTGGAAGGGCTGGTCCTGGCCGGAGGTACTGCCGTTCCTTCGCGGCCTGGAGGCCGACGCCGACTTCGACGGCCCACACCACGGCACTGTCGGCCCCTTAGCTGTGCGACGACGCAACTCCGCGGAGTGGTCAGCGATCTCGGCGGCATTGGTAAAGGCTGCTGGCGCCGCCGGATTCCCGTCGACCGCCGACCACAACGCACCAGATGCGACCGGCGTGGGTGCGGTTCCGCTGAACCTCACGACGGACGGACAGCGAATCTCGGTGGCCTCGGCCTATCTGGATGCGGTGCGTGCCAGACCGAATCTGACGATCCTGCCTGACGCGTTGGTGGACAAAGTGCTCTTCGCCGGGTCGCGGGCCATCGGGGTCCGGTTGATTGCCGATGGGCAACCACGAACCGTGCATGCCGACCGGGTCACGCTGTGCGCCGGAACCTACGGCACACCGACGATTCTGCAGCGCTCCGGGGTCGGCCCGGCGGACCTGCTGCGTGCGCTCGGCGTTGCCGTCGTCGCCGACCGACCCGGCGTCGGTTCCGACCTCGCCGATCACTCGCAGGTCGCAATCGTGCTACTGCCACGGCCCGGCCTGTGTGATCCGGCCGACCCATGTGCCGAGGTCGTGCTGCGCTACACAGCACCCGGGTCGGCGGTGCGGAATGACATGCAGCTGTACGCACTCAACCATGTCGACCTGAAGGTTTTTGCGCCGCATTTAGCGAGCGCCACGCCGGACGGTTGGGCCTTCATGGTGACCTCCAACCTGATGGCCCCTCGGGCGCGCGGCACTGTGCGTGCGGTGTCCACCGACCCTGCCGCGCCGCCTCGTATCGAGATCGACTATGGCCGTGATCCGGAGGATCTGCGCCGCCAACGTGAGGGGGTCCGGCTGTGCTGGGAGCTGCTACGGCAGCCGGCATTTGCGGCACTCACCAAGGCGATCATTGATATGGACGAGACCACGGTGCACTCGGACTCGGCGCTAGACGACTTCATTCGGCGGGCGGCGGTCAGCGCCCACCACCCCACGGGCACCGCGCGCTGCGGTCCCCCTGACGACCCCACAGCGGTAGTGGACAGCCGCTGCGGGGTGTATGGCACCGAGGGGCTCCGGGTGGCCGACGCCTCGATCATCCCTGTGTCCCCACGCGCCAATACCAACCTTGTCTCAATCATGATCGGAGAACGGGTAGCGACGTGGTCGAACTGACCTAGAACCTGTTTCATCCTGAAGCACCGCCCCGAGGACTTCCCGGTGCATGAAAACGAAACAACCGCTGGCGTTTTTCACCGGCCCACTTATCAGTGCTGGCCGTGGTCTGCGACAGGCTGAAGCCGGCATCACGTTTCAAGGCATCCCGATGCTAGATTGACGCAGTCAGCCGGACGCCGGTTACGCGTCGGTGTTCACGCGGGAGGTCCGGTCAGATGAGCGACGTGGATTGGGACACGCTGCGGAAGGCCGCGGTCGCGGTCAGAGCGAATTCCTACTCGCCCTACTCGAAGTTCCCGGTCGGGGTAGCCGGGTTCGTCGATGACGGCCGGCTCATTACGGGGGTAAACGTTGAAAACGCTTCATACGGGCTCGCGCTGTGTGCCGAGTGCTCGATGATTTCGGCGTTGTATGGGACCGGCGGCGGCCGACTTGTTGCCGTCTACTGCGTCGACGGCAACGGTGACCCACTGATGCCGTGCGGTCGCTGCCGCCAATTGCTCTACGAACACGGCGGACCCGAACTGGAAGTCATGACCCCGAAAGGCGTGCAGACGATGGCCCAACTCCTTCCCCAAGCATTCGACCCGCGGGAAGGAACGCTCGGCAATGGCGAATGAAACCACCGCGGTGGCGATCGCCGTCGACAGCCGGAAAACGAGCAAGGCGGCGTGGGCGATCCTGGCCGCGATGAGCTTCGGCGCCCTCGTCGCGCAAATGTTCAGCACTGTGATCGGCCCAGCGCTGCCCACGATCAAGGCAGACCTCGGTCTTGGCCTGTCCGCACAAACGTGGACAATCACCGCCTACAGCCTGGCGTTTGGTGCTGCGCTCGTCGCGGGCGGACGCCTGGGCGATCTGCTCGGCGAAGTCAAGATGATTGTCATCGGCTTCATCATTTTCGGCGCCGGTCTGGTGATGTCGGCCATCGCCGTGGCCGGCCCGTTCATGATTGGCGGTCGGGCCATCCAAGGCATCGGTATCGGCATTTCCGCCCCGGCCACCTTGTCGATCGTGGTCAATTCCATCCCGAGAGCCCGACGGGGGTTCGCCGTTGGCGTGTGGGGGTTCGCGCACGGATTCGGTTTGCTCGTTGGCCCGTTGTTTGCCGCCTGGATGATGCAGATCGCCAGCTGGCGCTGGGTGTTCTGGGTGGCCGTGCCGCTCACAGCGCTGGTCATTGTCGTCACCCTCGCGGCGACTCACGGATACCAGAGCGTGATAGCTGCGGGGAAGTACGACTGGCTTGGCCTGATTTTGGGCGGCACCGCAGTTACGCTGCTCGTGTTCGGGCTGCAGAACTCGTCGGTGAGCTGGACTTCCCAGGGGACCTGGGGATCCCTAGCGGCGGGCCTCATCCTGCTGGCGCTCTTCGGTGTCGTGGAAACTAGGACCACCCACCCTCTGGTGGACTTCGGCCTGTGGAAACAGCGCCTGTTTTCCGGCGGATTCTTCGCCCAGAGCGCGGTCGGCTTGGTCTACATTCCATTTCTGACGTTTGTCGGGTCGCTGTTCTTCATCAACGTCCTGGGCTACTCGCCGGGTAAGGCCAGCTGGGTCATCGTGATAACGACCGGCAGCTGCATAGTCTTCCAACCATCGGCCGGCCGATGGGTCGACAAGGTCGGCCCCCGCCTCCCTATGACGGTTGCCCTGACGATGCAAGCCATGGCCCTGGCTTGGATCGGGCTTTCCTTCAGCCCAGACACGACGCTAGCGGAAATGGTAATTCCGTTGACACTCATGGGTATTGGCGTGGGCGTCGCGCTTCCAGCATGCAACACTGCGGCCATGTCAGCCGTAGACGCCGAACGTGCCGGGATGGGATCGGGGCTCATCCAGATGACCTTCAATATCCCTGCGGCACTTGGCGTGGCGCTGGTGACGTCGGTGATCGGCACCGTCACCGCATCGAAGGTCGCTGCGGGCCTCGATAATCGACCGGAACTGCGGCATGTGGCTGCGCAGTACGCCGGGGCGGTTCAGGACGGCAATCTCTCGCAGGCCAACGGCATCCTGGCAGCGCTGCCCAACGACGCCGCCGAAGCCATCAAGCGGGCTGCGGTGAGCGCTTCATCGGTGGCAATCACGACCTCGATGTTGGTGCTGGCGGCCGTCGCAGTCGCGGGCGGGGTCTTCGCCTGGGTGTGGACACGATCCGCTGACGAGAAGTCCACCAATTTCCGTGTCAGCGCCTAGGGCTGGGTGCTTCCTGCTCCGCCCGTCCTCCTGGCGGCGATATGGATGATGCCCGGTCCGACGGAATACAGGTGGTGGCCGGTTCCACTTGCTCAACGCCCTGCTGGGACTGGTTTCACCCGGGTTGTCTGTCGTCGCAGAATCCGATGCGGAGGCTGTCGGCTTCTACCCAATCAAACGGCTTTACAGTTACCACGTTGGGCGAGAAATACCCTGGCGTAGAACGGTTTCGCGTCACGCTCGACCAGAATCGGTTGGTCAGGCACCCAGCAGGCTGGCCTTGAGGTAGTTGAACAACGCCGCCCCTGAATCTTCACTGAACTTGCGTAGCTGTTCAGGCGAGGCCGTTACTTGGTCACCTTCGAGCCGGTTGAGCAGCGTGCAGCAGATCATCGCGAATTTCGGGAAGCCCCAGTGATTGAGGTAGCTCGCGATCATGGCGCCCTCCATCTCGATGTTGCGCACACCGTTCTCGTCGAGCCACCGCAGCCACGCCATCTTTGTCTGCGGTGTCTCGAGGCATACCGCGCCGTCGAGACGGAACTGTTCGAGGAAAAATTCGTTGCCGCTGACCGTCCTGCCGGACACCACCGTCAGGTCATCGATGCCTTCGTTGGCGGCGATGATGGCGTTGTGGGTATCGGCGGGGAAGCGCCCATCGAACCAGTACTCACCGTCGCCGCCCCTGAGCAGTCGGTAAGGCTGGAGATCAGCCATCAGGGCCTCGGATGACACCACCACGGTTCCGCCGGGCAGTCCGACACCGCCGCTGGTGCCGACCCGGCACCAGAACACCTGATCCAAGGCCTTGAGGTCGCCGCGCTTGAGGAAGAACACCAGGCGCATGAGCTCCTGCAGCGCGATCGAGGCACTGGCCATGCCCATGCCGTGGGAGGCGAAGAGCACGCCGGCGGTGTACCTGGTGACGAACCGGTCCTCTTTGGGGAAGGCGATGACCGGGGAGACCTGAGACCCGCCGTTGAGCTCGCTCCAACGGTCAGCGAACTTGATGATGCGCTCCCCAGTGCCGGCCAGGATGACTGCTTTGACATCGCGGAGCTCATCAAGAATCGGGTCGGCGGACGCTACTCCGACGTGGTAGTAGACATCCTCATGGCTGCCGTCGAGGACACCATCGAGGAATGCGTGGTTGATGTTCTCGGTCTTCACCTCGACCTCTCCGGTTCGTCGGACGCGAGGCAAATCTACGCACCGCGGATCAAGTTGGTACAACGACCCACAGACAACATCGGGCATCTGGTGGTGTGGTACGCCCGTCCTAAAGGGGCCATCCACGGCCACCGTCACCATCGGATTCGCGCAGCAAACCTTTGCATCGCGGAAAACAACGACTGCTCGCCCGAGAAAACCGCGCTGCCGATGACTAACCGCGATGTTTCACTAGAGCTTTCGCGCGATGAGATAGGCATGGGGAGTCGACTCAAGCCCATCGTCGTCCGGCTGACGCACCAGCTTGGCGTAGACCCGAAAGCCCGCACCAGCCAACTGATCTTCGACCTGCCGAGGCTGACGACGCATAAACGTCAAGTGCACCTCGTGACCGAATGCGTTGGTAAGCACCCGAGGCTCGTCACCAACTTGGAACGCCAACAGCACCAGGCCGCCCGGCACTAGCACTCGGTAAAACTCGCCGAACACGCCCGCCAGGTACTCGTCGGGAACATGAATGATTGAGTACCACGCGCAAACGCCAGCGACGCTGCCATCAGCGACATCAAGGGACGTCATCGACCCGACGCTAAACCGCAGGCCAGGGTTGAGCCGCCGCGCTTGCGAAACCATATTCGAAGACACGTCGATCCCGGATGCGGTCACACCACAATCGGCCAGTAACGCGGTAGTTACTCCGGTCCCGCAGCCAACATCAACGACACACCTGTTCTTGCCCTTCAGGATCAATGACGCGAATGCGGTCACCACAGCCAGGTCGACCGGCTTGTCATCAAGATGGTGGTGAAACCGCTCAGCGTAGTAAGCAGCTGTGCGGTCGTAGCCTTCCCGTGTCGCGAACACAAATTCGGGCTGATCCACGTCCAGCATTGTCGCTCGGCGCGTCGGAAACCACCGGCCGACGAGCCCAACGCGCCCAAAGCAATCCCAGGGATGGTAGTGACGTCCGCGACATGGTGGCCACGGCGATCAGAGACGGCGACAACAAGAACTGAGAACTCGTCGCCGTTGTTGTCATCGTCGTCATCGATGATGTTGTCGATCGTGTCGGTTCCGCTTATGGTGCTGATTCGCGTTACGTATGCTCTGACGAGCCGATATTCAACCGCCCAATGAGGTCGGCCGGCAGTTACTTATCCGCTGCCCGCTCTGCCTCGCGCATTGACTCGCTGGCGTGATACTGCTCTGCCTCAGCAGCTTCCGTGAACTCTAGACCAGCTCCGACCTAACGTGTTCAATAAATCATTATGTTCAATAAAACTGAACATACGACTATACTGAACGCATGGACCAGATCGGGACTGATCTCGCCGTGGCCGTCGAGCGTCACCTCACCGAATACGGAGTGCGGGTGCTCGGTGGCTTATCAGCATTGAACTCCGCCTATCCCGAATCACTAGACCTTGAGATCGACGGTCACCCCCTCACGATCACTGCCCTCTACCTTCCTCACCTGTCGGCAACGGCAGCACTGCAGGCCTGGGATACCGCCGGCGCCGGTTCGCCGCTGCTTGTGGTGGGCCCGCGTCTGCACCCGTCGAGCGCTGAAACGCTGCGGGCTCGCGGACTCTGGTACATCGACGGAGCTGGGAACGCTTATTTGCGGCACCAGGGTGGACTGCTCATCGACGTGCGCGGCCGACGGTCAGCTGTGTCCGCACAACCGGGCACCCTCGGTGACGGACTGCACAGCGATGGACCGCGTAACCCATTCACCCCCAAGCGCGCGCAGGTTGTCTGCGTACTGCTTGACGCACCGCAACTGGTCGACGCGCCGCTGCGTGAGATCGCCGAGAGTGCCGGCGTCTCAGTCGGTATGGCCAAGCAGACGATGGATACGTTGCGCACTACCGGCTTCCTCGAACACCTCGGCTCCCGCCGCAGGCTGGTGCGCACCGATCAGCTGCTGGACCTGTGGGCGGCTGCCTATCCGGGGGGTCTGGGCCGGGCCAACAAACTCCTGGTCGCCAGCGGTGATATCCACACGTGGTCCGCACCCGACGGACTCGCAGTGGCGGTCAGCGGTGAACAGGCCCTGCCCGACGAAATCCGCAATCCCGAATCACTGATGCTCTACGTCGGCACCCCAGCGCCCGGGCTACCCGCCGACCTGCTTATACACAACCGCTGGCACCGCGACCCACACGGCAGCATCGTGATCCGAAAGCTATTCTGGCGCAACCTACCTGACGAGCAACCGGGGTTGGCTCCCGCGGCCTTGATCTATGCCGACCTCCTTGCCTCGCGCGAGCCGCGCCAGATCGAAGTCGCCCACCTCATGAGAAGGCAGGATGAGCGACTCTCCCGATTATGACCCGGTCCTCCTGGCCTGGGTGACACCGATCGTCACAGCACTTGCCGACGTCGTGCCGGCTGAACAGCTGATGCTCGTCGGGGCACAGTGCCGCGATCTACTGCACTGGCGCTTCTGCCGCGGGGTGCCGCCGCGGGCCACCAACGACACCGATATCGCAGTGACCCTGAACAATTGGGACCACTTCGAGGCAATTCGCGCCACCTTCCGCGCCCTGGGCAGCACCGGGCACCGATTCCTGATCGCCGACCGCGCCGTCGATGTTCTCCCGTTCGGCGAGGTGGAGTCGCCCACCGGCACAACCCGCCATCCTCCAGGCAACCAGCTCATGAACGTCCACGGATGCACCGACGCCTACCTGCGTGCCGATGTTCTGCCTCTCCCTGGCGGCCTGACAGTCCACCTTCCCCAACCGCCGAACTATGCGGTCCTCAAACTGCACGCATGGCTAGATCGGTCCGCGGACCACAACTACAAAGACGGCCCGGATCTGGCCTTGGCGGTGCACTGGTACGCCGGCGACCTCGACCGGCTTTACGCCGAACCAGACCAGTGGGCGCTGCGCCATCACGACTTCGACCTACGCACCGCCGCTGCCGCGCTGCTCGGCCACGACATGCGCGCCAGTGTTAGCGCACCGGAGGCCGCCGTGCTGGCGACACGCGCGGCACAGGCCGACCACGACCTGCTGGCCGCGCACTTCGCTGCCGGCCAACCGGGCTGGCCGACCACTGCAGCTAGGCGGCGCCCGCTGGTCGAGGCGCTACTCGGCCAGCTCACGCTGGAATCCTGAATGGCAACCTATAGGTTCTCAATTTTCTGGCGTTGAGTGTTTACCCAGACGGTACGGGCTGAGCTGATGCAACCCCGCGACGAGCGCCACCGCGCCGGCGACGCGTCCGACCCACGAACAGCTGTGCATTACCGGGTTTAGACGGGTCGACGCGACAAAGGCTGGAATGCCGACGGCGGTCCAAACGGCCAGGTATCCGTCGATAAACAGGATCGCCGGGAGGGCGTTGCCGATAACCAGATATCGGTCCGCGTCCATCCATGCACATGGCCGTTGTCCACGTAGTCGCTCCCTTCGGTTGATGCCCAGAATACGATTACTACTCCAACAGTACCCACCCCGGGTGGGGTGGGGTATGATGGGCCAGGTCCGATATCAATAGGAGTTGTGAGGCAGCTATGGGCGACGAATTGACGGCCAAAAAGCACGCGGCGCTGAACCGGCTCAAGACGGTTCGGGGTCACCTCGACGGGATCATTCGGATGCTGGAATCCGACGCTTACTGCGTGGACGTGATGAAGCAGATCTCAGCGGTGCAGTCCTCGCTAGAGCGGGCAAACCGGGTGATGTTGCACAACCACCTGGAGACGTGCTTTTCCTCGGCGGTGATCGATGGCCGCGGACAAGCGGCCATCGATGAGCTGATCGATGCCGTCAAGTTCACTCCGGCGCTGACCGGTCCGCAGGCCCAGCTGGGTGGTGCGGCGGTCGGTGAACCTCGCGATAAGGAGCCGGCGACGGCGGGCGGCCTCACGTAATCACCGCCAGATTTTGGTGCCAGCCAGAAGCTACCACGCGCCGCCGTGTGGCGGGCGAATGAGATGAAAGGGGAACGTTGAAGATGTTGGCGTTGCATGGATTTATGGCCAAGGCGGTGCCCACCGTGGTGACCGGTGCGGTTGGGGTTGCGGCCTACGAGGCGGTGCGCAAGGGGTTCGCGAAAGTTCCGCTGCGCGCAGCGACCGTCACCGTCACGGCCTGGGGCATCCGTATTGCCCGCGAGGCCGAACGCAAAGCCGGCGAAAGTGCTGAACGGGCCCGACTCACCACTGCCGATGTGATCGCCGAGGCCAAAGAGCGTCTAGCAGACGACATCGCACCGGCGACACCGACCGAGTGAGGCAACACCAATGACGACTGACACGATCGCTGATGACGGCGTTGCGCTGAAAGTCATCTCCGACGCTTCCGGACGAATGCGTGTGCAGACCAGTGGGTTTCGCTTCGACTCGGTTCAGGCTGTCGCGATCGAGGATATGGTCGCCAAGGTGACCGGCGTGGGCGCGGTGTATGCCTATCCGCGTACGGCGTCAGTGGTGATCTTGTATTCACCCGAAAGCTGCGACACTGCGGCCGTTTTGACGGCGATCGCCGACGCGCAGCACATCCCCGCAGAATCAGTACCCGCACGTGCCCCCCACTCGACTGATGCCCGCAACACCGGTGTGGTGCGAAAAATCACCGGCAGCATTCGTCGCCTGCTCGGCCGCTCACCGCACGATGACATGCCGACCAACACCGGTGGCGGCTGCGGGTCGGGACCGGCCAGCTGCGGGCAGCTGTCGCCGCGCGAGGACAACGAGCGCCAGCGCCGGACGTGGCTGCGGCGGCTGTGGCTGGCGATGCCGCTAGGGCTGCTGGCGATGGCGTCGCCGATGCTGTTCGGCGCCTATCCGTGGGCGGGGTGGTTGGCCTTCGCCGCGGCGCTACCGGTGCAATTCGTCACCGGGTGGCCGTTCCTCAAGGGGGCCGTACAGCAGGCACGGGCGTTGACCGCCAATATGGACACGCTAATCGCGCTGGGCACGTTGACCGCGTTCCTCTACTCCACCTACGAGTTGTTCGCCGGTGGCCCTTTGTTTTTCGACACCGCCGCGTTGATCATCGCGTTCGTGGTGCTGGGCCGCTATTTCGAGGCTAGGGCCACCGGCAAGGCGTCGGAGGCGATCAGCAAGCTGCTGGAGATGGGCGCCAAGGAAGCCTGCCTGCTCGTCGATGGCCAGGAACTGCTCGTCCCGGTTGACCAAGTGCAAGTCGGAGACTTGGTGCGGGTACGGCCCGGCGAGAAGATCCCGGTCGATGGCGAGGTCACCGATGGGCGCGCCGCCGTCGACGAGTCGATGCTGACCGGCGAGTCCGTCCCCGTCGAAAAAACCGTGGGCAACCATGTCGCCGGGGCCACCGTCAACACCAACGGCGTGCTGACGGTACGCGCCACCGCCGTCGGCGCCGACACCGCGCTGGCCCAAATCGTGCGCCTGGTCGAGCAAGCCCAGGGCGGCAAGGCCCCCGTGCAGCGCTTGGCCGACCGGGTCTCGGCGGTGTTCGTGCCGGCCGTCGTCGGAGTTGCAATTGCGACGTTCGCGGGCTGGGCGCTGCTCGCTGCCAACCCGGTCGCCGGCATGACCGCCGCGGTCGCGGTGCTGATCATCGCCTGCCCCTGCGCCCTGGGCTTGGCCACCCCCACGGCGGTCACGGTCGGCACGGGCCGGGGCGCCGACATGGGCATCCTGGTCAAAGGCGGCGAGGTCTTGGAAGCCTCCAAGAAGATCGACACCGTGGTGTTCGACAAAACCGGCACCCTCACCCGCGCCCAAATGCAGCTCACCGATGTCATTGCCGGCAAGCGCCGCCAGCCCGATCACGTGCTGCGCATCGCCGCCGCGGTCGAGGCGGGCTCCGAACACCCCATCGGCGCGGCCATTGTCGCCGGCGCCCGGGAACGCGGATTGCAGATACCGGCCGCCACCGCGTTCAGCAACGTCGCGGGCCACGGAGTGCGCGCCGAAATCGACGCTCACCCCGTGTTCGTCGGGCGACGCAAACTCATCGACGACCACAACCTGGATCTGCCCGAACACCTTGCCGAAGCCGCTGCCGAACTCGAAAACCAGGGCCGCACAGCGGTGTTCGTCGGGCGCGACGACCACGTTGTGGGTGTGCTCGCAGTGGCCGACACGGTCAAAGACGACGCCGCCGAAGTAGTCGGACGGCTGCACGCGATGGGCCTACACGTCGCCATGATCACCGGCGACAACGCCCGCACCGCGGCTGCGATCGCCCAGCAGGTCGGGATCGAACGAGTGTTGGCCGAGGTGCTACCCGAAGATAAGGTCAGCGCGATCCGGGCACTCCAGGGCGACGGCAGAGTGGTCGCCATGGTGGGCGATGGCGTCAACGACGCGCCTGCACTGGTGCAGGCCGATCTGGGAATCGCGATCGGCACTGGCACCGACGTGGCCATCGAGGCCTCCGACATCGCCCTGATGTCCGGCCGTCTTGACGGCGTCGTGCAGGCGATCGAGCTGTCACGGCAGACCCTACGCACCATCTATCAAAATCTCGGTTGGGCGTTCGGCTACAACACCGCCGCCATCCCTCTTGCCGCACTCGGCTTACTCAACCCCGTCATTGCGGGCGCCGCGATGGGATTCTCATCGGTCAGCGTCGTGACTAATTCGCTACGGCTACGCCGCTTCGGCCGCGACACCCAACAGCAACCGGTCATCGACCGCCGACCTGCACCGGCGTTGACCCCGTGATTTGACCGCTGAGAAATTGAGGGGCGCGAAGACAGACACAGCGGATTTGATTGCAGCAGAAACGCTCTCGTCCCTCAGCACGCCGCCTGATCGCCCAGCAGGTGTCTCGAAGATGGATGCCGATAGGCAACGAAGCAACCGCTATACGGCGGCTCACCGACGTATCGTGGAACTGATTGCGCGGCATCTCACTGAATCGCCACAAGAAACGTACGGACCACAGCCACCGCCTCCTGGCGGAGCCTCGCGGCCGTCCCGTCATCGTCCACCTCGGCGAGGAAAGCGGCGTAGGCGTGTGGACCGTCCTGTTCGATCGACGCGAATCGTTCAGCGAGCAGCTGCAGCGCGTCGCGTACCTGCTCGTGAGTGTGGATTGTGCTCTGCTCTGCGCTGCGGTGCACCCAGCGTCAGCGGGACCGTCCCGTTGTTCTCGTGGCGATCCTGGAAGGCCAGGATCTTCAACACCGTGTAAGAGGATGTTGGCGACGCGCACGGTGACCCGCGACCTCCCGCCATCATCGAGCCGGTCCGCTTCGATCTCGCACTCGAAGTAGTCCTGCGTAACGAGCTGCGCACCACGCACGTTGAATGCTCCGAGGCCGGACCCGGTGCCTTGCTTGGGTTTGAAGATCTGCCCCTGCATCGACCTGGTCGGTCTCGCAGAGAAACTCCAGGATGACCGTGACGCCTTCTACGTTCCTCTTCCATCGGAATGAGTGCTCCGCCGTGAACTTCGCCTTCTTCAGGTTGTTCTCCAGCGTCCGGTACGCTTCGGGGCTCTCGTCCTCAACTGCCAGCCCGATCGCGAGGTCGATGTCAGTCGTGCCGACGTGCGGCCGCGCGCCTTCCGGAAGGGTGCCGACGATATAGCGCGGCGCGAGACCGCCAGCGAGGTACACGCGGTTGCTCCATGGACCGATGTCGCCGAGCACTGTGACGAGAGCCCGTTCGCAGCGGGCCGTCGTTGCCTCGTCGTAGTCGCTGTAGTGGCGCTTACTCAAAAGCCGATAACCTCCTCGCGGAGTCGGTTCGCCTGCTCGCGCCCGCGTCGCGGGTCTTGGCGCAGGTCGAAGTACAACCGGAAGCGATTGACCGTCGATACCTTCTCCACCGTGGTGTGAAAGACGAGAGCGTGTCCTTCGCCGCTTGCTTAAGCAGAATGTTGTGGCCTTCGTCAACGATTTCGGCGCCCACGACCTCCACAGCATCGGCGAGAACCACGGTCTCCGTGATCCATATGTCAGTGACAGGGATAGAGGTGATGAACGGAGCTAGGCGCGCCGCCCCGGCCGGACCGGTCACTGCATGATCGACCTTCGCCTCCGCGAGAATGCCGCTGAGGGTCTGCGGATGGGCGCGGCTGTCACGCACGAGGCGGAACGCGCGGACTTGAGTTACCCGGCGATCACGCATCTCCTCGGCCCAGAGATCCAGCAGCGCCGTCGGGTTGGACACGCGACGGGTGCGCTTGGGTCCACTTCCTTGAACCTCGACTAGTCGGTCACGTTCCAGGCGTGCGAGGACACGGTGTGCTTGTCCAACTGAAACATTGGCAGCATTCGCTAGGTCGCGAACTTGCCACCAGCGCAGCGGCTCAAGCAGGAGCGCTTGCGCGGCCACTCCGGCCTTGCCAGTGAGTTTGACTGGCGGTTCATAACGCTTTTCGCGTGGGGCGGAGGTTGGACGCCCCTTCGTCCACACGAACAAGCCAGGCAGCTCGACGCGCATGTTGCCTTGAGCATCGATGATGCATACGCCGGCATCCTCCAGGAGACGGCGCGCTTCCTCGGTCGTAGTTCGTGCCACGACTAGGAGATGCGTGTCATCCGGAAGTCGACGGGCGTATTCGATGTGCTGCCGAGCAGCGGCAGCGTTCGTCTCGCGCTGCGTCTTTACTTCTACGACGTGGGAGACGTCTCCAGCGCGGACCACAATGTCCGGCCGTTTGCGGCCGCCCGCAGCCGGCTTGGTCGCGACCCCGGGTATTTGATGGAGGATGCTGAGGGCGTCCCCTTCCAGCGGACCCTCAATATTCAGGATTATTGGTGTTGGACTGCCTGTTTCAGCTGGGCCTCCATAGATATCGGGATTGATCCGGACGATCAAGCGGTGTTCATCGGCAGAGCCGCCGACGATACGGGCGAACACGCGACTTGAAATCGGATAGGGCGCGACCGTCGCATAAGCACACACCTCTAGCCCTACATGCGGGGAGAAGGGTCGGATCATGGAGAACGACGGCAGGGACCGCAGGGATATGCTGACCGCAAGTCAGGTGCGTGAACTGACCGGCGTCCCGGTATCGACGTTGCGCGACTGGGCCGCGAAGCGAGAACACGGGATTCAAGCCCCGGGACCCCATCACGTACGGCTGAGCGGTCGCCATCGGCGGTGGACGCGCGGCGATGTCGACGACTAGCTGGAATCCGCGCGCATGCGCCGCTCGATTACTCAGGTCGGCGGCAAGCTCGTGGAAGGCAATCCGAAATCCAAGGCTGGGCACAGGTCCGTACTGATCCCTCAGCTGTTGGTCCCAATATTCAAAGGACGCATCGACGACCGTGCACCCGGAGCGCCGGCGGTGGCATCCCCGCGTGGATCGCGGCTGAGGCTAGAGAGCTGGAAGCGCTCGGTCCGCTGGCCGACGGTGATCGCCCAGATCGGGCGCGAGAAGCTGCGGCACACCTATGCGTCGCTGTCGCGACGGGCCGGAGCCGACCTTCGCCTGCTTCAGAAAGCGATGGGTCACGCACTGGGCGAACTTCAGCCCGGAGAGTAAGTGTTGTGGACCGGCGGGCACGCGCGACGCTGGCGGCTGCCCGCAAGACGGCGACCTTCAGCACCTAGCAAATCCGATGTGCGCCAGAAGTTGGCCCCATTTTGGCCCCATAGGGCTCCGAACAGGACGGGATCCTGTAAGCAGGAGGAGTAAAATAATGCCCTGAACTGGGCCGATACTGAGTGGCCAGGGGCGGGATCGAACCGCCGACCTTCCGCTTTTCAGGCGGACGCTCATACCGACTGAGCTACCTGGCCAGAAGGCAGCGTGTGTGCCTCGCCGCGCTGGCGACCCTGACGGGACTCGAACCCGCGACCTCCGCCGTGACAGGGCGGCGCGCTAACCAACTGCGCCACAGGGCCTTGCTTATGCTCCGCGTCACCACGTCGCAGTACCCCCTACGGGATTCGAACCCGCGCTACCGCCTTGAAAGGGCGGCGTCCTAGGCCGCTAGACGAAGGGGGCCAGAACCGAATCTCTCCGGGGCACTCGCAACGTAGTTACCGTTGGGGGCCCAGTCAGCTTAGGCCACCGTGGGCCCAATCCTCAAACGAGCTCGGTTACCGAACGCAGTATCCTGAATCTCCGCGCCCCTATAGCTCAGTTGGTAGAGCTACGGACTTTTAATCCGCAGGTCCTAGGTTCGAGTCCTAGTGGGGGCACCGAAACCCGGTGCTACCACCGCTTACCCGACGCTGGCGCCGTCGTCGATGACCCCGATGGCGCCGGGCAGCAACTCGCTTGCCAGCGACCTACGGTGGCACCGGATCCACTGGCACGACGTGCGGCCAAACGGCGTTTTTACCGCCATATCGTTGGCTATGCTTCCCTGGATGAACGGCGATGGAGTCAACTCAACCGGGCCCGTTGCCCTGGTCACAATGGAGATCCGTCATCCGGCAACTGATTCCCTAACCGAGTCATCCGGCCGGGAGTTGAAGCACCTGCTCGCCGATCAGTTGCCAATCGAACGTCAGGCTCAAGACGTGGCTTGGGGGATGGCGGCCCCCGGCACAGCCCCGACGCCGACCGCGGAACACTTCGTTCGTTATGTCAACCGCGACAACACCGTTGCGGCCTCGATGAAGAACCAAGCAATCGTCGTCGAGACCAGTGCCTACACCAACTTCGAGGCCTTCTGCGAGATTGCCATGCGGGTGGTGGACGCCCGCGCACAGGTCTCATCGATCGTCGGAATGGAACGAATCGGCCTGCGCTACGTGTTAGAGATCCGAGTGCCCGTCGGCGTGGATGGCCGTGTCGAGTGGAGCAACTGGATCGAGGAGCCGCTACTCGGGCCCCAGCGCATCGCTCCTGGTGGTCTGTCCCTCACCGAGTGGCAGGGCGCAGCCGTCTATCGCGAACCGCAGCCAGGCAAATCGCTCATTCTCCGTTACGGCCCGGGCTACGGTCAGGCGCTCGATCCGAATTACCACCTGCGCCGGGTCACGCAGGCCCAACCTGGGCCATTTTTCCTGATGGATATCGACAGCTTCTGGACGCCCAACGGCCCTATCCCGGAGTACGACAGGGATGCGCTGGTTACGACTTATCACGATTTGTACGCGCCAGCTCGTACGGTGTTTCAGGACATGCTCACCAGCCGCATGAAAGATGACCTTCTGCACCACTAGGCGTTCGCCCGCGCCGGGGGTATCGCATCAGCGGGCGAGCACCGCACTGCTGTAGGTCAGATCGGCGAAGGCCTCGGCGATGTCGTCGTCGGGGTAGATGAAGCCATTAGCCGCATACAGGTCCTTGGCCGTGCGCGACGATGTCTGCCAGCCGCGCTGGCTCAGATAGTCGACGACGTGGCTGCGCTGACCGTGATAGACGAGATCGTTGAGATCGATTTCGAAGCCCAATTCACTCATCCGGTCATGGTGTGCGCGCCACCGCTCGTCCACGAAAATAGCGGTGTCGGGCACGAATTCAAAGGCCAGCCCACTGCCGGGGGCACTCAAAGCGGTGATGTTATCGAACAGGCCATCCTGGGCCGCGTCCGGCAAGTAGACCAGCAACCCTTCGGCGCTCCACGCGGTAGCAGCCTGCGGGTCGAATCCCGCCGCCTGCAGCGCCGCAGCCCAGTCATCGCGCAAGTCGACGGCGACGGTGCGCCGCTCGGCGGTCGGTTCAGCACCGAGATCGCTCAGCGTCACCGTCTTGAATTCGATCACCTCCGGCATGTCGACCTCGTAGACCACGGTGCCCGCCGGCCACGTCAACCGGTAAGCGCGCGCATCGAGACCCGCCGCGAGGATCACCACCTGGCCGACGCCGCTGTCTGTCGCGTCGACAAAGAATTGGTCATAGAACCTGGTACGGCAGGCCATCCCCTGGGCCATTCGTTGCGGATTAAATTCGGAATTCTCGTCAACAGGAATCTGGCCATTGACCAGTCGCGTGTAGACATCGAGTCCGACGGCACGCACCAACGGCGCGGCATATGGGTCATCGATTAGCGTCGCGTCGGAAGCCAGCGCTCGCTGAGCGGCGACCATAGTTGCCGTCGCCCCGACGCTCGTCGCGAGATCCCAACGATCACGATCGGTACGAGCCATGGCGCTCCCCATCCCGAGCCACAATAAATATAGACAGTCTAGTTACTGCGGCAAGTCGATTCTTCACGCGCTCAAGACGGCGCTACTATCTGCATATGCATGCAGGTAATAGCCAAGGTCGATTGCCCGATGATCAGGCCAGTTTGGTGGTCGAAGTGTTCCGGATGTTGGCCGACGCCACCCGCGTTCAAGTGCTGTGGTCGCTGACGAATCGTGAGATGTCAGTTAACGAACTCGCCGAACATGTGGGCAAGCCAGCGCCGTCAGTCTCCCAGCACCTGGCGAAACTGCGGATGGCACGTCTGGTGCGCACCCGCCGGAACGGCACCACCATCTTCTACAGCCTGGAAAACGAACACATACGCCAGCTGGTCATCGACGCCGTCTTTAACGCCGAGCACGCCGGCCCAGGCATTCCGCGTCATCACCGCGCCGAGGGCGGGTTGAAGCCAGTCGCCGAATCCTTAAAGCCGCCCGGCTCTCGAACCCGCCGGGGCGCCGGATAACGATCACCAAGCAGCACACTCACGACGCGCCGCGTGCGCATGAACACCACCATGAGGTGCACCCCATGCGGCCCGAGCCGCAGAGCTCCGTCAGACCTCCGGGCACGGGTTGTCCCGCTCATCCCGGGGGCGGGCAGGCTGGGCGCAAGCGTCTGCGCCAGCGGGCACGCGGCCGACGCATCTTGAGTCACTGATGCGTTTCCGGCAGATGTGAGTCATTCTGACTACACGCGTTGTCACTTTGCAAGCTTAGGGAGCGCTGTGCAGTCCGATCAACGACGGGGCCGTTGGTCCGGCGTCCCACTGGAGAGTCGCCTCGCCGTACGTCGCGACAACCTCATCGCCGCCGGTGTGCAGTTGCTCGGCGGCGACAGCGGACCTGCGCTGACCGTCCGCGCAGTATGCCGCAGGGCCGCGCTGACCGAACGCTACTTCTATGAAAGCTTCCCTGACCGTGACGAATTCGTGCGTGCGGTTTACGACGACGTCTGCACGCGGGCGATGACAACCCTCGTCTCGGCGAAAACCCCTCGAGAAGCCGTCGAACAATTTGTCGCGCTGATGGTCGACGACCCGGTGCGCGGGCGCGTGCTGCTGCTGGCACCCACAGTCGAGCCAGTGCTGACTCAGTCCGGCGCAGAATGGATGCCCAACTTCATCACGCTGCTGCAGCACAAGCTGTCCCGGATCAGCGACCCCGTCTTACAAAAAATGGTCGCCACCAGCTTGATCGGGGGTCTGACCAGTCTGTTCACCGCGTATCTGCACGGACGGCTGGGGGCCACACGCGAACAGTTCATCGACTACTGCGTCGAGATGCTGCTCAACACCGCTGCCACGTATGTACCCCCGAGCGAGCGGAAGGAAGCCGAGCGATCGGTTCCTTCCGCGGCGCGTGACTGAGGTTGCCCGTCCGCGGGCCGCAACGTCCCAGCGGTCCCGTATTCGAGGGTTACGCGAACGATGAATCGGCAGGCCGTTGCGGCTGGTCACTCACGACGTGGCACGCTGGGACGGAACTTGATGCTACCGAGATACACAGATATATTGACTGCAACCAATAGACACAGATAACTGGAGGAGCCATGTCAGCCGAGCTGACCGATCTACAGCTGCTGCACGAGCTCGAACCGGTCGTCGAGAAGTACATGAACCGGCATGAACGCATGCACAAGAACTGGAACCCGCACGACTACATCCCGTGGTCGGACGGCAAGAACTTCTACGCGCTCGGCGGTCAGGATTGGGACCCCGAACAGAGCCAGCTCTCCGACGTCGCCCAGGTGGCGATGGTGCAGAACCTGGTTACCGAGGACAACCTGCCGTCGTATCACCGCGAGATCGCGATGACCATGGGCATGGACGGCGCGTGGGGGCAGTGGGTCAACCGCTGGACCGCTGAGGAGAACCGGCACGGAATCGCGCTGCGCGACTATCTGGTGGTGACCCGCGCGGTCGATCCGGTGGAGCTAGAGAAGCTACGCATCGAGGTGGTCAACCGCGGTTTCAGCCCGGGCCAGAATCACCAAGGCGGACTCTTCGCCGACACCTTGTTCGACTCGATCCTCTACGTCACATTCCAGGAGCTGGCCACCCGGGTCTCGCACCGCAACACGGGTAAGGCCTGCAACGAGACGATCGCAGATCAGCTGCTCGCCAAAATATCGGGCGACGAAAACCTGCACATGATCTTCTACCGGGACGTCAGCGAAGCCGGCATCGAGCTTGCGCCCAACCTTGCGATCAAGGCACTGCACAAGATCCTGCACAACTTCAAGATGCCGGGATTCCTGGTGCCCGAGTTCCGGCGTAAGGCCGTAATGATCGCGGTCGGCGGTGTCTACGACATCCGGATCCACCTGGACGAGGTGGTCATGCCGGTGCTCAAAAAGTGGCGGATCTTGGAGCGCGAAGATTTCAGCGGCGAAGGCGCACGGTTGCGCGACGAAATCGGCGCGCACCTCAAGGAGCTTGAGGCCGCGTGCGACAAGTTCGAAGTCTCCAAGCAACGCTACATTGAGCGCGAGGCCCAAAGGACCGAGAAAATCACCGCACGCAAAGTGCTCTCCACCAAGGGCACGCTAAGGATGAGCGGGCGGTAGTGACCATTGCGCATCGGCCCGATCGAGCTTGCCAGCCCGGTTGTGTTGGCTCCGATGGCCGGTGTGACGAACGTCGCATTCCGCTCGCTTTGTCGTGAGTTAGAGCTATCGAGGGTCGGCACGGTCAGCGGGCTCTACGTCTGCGAAATGGTGACCGCGCGTGCACTTGTGGAGCGCCATCCGGTCACCATGCACATGACGACCTTCGCCCCGGACGAGTCACCGCGCTCGTTGCAGCTCTACACCGTCGACCCCGACACCACCTATGCGGCCGCCAAGGTGGTCGCTGACGAAGACTTGGCCGATCACATCGATATGAATTTCGGCTGCCCGGTGCCCAAGGTCACCAAGCGCGGCGGCGGGGCTGCGCTGCCGTTTAAGCGGCGGCTGTTCGGCCAGATCGTGGCTGCCGCGGTGCGGGCTACCGAGGGCACCGACATTCCGGTGACCGTCAAGTTCCGCATCGGCATCGACGACGAGCATCACACCCATCTAGATGCCGGCCGTATCGCCGAAGCCGAAGGCGCCGCCGCGGTCGCGCTGCACGCCCGCACGGCGGCCCAACGCTACTCCGGTACCGCCGACTGGGAACAGATCGCCCAGCTCAAGCAGCAGGTACGGACGATTCCTGTGCTCGGTAACGGAGACATCTACGACGCCAGCGACGCCCTGGCGATGATGGCCGCCACCGGATGCGACGGTGTTGTCATCGGCCGCGGCTGCCTGGGACGACCGTGGCTGTTCGCCGAGCTGTCGGCCGCGTTCACCGGCAATCCGGCACCCACCCCACCGACACTCGGCGAGGTCGCCGACATCATCCGTCGGCACGGCAGGCTGCTCGCCGCCCATTTCGGCGAAGACAAGGGCATGCGCGATATCCGCAAACACGTCGCGTGGTACCTGCATGGCTTTCCCGCCGGATCGGAGTTGCGGCGCGCATTGGCACTAGTCAAAACGCTCGATGAACTTGACTGCCTACTAGACCGGTTGGATGGGGCTGTGCCGTTCCCGGACGCAGCGACCGGACCCCGGGGTCGGCAGGGTTCATCCGCTCGGGTGGCGTTGCCCGACGGCTGGCTGACTGACCCCGACGACTGCACCGTGCCGGTCGGGGCCGACGTCATGGGATCCGGTGGCTGAGTCGAAACGCGACCGAAATCGCGTCTCGGCCGATAACTCAGTACCATTTGCCCTTTAGTGGCAGTTGTAGCGCGAGTTGCGGCGCTGATAATGCCAGCACGGTGCACTGACCATTTTGCGCGGACATCACTGACGTCCGCATCAGAGTTTCGGAGGCCGGCAAGACGTGAGTGACGGCGAGAATGGCGCCACTCTTGACCATCAACGCGGGTCCGGCGCCGACAGCGATGAGCAACGAATTGCCCCCGACGCGCAGCGAAAGCTAAGCGCCGCGCCACGCGAGCGCAGCCGTGCACCCGCGCCCGAGGACGTGGCCTGCCGATGGCCGGACCAATCGCCCGTCGACACCGAAAAGACCGGATCTCACGCCGTCGGCCGAATAACCGTCGCCGACTTAATCGCCAAAATCGGCGCCCCCACTCCCCAGCGGTCCAGTCACCCTCATGGAGCCCGCCACCAAGCCCCGGACATCGAACCGCCCGAGGTCTTCGCCGACGTCTCCGATTACCCCGACGACGAGCAAGACACTCAGGTCATCGACATCCCGGCCTACTCCTTGGAGATCGTCTCAGAGATTCCCGACCTCGGAGCTGCCCAGTACCCGCCCAACGGCGTACACACGCCGACCCCGTCGCACGAGGTGCCCGCGCCAAGCGACTGGGCCCTGGCTCCCGAGGCCCTTACGACGCGCGAGCACCAACCCAAATCCCGCCGCCGACCGATATTGCTAGCCGGACGCACACTGACGGCGCTGGTTGCCGTGCTGGCACTGGTCCTGACCGGCGCGGCTTGGCAGTGGAACGCCTCGAAGAACAACCGCCTCAACACCGTCAGCGCGCTCGACCCAGGCTCGCACGACATCGTCGACCCCGGCGGGCAGTACGGCGACGAAAACTTCTTGATCGTCGGTATGGACTCGCGCGCAGGGGCCAACGCCAACATGGGCGCGGGCGACACTCAAGACGCCGACGGCATCCGGTCGGACACCGTGATGCTGGTCAACATCCCGGCAAACCGCAAACGCGTGGTAGTCATCTCGTTCCCCCGCGACCTGGCGATCACCCCGATACAGTGCGAGGTCTGGGACCCCGAAACCGGCAAGTACGGACCCATCTACAACGAGCAGAAGGGAAAATTTGGTCCCCGAGTGGTCTACACGGAGACCAAATTGAACTCGACATTCTCCTACGGCGGTCCGAAATGTCTGGTGAAGGAAATCCAGAAGCTTTCCGGTTTGAGCATCAACCGGTTCATCGCCACTGACTTCGTCGGATTTGCGCGGATGGTCGAAGCGGTCGGCGGCGTCGAAGTGTGCAGCAAAACTCCGATACAGGACTACGAATTGGGCACGGTGCTAGACCACTCGGGACACCAGGTTCTCAACGGGGCAACCGCGTTGAACTACGTGCGAGCCCGTAAGGTCACCACCGAGGTCAATGGGGACTACGGCCGCATCAAACGACAGCAATTGTTCTTGTCGTCGCTGCTGCGTTCGATGATCTCGACGAATACATTGTTCAACCTGAATAAGCTCAACAACGTCGTCAACATGTTCATCGGCAATAGCTATGTCGACAATGTCAAGACCAAAGACCTGGTCCAGCTGGGTATGTCGTTGCAGGGCATGGCCGCCGGGCACATCACGTTTGTCACCGTGCCAACCGGCGTGACAGACGAGAACGGCGACGAACCACCACGCACGGCCGACATGCGGGCACTTTTCGATGCCATCATCAACGACGATCCCTTACCTCTGGAAAACGACCAAAATGCGCAGAGTTTGGGGAAGACGCCGACAACCACGCCCACCCCCAAAAAGGCGACACCGGACAGCGCCACCCCAGAGGTTCAGCGCGAGCAGGTGACGACGACCTCGCCGCAAGGCATCACCGTGCAGGTGTCCAATTCGACCAGCCGGGCAGGTCTGGCGGCCGTAGCTGCCAACGAACTCCAGCGTGCCGGCTTCAACGTCATGACGCCGGATGACTACTCGAGTTCGCTTAAGACCACCACGGTGTTCTTCTCGCCCGGCAACGAGCAAGCCGCGGCCACCGTGGCCTCGGCGTTCCCCAATTCAAAAGTCCAGCGAGTTACCGGCATTGGCCAAGTAGTTCGCGTGGTTCTCGGCCCAGACTTCAGCGCGGTGATCGCTCCCCCACCTAGCGGCTCATCGGTCACCGTGCAGATATACCGCAACTCCAGCAGCCCGCCAACCGAGCTGCCTGAGGACCTGACCTTGACCAACGCGGCCGACACCACCTGCGGATAACGGCCAGGTCGGTGCATTACCGCCGTTTCCGATCTCGAGAACGTAGGCTTAACCCCATGCGAACCGCCTACCATGAGCAACTCTCGGAGTTATCCGAGCGGCTCGGCGAGATGTGCGGGCTGGCAGGGATCGCCATGGAGCGGGCCACCCAAGCGTTGCTGCAAGCCGACCTGGCGCTGGCAGAACAAGTGATCACCGACCACGAAAAGATTGCGACCCGCAGTGCTCGCGCCGAAGAGAGCGCGTTCGTACTGCTGGCCTTACAAGCGCCGGTGGCCGGTGACCTTAGAGCAATCGTGAGCGCCATCCAGATGGTGGCCGACATTGATCGGATGGGCGCGCTGGCCCTACACGTTGCTAAGATCGCCCGCCGGCGCCATCCCCAGCACGTGTTGCCTGAAGAGGTCAATGGGTATTTTGCCGAAATGGGCCGAGTCGCAGTCGAATTGGGAAACGGCGCACAAGAGGTGGTGTTGTCCCGCGACCCGGAGAAAGCCGCCCGTATCCGTGAAGAAGACGACGCGATGGACGATCTGCACCGGCATTTGTTTTCGGTGCTGATGGACCGCGAATGGAAGCACGGCGTGGCGGCCGCCGTCGATGTGACATTGCTGGGCCGGTTCTATGAGCGTTTCGCCGACCACGCCGTCGAAGTGGCACGCCGTGTCATCTTCCAGGCGACCGGCAGTCTTCCGGAAGACGACACGACACCCAGCTCAAGCCAATAGATTATCCAGTCGCTTCGATGTGCTAGCCGAAGCGGCCGGAGATGTAGTCCTCAGTGGCCTTCTGAGTCGGATTAGAAAAGATCTTCTCGGTGTCGTCGATCTCCACCAGCCGGCCGGGTCTTCCTACCGCCTCCAGGTTGAAGAACGCGGTCTGATCACTCACCCGCGCCGCCTGCTGCATGTTGTGGGTAACGATGACGATGGTGTACTCCTGTTTCAACTCACTGATCAGTTCTTCGATGGCCATCGTCGAAATGGGATCGAGCGAGGAGCACGGCTCGTCCATGAGCAACACATCCGGTTGCACGGCGATAGCCCGAGCGATACAGAGCCGCTGCTGCTGACCCCCGGATAATCCGCCGCCGGGCCTATCCAATCGGTCCTTGACCTCATCCCACAGGTTCGCGCCGCGCAGCGAGTATTCGACGGTGTCGTCGAGCACCTTGCGATTGCGCACACCCTGCAGCTTCAAACCGGCCACCACGTTGTCGCGGATCGACATGGCGGGGAACGGGTTGGGCCGCTGGAATACCATCCCGATTGCCCGCCGCACACCGACGGGATCGACACCAGGGGCATAGATGTCTTCATCGTCGAGTAACACGGTGCCCTCAACCCGGGCGCCGGGGACGACCTCATGCATCCGGTTTAAGGTGCGCAGCACCGTCGTCTTGCCGCAGCCCGAGGCTCCGATGAAGGCCGTCACGCTTCTGGGCAGTACCGCCAGCGACACATCCGAAACCGCTTGAAACGGCCCATAATAGATGTTGACGCCTTTGAGGTCCAATCTCTTGGCCACGTGGTGCTCCTGCCTACGACTTCCTAGGGGCGAACATTTTCACAATTGCTCTGGCCCCGATATTAAGCACAGCAATTATCAGGATCAGGGTCAGCGCGGCGCCCCGCAGTCGATCCGCGGGAACCGGGTTGCTGCCAGCGCCGGCCGACGTTTGGTCATACATCATGCCGGGCAGTGACCCACGATCAGGACCCCGGAACCCTCCGACAGCCTGCGAAATATCCGGTCTCCCAGGCTCGGCCACTTAGCCCCGCACGGGCTTATGGGGGCGATCGGCAGCTCCGGAGAGGCCGCGGCGACCACCGCACCCGAGCCCGCATCGGCTGGGTTTGGCGTTGTCACCGTGATCCCATCCCTGCTAGTTCTTAGTTCTGCCGTCGCTTTTAAAGCGCCTGTTGCCCCCTGAGAAGGGCGTCGCACGGGGCGCGATTTGTTACTGCATTGCGTTGATCGCGCTGACCAGTCGCTTCTTGACTGTATCGGGCAGCGGAACATAGCCGACCGCCGAAAGGCCGGTCTGACCGTCATCGGCGGCCACGGTGAGAAACGACTTAATCGCCGCGAACGTGTCCGGGTCGTAGCCCTTCGAGCAGACGATCTCATAGGTGGCCAACACCAACGGGTAAGCATTCGGCTGCTCAGTGCTGTACATCGCGTTCAGGTCCAGTACGAGGTCGTTGCCGACGGACACAAAGTTGGCCGCGTTGATGCCGTTGCGTGCCGTGTCGTCGGTAAGCGGCACGCCGCCACTGCCGGTGTCGATCTGGGCGAACGGCAATCCGGCTCGATCAGCGAAGCCCTTTTCGACATAGCCAAAGGCGCCGGGCGTGGTCTGCACCGCCTGGATTACCCCGGCCGACTTCTGAACCCCTTCGCCAACACCGCCCAGAAACTCGGCACCGACCCCTTTGGCCCAGCTCTGCGGTGCGTCGGCCGTCAAATACTTCTGCAAGTTGTCGGTGGTTCCCGATGAATCCGCCCGATAGATCGGCAGGATCCTGAGGTTGGGCAGGACAACACCTGGATTGAGCGCCGCCAGTATCCCGTCATTCCATGTCGTAATCACGCCACTGAAGATTTTGGCCAACGCGTCACTATTGACGATCAACGTCTGAACGCCTGGCAGGTTGTAGACCAACGCAACCGGCCCGAACACCAGCGGCAGATCCCACGCCGGGTTTCCTTTACAGCGCTTGGCGGCCGGGGCGAGTTGATCCGCGAGCAGCGGCGTGTCCGAGCCAGCGAAGTCGACACGGCCGGCAATGAACTGCTCACGACCGGCACCCGACCCGGTTGGGTTGTAAGACACGTTCTTGTCGGGGCACAACTTCCCCCAAGTCTGGTTAAACAATGCGATCGCGTTCTGTTGAGCGGTCGACCCCTCAGCCGTCACTGCCCTTTTACCGCCACAAGCCGCCGTGTTAGCCGATTTCCCTGAGATGGCTGTTGTCGCAGCATGGCCGCGATTGTCGTCACTGCCACACGCAGCCAACACCCCGGCGGTGACCGTCGTCGTCAACACCATCGCCAATGCCCTGCGTACCCTGTCGCGGCTCACCGATCTCGCTTTCTCAGCGCACTTTCGACGCACACCCGCGCCGCTGGCCGAGCGCGAGGTTGCCTGGTCACCCGGAAAGTATGCGCCGCGGGCACCCAGAAACATCGGTAGTGGGGTGAACAACACCTGTGAATGCCGCGTGAAACTGGGCTTTCGCTCAGTCATCGATCCGGGTTAGCGCATAGGCAGTGTCAACACTGGACGTGGTGAAGCCTAGCCGCTGATAGGTCCGCGCCGCGGCGACGTTGTCCGATTCCATATAGAGCATCACGGTAGGTTCGGCTGAGGGTCCGGCAAGCCGCTGCGCCAGCGAGGCGATGCCGATCGATGTCAACATCTGCCCCAGGCCGCGGCCCTGAGCGGACGGGTCGACGCCTAGGACGTAGACCTCACCCAGGCCCGGGCGATCGGGATGCACCTTGGTCCAGTGGAAGCCCAATAGCCTGCCCGGCTGGTCGCTTGAGGAGTCACCGAAAGCCAAAAACAAGCCCGCCGGGTCGAACCACGGTTCGCTGCGTCGCTCCGCCAACTGGGTTTCAGTCCAGCCGCCCTGTTCTGGATGGTCGGCGAACGCGGTGTTGTTGACCCGCAACAACTCGGCGTCATCGACCGTACCCGCGTAAGTCCGCACCCGCACCCCCAGCTGATCGGGAACCACCGGGTCGGGGGCATCTCGCAGCGAGCGTCGCATCTGGACCAGTTGGCGCACCGGGACAAGCCCCAGCGCGGACGCCGTTGCCCGGGCCGGTGCTAGCGTGCCGTGCGCCCAAAACCGGTTGCGCCCCGCGGTCTTCGCCAGCGCCGCGCGTCCCATTGCGGCGCCAACACCGCGACGGCGGTCCCGCGGATGCACCACCAACTCCGCCATCGCGACACCCGCGTCGCGTGACGGGCTGAGATTGAGATAGCCGATGACCGATGCTTCTGGTCCTGAATCCGTGACCAGCAGGTGCTCGGTCCGGTCGTGGCCGAGTTCCCGCAGCACCTGCTCGCCGACGGGTGCTACTCCATCGAATTCGGTTGCCGTCGCAACAATTTCGCGCACTCGCTGCTGCTCATCGGCGGACAGTGCGAAGCGCCAGTCAAGCACCGTCACTGACTGCGTAACGGGTCGACTAATGGGTCATTGAAATCGTCGGGTTTGGTGTCCTCGTCGTCGGGCTCCGCGATCGGCGAGCGGCCGCGAGCCGGCCGGACCGCCTTGTAACCCACGTTGCGTACCGTGCCGATCAGCGCTTCATGTTCGGGCCCAAGTTTTGCCCGCAGTCGACGCACGTGCACATCGACGGTCCGGGTCCCGCCAAAAAAGTCATACCCCCACACCTCGTGCAGCAACTGCGCGCGGGTGAACACCCGGCCGGCGTGCTGCGCCAAGTACTTCAGCAGCTCGAACTCTTTGTAGGTGAGGTCAAGCGGCCGGCCCCGCAGTCGTGCGGTGTAGGTGCCTTCGTCGATGACCAGCTCGCCCAGGCTCACTTTCCCCGCGCTCTCCTGGTCGGCTAGCCCGCCGCGGCGGCCGACGACCAGCCGTAGTCTGGCGTCGATCTCCGCGGGCCCGGTACTGGGCAAGAGGATCTCGTCCAGCCCCCAGTCAGCGCTGACCGCCACCAGCCCGCCTTCACTCACCACCGCTAGGACGGGGGCGGACCGGCCTGCCGTGCTCAGCAGGCGGCACAGACCGCGTGCGGACGATAAGTCGTGGCGTGCGTCGACGAGCACGGCATCCGCGGCTCCAGCCTCGAGCAACGAGGACGGTTCTGCCAGCGCGGTCCGCACGGTGTGGGGCAGCAGCGACAACGACGGCAACACCGAGTCAGGATGCAGCTCCGAGGTCAGCAGTAGTAGCTCCAACGACCCCTCCAGCGTCGTGGGAAAGGCATTTCCCAAATCGATAGCGACATGTGCCGTTTGCGGCTAAGTCAATTAACGATAACGTGCCACCTGGTCTTTGGCCCGGCGACAAGGCGTTGCGGGACGCAGCGGTGAGGAACCGGGCAATCAAAGTGGGCCCGGCGACAAGGCGTTGCGGGACGCAGCGGTGAGGAACCGGGCAATCAAAGTAAGCCCGGCGACAAGGCGTTGCGAGAGTCGTCGTGCCGGTTGCCGGAGGTGGTTCAGGCACAACCTGAATAGAGCTACGCCACAATATGCGGATGCGCAAGGTGCTAACCGGTGTGGTCACAGCGGTGGTCGCCGTGGCTGTGATTGTTGTCGGCGCCCTCAGCGTCGATTACGGCACCAGCATCTACGCCGAGTACCGCCTGTCGGTCAACGTGCGCAACGCGGCAAATCTCGGGTCGGACCCATTTGTTGCGATCCTGGCGTTCCCGTTCATCCCGCAGGCGATGCGGGACCACTACACCGAGTTGGAGATCAAGGCCAACGCCGTCGACCACGCTATGGTCGGCAAGGCCTCCCTCGAAGCCACCATGTACTCGATCGACCTGACCTACGCGTCCTGGCTGATCAAGCCCGATGCGAAGCTCCCGGTAGACCGGCTAGAGAGCCGCATCATCATCGACTCGATGCATCTGGGCCAGTATCTGGGCATCAGCGACCTCATGGTCGAGGCACCACACCGAGAAACCAACGACGCTACCGGCGGTACCACCGAATCGGGGATCTCCAGCGGCCATGGGCTGGTATTCAGCGGCACCCCGAAATCGGCCAACTTCGACCGCCGGGTCAGCGTCTTGGTGGACCTCTCCATCGCCCCTGAAGACCAGGCGACGCTGGTGTTTACCCCCACAGGCATCGTGACCGGACCCGACACCGCCAACCAACCCGTTCCGGATGACAAACGGGACGCCGTGCTACGTGCCTTCAGCGCCAGAATGCCCCACCAGAGGCTTCCGTTCGGGGTGGCGCCGACCAGCGAGGGAGCACGCGGCTCGGATGTGATCATCGAAGGCATCGCCCGGGGAGTAACGATCACCCTCGACGGGTTTAAGCAGTCATGATGCGCGCCGACGACGATGCGGTGGGGGCACCCCCAGCCGCGAAGCGGCGAGGGGGACGAAGCGATGAGGTGGGGGCACCACCCGCTTGCGGGGGAGAGCGGCGCCCATGATGGCGGTGATTGTGGCGACCATAGCGGTGGGGGTGCTGACAGCCCTTGCCGGATGGTTGCTGACTCGGCGCTCGGGAAACGTTCGCGAAATTCGTTCTGCGCCGGGTCAGGGCGCCGGCGCAGACACCGCAGACCTGGGCCTGTCGCGTACCGGGCCGACCATCGTGCATTTCAGCGCACCGTGGTGCGGGCCGTGCGATCGGGTACGTCGGGTGGTTGATCAGGTCTGCGAAGACCTGCGCGACCTGGGAGACATAGCCCACGTCGAGATCGATTTGGACGCTAATCCCGCAGCTGCGCGCCGATTTTCGGTGCTCTCGCTGCCCACCACATTGATTTTCGATGCCGACGGACAGCAACGGTACCGGACGTCGGGAGTCCCCAAGGCCGCTGACCTGCAGTCCGCACTCGAACCATTGTTGGCTTGATCACCATGTCATTGGGTAAGCTGGCCGACGTGTCAACCCGCCTCGAGCCCATGCTCACCAAGCGCCGCGCAGTCGATCTGTGCCGCATCGCGGGTTGTTGCTGTTGCTGTAGCTGCTGAGTCGCCGCGCTCGTCGACGCCGCACCTGGAGCAGCTTTCGGAGCCTACTAAGGCATGACTCCCATTTTTCCGTGCAACAGGAGATCTAGAAGTAGCTAGGAGTAGCACAGTGACGATCAATAGCACCTCCATCGGAGGAGATGTTGTCGATGTCCGCGGCCCACGGTTTGCTGCCTGGGTTACGACCGCAGTTCTGCAGACCGTCCTAATCGTCTCGGTCGTCAGTCCGCTGGCGGCCGCGTTACTGCTGGGCCTGCAGGCCGTGGTTTTTGCCAGCGGCGCTGTTGGCGGCCCGCGCCGGCACCCATACGGACGGGTGTTCGCCGCCCTGGTGGCGCCTCGGCTGGGTCCGGTGAAAGAGCGCGAACCGGTGCCACCGCTCAAGTTCGCCCAACTGGTTGGCTTCGTCTTCGCGGTTTGCGGTGTTGCCGGATTCGCCGCCGGCGCTTTCTTGGCGGGTGTCATCGCGACGGCGGCCGCATTGGTGGCCGCCTTCCTCAACGCAGCATTCGGCATCTGCCTGGGCTGTCAGCTCTACCCGGTTGTGGCGCGGTTCCGACGCACTCCCCGTCCCGTTTAACCCTGGTTGACCACCCTGTTCACCCCAAAGTAAGTGAAAGGATCCCACCATGGCACGCTCCGATGTCCTGGTCTCCGCCGACTGGGCCGAGAGTAATCTCAGCAACCCTCAGGCCGCGAAGATCGTCTTCGTCGAAGTGGACGAGGACACCAGCGCCTACGACGGCGGCCACATTGCCGGCGCGATCAAGCTGGACTGGCGCACGGATTTGCAAGACCCGGTGAAGCGCGACTTCGTCGACGCCCAGCAATTCTCCAAATTGCTGAGTGACCGTGGCATTTCCAATGACGACACCGTGATCCTGTACGGCGGCAACAACAACTGGTTCGCCGCCTACGCGTACTGGTATTTCAAGCTGTACGGGCATGACAAAGTCAAACTGCTTGACGGCGGCCGCAAGAAGTGGGAGCTCGACGGTCGCCCACTGTCCACCGACACCGTCAACAGACCGGCGACCTCCTACATTGCTGCCGCACCGGACAACACCATCCGGGCCTTTCGGGACGAGGTCATCGCGTCCATCAACATCAAAAATCTCGTCGACGTACGTTCCCCCGACGAGTTCTCCGGCAAGATCCTGGCGCCTGCCCACCTGCCCCAGGAGCAGAGCCAGCGACCCGGCCACATCCCAGGCGCGATCAACGTACCGTGGAGCAAGGCCGCCAATGAGGATGGCACCTTCAAATCCGACGAGGAGTTGGCCACGCTGTACGCCAACGCCGGCCTGGAGGGGTCGAAGGAGACGATCGCCTACTGCCGGATCGGTGAGCGGTCATCCCACACCTGGTTTGTGCTGCGCGAGTTGCTCGGACATCAGAACGTCAAGAACTACGACGGCAGTTGGACGGAATACGGCTCCCTGGTGGGCGCCCCGATCGAGTTGGGAAGCTGATATGTGCTCTGGGCCGAAACAAGGACTGACGTTGCCCGCCAGCGTCGACCTCGAGAAGGAAACGGTGATCACCGGTCGCGTGGTTGACCGCGAAGGCCAAGCCGTAGGTGGCGCGTTCGTTCGTCTGCTGGACTCGTCCAACGAGTTCACAGCCGAGGTGGTCGCCTCGGCCACCGGTGACTTCCGGTTTTTCGCCGCGCCGGGATCCTGGACGCTGCGCGCGCTGTCTTCAGTCGGTAATGGCGACGCCGTGGTGTCGCCGTCGGGTGCGGGCATCCACGAGGTCAACGTCAAGATCGCCTGACCGGCCTGACAGACCTGCCCCGGAAGCCACCACCGACCAATAAGACGAATAGACTCGTCCCCGTGGTGCTCTTCTTCGAGATCATGCTGGTCGTGGCCGTGGTGGTCATCTCGTGGTTTGCCCTTTATACGCTGTACCGGCTGATCACTGACGAGTCGTGAAGCCCGCCGGCGACGATACAGAGCGCAGCGACGGGGAAGAGCGGCGCACGTGACCTCCGACGAGGTCCGTGACGGACCGGGCGATCCCGCGGACTCCGGTGAACGTGCGGCTGCTGGGATGTTTCACGCTGCCGAGCGATCGACGGTGAGCGCAGCCCGAAATATCCCAGCTTTCGATGATTTGCCGATCCCCTCCGACACCGCGAATCTGCGCGAAGGCGCTAACCTCAATGACGCTTTGCTGGCACTGCTGCCGCTGGTCGGCGTGTGGCGCGGCGAAGGCGAGGGCCGCGGACCCAACGGCGACTACCGCTTCGGCCAGCAGATTGTGGTCTCGCACGACGGTGGTGATTACCTGAATTGGGAAGCCCGGTCGTGGCGGCTCAACGACGCCGGCGAGTATCAGGAAGCTGGCTTACGTGAGACGGGTTTCTGGCGTTTCGTCAGCGATCCATACGATCCGACCGAATCCCAGGCGATCGAATTGCTGTTAGCCCACTCGGCTGGTTACGTCGAATTGTTTTACGGGCGGCCACGCAACGCGTCATCGTGGGAGTTGGTCACCGATGCCCTGGCTTGCAGTAAATCCGGCGTGCTCGTCGGCGGCGCCAAACGGCTTTACGGCATCGTCGAAGGCGGCGACCTCGCCTACGTCGAAGAACGAGTAGACGCCGACGGGGGACTGGTGCCACATCTATCGGCGAGACTGTCCCGATTCGCCGGATAGCGGCGTGGGCCTAAAAAGACACCTTCGAACGATCATTCTGTGTGTACTGTTCGACGTCTGAACAGCCGATATCCCAGGAAGGAGGTCGGCCGGATGCGTCGCACCAGAACAACCTCGCCCGTGACGCGCAGGGTCGTATCCGCGGTTGGCCTGCTACTGATCGGCTATCTGGCCGTGGTGGCGGCGCAACCCGCCATCATCGACGCACTACCGACCTGGCTCGGGTGGTTCGGCCGGCCGGGATCGATGCCGACGATCGGGATCGTGGTGACCGTGCTGATCGCGGCGTGTGTGCTGACCTTCCGATCGGATAGCAGCCACCGGGTAGTAGGCATGTCGTTCACCGTGATCGCCGTGCTGATCGCGATGAGCGCGGTTCTGGGCCTCACCTCCTACTGGGGATGCCACGACGCCAATCATCCCGCCTTCTTCACCCCGCTGATGGCGACAGCCCAGTTGGTCAAAGGCGGCACCGGCGACTTTTCCGTGAGCGGGCGCACCTGCCCGTATCCCACCCCAGCCGGCCTAGAAGTAGCACGAATAGCGGCTCTGTCGGCGATCTTCACCGGCTTGGGTGGTGTGGTGGTCGGCGTGTTCCGGTCCCAGGTGGATCGGCTCCGAGCCAACCTCGCCGATTCTGTGACCGCGATTGTCGGTGTCGACGACGACACGCAATCGATGATCAGCGGGGTCGCCCAAACGCTGGACCGGCGCGGCACCCTGGTCGTCATCACCGGCACCAGCGACAACCGGGTACAACAGGCCCGCCGCCAGGGCGCCCGGGTGGTCTTGGTGGATTTCAATGCACCATCCGCCCTGGTGTCGCTACGGCTTTGGCGACACCTGTCTCGCCTCTATCTGATGTCGGCCGATCCCGCAACCAACCTGCTGTGGCTGGACCTCATCAGTCGTCGACTCTCCGAGGTCGCCCACAAGCAGCGGTTGCCCCTTATCGTGCGCATGGACGACCCCTGGTTGGCCCAGGCCTGGCGCGCCCAGCAGTTCGGCGGATCCGACACCCGGTGGGCCGCCGATGTGGTGGGCAAGTACGAGGTGACCGCCGGCAGGCTACTCGACGGCATCATCGCGACGGGCCGAACAAAACGTGTATTCATCTGCGGCACTTCGCAATTGACCCTAGCGTTGTGCGCGGATCTGACCCAACGCGCCCTGGAACGCGACTTCTACACCCCTCCGGGCTCCGTGCCGCTGCCGGCGCTGACCCTCGTCGAAAGAGACGCTGAGGAGTACTTGCGCGATCACGAGTTTCACCGTCAGCAAACCGGGTTCATATCAACGGGACCGGCCATCGACGCGGTAGCGGAAGCTCCGACGATACCGACCCTGCTGAAGCTGATCGGTGACGCCGATCCGGCAACCAGCGCGGTGATCTTGGTGGACGCCCATGCGGCGACGACGGGCACCAGGCTGGCCGCGCGTTTCCCCGACATGCCCGTCTACACCTCGGACCTCAACACCAGCATCGCCGATGACTCGATCCAAGTCGTCGGCATGCTGCAGTCCTACTCCCTGGTGCTGGACACCCGCGAGGGTCAGGTCCAGGATGCGTGGGAGCGCGCGGCGAGGCTGATCCACGAACGCTATGTGTCGACGATTGACCCCAGTTGGCCGCGTGGCCCGGCGGCCGTGCCATGGGCTGAGCTCGATGAGTTCTACCGGGGATCCAACCGGCGCCAGGTGCGCAATGCCTTGTGGATGGTCGAACAGATCGCCGGCCACACCTGGAACACCTGGGGCAGCCCGCCGGCACAGCTGTCCGGGCGCGACATGGCCGGATCGCCGCCACTAGAACAGCTTGCTCTCATGGGCTTTGACCACTACTCCGCGATGAGCATGGCGCGCGCCGAACACGAGGACTGGTGTCGCTACTACCGGCGCAACGGCTGGAAGTATGGTCCGATCCGCGACGATGCCCGCCGGATCCATGACAAGCTGGTCGACTGGTCCGTGGTCGAAAGCAAGCCGGATCTTGTCGAGGCCGCGGTGCGCAGTTTGGCGGCCACCCTGTGGAGCCTGCGCCAGCTCGGCTTTCGGTCCCGTCCGCTGTGGCAATCGTTCACTCGCGTCGGGACGGTCACCGCCGAGCAGCGGCAGACACCGTGGACCTGGCGATCGGACTCCGGACACACGATGCGGGCCGACGCCGGAGACTGGGCGGTCCAGTCCGACGGAAAGATGTGGTCGGTGCGCGACGACATCTTCCGCGACACCTATGAGGAGACCGGCGACGGCCAGTGGCGCCGGAAGGGACGAGTTCAAGCCCGTCCGGCGCAGGCCGGCGAGACCGTCAACACCCTAGAGGGCCCAACTACCGCTGCGGACGGAGACTGGGTGGTGCGGGGATCCAACGGCGAACAATGGCCGGTTCCCGGTGACGAGTTCGCACGTCGCTACGTCGAATTCCAGCCACAAGCTAAACACCTTGAGGGGTAAGGGATCCAACTCTGTGATTTAGCCGATGACCTGTTCGCGGAATCGGGCCTGGCTATGGCTGGAGCCGTTTACTGTGCGTAGTAGCATGCGCTAGCGTCGCATCACGGATTCGCCGTGTTTGCTTGCTGTGCCTTGTTGAGGAGAGTGCTATGGCGCTGTTTATCAGCTACTCGAGCCAGGACAGGCTAACGGTGGACGCCCTCACGACCGCACTTCGGCGGGGCCAACAACAGGTTTGGTTCGACCAGGAGCTGGGCGGTGGCGACGCCTGGTGGAGCAAGATCCTCGAGCAGATCCGGTCGTGCGACGTGTTCATCGTCGCACTGTCAAGTAACTGGCTACAGTCCAAGCCCAGTCAGGCTGAGTTGCGCTATGCGCAGGCTTTGAAGCGGCCAATCCTTCCCGTTCGGATCGGTGCGGTCGACAGCATGCGCGTGAATCCCCTTGCCACGTTGCAGATCATCGACTACACGAACCCCACCGTTGACGCCGGCATTCAATTGGTGACCGCGGTGCACGCGCTGCGTGCCACCCCGGTGCCGTTACCGGACCCGCTGCCCGACGAGCCGCCGGTGCCTTTTGGCTATATCACGCGGTTGGGCAACACCCTGGCGGAAAAAGAACTCAGCCCCCAGCAGCAGATTCAACTGCTGGTCGAACTCAAGGCCGGACTTGCTGAGGACGGCGACGACCCCAGCGCCCGAAGCGATATCGGTCAACTCCTGCGCATGCTGCGCCTCCGACACGACGTGACCTATCGCACCCGAAACGAGATCGACCAAGTGTTGGCGTCCATCGAGTCAGCCGAAACGGCCGATGCCAAGGCGCAACCGCAGCCAGCAAAGACTGCCGACGAGGGCCCTACCCAACCCGGAGGCAGGTCGCAGCATGTTAGCGGCCCGGTGCCGTCGGCGCCTCACGCGCCGGCTGCCGGTGCCAGCGGTACCGCGTCCAACAAGCGGTTGTTGATTATCGGAGGGGCCGTCCTAGCCGCCGTTGTTGCGATCGTGGTGGCGGTTGTGTTCGTCACTCAAGGATCGTCCCCCAAGAAGCCGTCGACGTCGGCCAGCGCACATTCCGCACCGGCGGCACCGGTAGCTCCCGGTCGCCTGGAATCGATTCTTCTTCCGCCAAACGACGTCGCCGCCATTATGGGCGTCGCATCCATGGAAATCGCCAACCAGACCCAGCAGCTGCGCGCGCCCGCCGGGACTTTGTCAAACCTGGACTGCCTCGGCGCGTTCGAACCCATCCAAGACCCGATCTATGCGGGCAGCGGCGACAAAGGTGTGCGCGGCCAGCAGTTGCACGCGGCGGACAACACCCTCCGGGTCTACGAGGCCGCGGTTGGCTTTTCGAACGCCGAAAAGGCCAAGGCGTTCGTGGCGAAGCAAGCTGAGCAATGGAAGACGTGCGCCGGCCAAGCCGTGACGCTAACCACCGAACAGGGCCGAGAATTTCACTGGACGTTCGGTGACCTCACGGGGACTCCCCCCACGATTACTCAGGTTCGCATGCCCGGCGATCCCAGTCGGCCCTCCTGCCAACGCGTGCTGAGCGCGGTGTCCGACGTTGTCTTCGACGTCGAGGCGTGCGCTGTGAATGTCGCCGACCAAGGCAGCCAGATCGTCCAAAAGATGGCCGCCAACGTCAGGCAATAGCGCGGCCCCGCCCGCGCGCAACGGATCCATGACATGGAGCGGCCCCCGAGCATGCGCCTGGTTGGACAAGACCGGAAGCTCGGGGGCCGGGTGACTGCGGGGAATTCGCCAGCGCGTTGACGCCAGCTCTTCGGAAGCCAATGCAGCTAGCGCGCAGCCACCTCACATGTCCATGAAGCAATCAATTTCGCGGACCACCTCCTTCCTTGTGTACGGCCGACCGTACCCGCACTCCGGTCTGCCCACAACAGAATTTGACCGCCTCAGCGGTCGCTGACGATGGCGGCATCGACGAGTTCGACGAATGCTGCAGCCATTGGGGAGCGAAGCAGTCGTCGGCCGTCAAGGGTGTGCACGCGGGCGGCCAAGGTCATACTTGATATCAACCAGATCCCCTGTGCCCCATGGAGGTCGGCGATCCGCAACGCTCGGTAGTCACAGTCGTACCCCTTGGCGCGGGCCACCTCGAAGAGGGCCTGTTGGGTGGTACCACGCAGGATCGGATACCACGGCGGCGGCGTCAGCAGGCAGAGGTTATCGTCCGTCCCGCCTTCGGAATTCGTGGCGATCACCACCGTCGAGCGCGGGCCTTCCAGGATGTAGCCGTCCGAGCTAACGAAAATAACGTCACCGGCGTCCTGCCGGGCGGCGTGCCGCAGGGCAGCCATGTTCACTGCGTACGACAGTGTTTTGGCGCTGGCCAGCAGCCAAGGCGTGGCGCCGGCACCGGTGGCAGGCAGCCCGCGGTCCAACGTGACGGCCGCTAACCCATCGCGCCGCACCGACGCCACCCGGCTGGGGAGAGGGTTAACCATCACGTAGGTCGTCGGCGCTGAGCCGGTCTCCCGGCCACGGCTGTAGATCAACCGCAGCGCGCCTTCGTCAGCGGTAGTCGCGGTCCATCGTTGTGCGGCCACGTCGATCGCATGCCGCCAGCGCGGCAGGTCCGGCTCGGGTAGATCCATTAATTGCGCCGACTGGGTGAGCCGCTGCAGATGCGGCTCGACCAGACAGGCCCTGCCGTCGCGGACCAGCAGCGTCTCAAAGACGCCGTCACCGCGAACGGCGGCGAGGTCGTCGGCGTGCAACAGCGGCGTCCCCGGCGTATGGATCTGGCCGTCCAACGTGACGATCACACCCGACATGAAAAAGGAGCCTAAATGGCCCGCGCCGCGAACGCGCGGCTGGACGCACGTTCGTCGACCAATGTGCGGCTGGCTTCACGCTCGCCGGCCGGTCCGTAGAGTTGACGTGTGAACCGCGCCGGCGACGATGCAAAGCGAAGCGATGAGGAGGAGCGGCGCACGTGACTGCAGTCCCTGCACCCGATCTCGGACCCGACGCGGGCGCGATCTGGCACTTCGGCGATCCGCTGGGCGAACAGCGGGCGGCCGAAACCGATGCTGTGCTGATAGACCGCTCACACCGAGCGGTACTCACGTTGACCGGTAGCGACCGGCAGACGTGGCTGCACAACATCTCCACCCAACATGTCAGCGAACTCCCCGACGGTGCCAGCACGCAGAATCTCAGCCTTGACGGCCAAGGCCGGGTTGAGGACCACTGGATCCAGACCGAGCTGGCGGGCACCACTTATCTCGATACCGAACCCTGGCGGGGTGAGCCACTGCTGGAGTACCTGCGCAAGATGGTGTTCTGGTCCGAGGTAACCCCGGGCAGCGCCGAGATGGCCGTGCTGTCGCTGCTGGGTCCGCGACTGACGGAGCAGGCGGTGCTCGATGCGCTTCACCTGGATGCGCTGCCCGCCGAGCCGACGGCGGTTCCGCTGGCTGGCGGGGGCTTCGTGCGCCGGATGCGCGGCACCGCTGCCGACCACATCGAACTGGACCTGCTGGTACCGCGACGTGAGTCGGCCGACTGGCAGCGCCGGCTGGCGGGAGCGGGCGTCCGGCAGGCCGGGGTGTGGGCCTATGAAGCCCACCGCGTGGCAGCACTGCGCCCGCGGCTCGGCGTCGACACCGATCAGCGCACCATCCCGCACGAAGTGGGTTGGATCGGTGGTCCCGGCGAAGGTGCCGTCCATCTGGACAAAGGCTGCTATCGCGGCCAAGAGACCGTCGCACGGGTGCACAACTTGGGTAAACCGCCTCGGATGCTGGTGTTGTTGCATCTGGACGGCTCGGTGGAACGGCCCTCGACGGGCGATGCGGTGCTGGCCAGCGGTCGCGCCGTCGGACGCCTCGGAACCGTCGTCGAGCATGTGGACCTGGGCCCGGTGGCGCTGGCGCTGCTGAAGCGCGGGCTGCCGGCCGACACCGAACTGGTTATCGGACCGGAAGACGCGGAAGGCGGGTCGGTCGCGGCGGTGATCGACGCCGACTCGCTGCCAGCCGCCGACGAGGTAGGCGCGGGACGACTGGCCGTCGAGCGGTTACGCGGGCGGTGAGCCAAGGACTACAGTTGAGGCGTCCGCCACAGCGGGGAGGGGGGCCGACGCGCTGCCGCACGGCACGGTAAGCTGTCGGCAGGACAATAACGACACTAAGAGATCGGAGCCGCCTACTCGTTAGGCCGCTCCGTTATTTCGCGAGGGGGTTCCCCCATGGGCCGCGGCCGTGCTAAGGCAAAGCAGACCAAGGTTGCTCGAGAACTTAAATACAGCTCCCCGCAGACCGACTTCCAGCGGCTTCAGCGCGAGCTATCAGGGACGGGTGCCGTCGACCCCGGCCGACTGGACGGAGACGACCGGTTGAGTGACGAGTCATGGGACGACGAGGACGCCTGGCGCCGCTAGCCTTATTGAGCGAGCTTTATTGAGTAGTGACCCGCTGCTAGAACTTCCAACTCCGTCGTGCCGATGCATTCCGCATCGGCACGTTGTTAGTTCGAGTTAGGCGTAGTTCCTTAGAATCTCGGGTGTTGCCCGACCAGTTTTGCCCGCGGGCCTTCTTTGCCACCTTTGCAGACGGTTCCCAGTACCCAGCAGTCCAAGTGCCGTGCGGTCAGTATGGCCAAGGCACGGTCGGTGTCTTCAGGCGCGACCACGGCGATCATGCCGACGCCCATGTTGAATGTCTTTTCCATCTCCTCACGCGCGACCCGTCCACGCTGAGCGATCATGGCGAAGACCGGTGCGGGTGTCCACGTGCCGCGGTCGACTTCGGCGACCAGCCCGTGCGGGATGACGCGTTGCAGATTGCCGGCCAGCCCGCCGCCGGTGACGTGGCAGAACGTGCGGACATGGGTTTCGGCGGCCAATGCCAGACAGTCTTTGGCGTAGATGCGGGTGGGCTCCAATAGCTCCTCACCCAGGGTGCGACCGAACTCCTCCACATAACCGGCCAGGTTCATCCGATCGATCTCCAGTAGGACCGCGCGGGCCAGCGAGTATCCGTTGGAATGCAGACCCGAAGACCCCAGCGCGATGATTACGTCACCGGGTTTGACACGGTCTGGCCCCAGAATGTCGTCGGCCTCTACAACACCGACACCGGTCGCCGAGATGTCGTAGTGGTCGGCTTCCATCAGACCGGGGTGTTCGGCGGTCTCGCCACCCAACAGCGCACAGCCCGCGAGCATGCACCCCTCGGCGATACCGCCGACGATCGCGCTCAGTCGTTCTGGCACCGTTCGGCCGACGGCAATGTAGTCCTGCAGCAACAGCGGCTCGGCGCCGCAGACCACCAGGTCGTCGACCACCATCGCCACCAGGTCGAGGCCAACGGTGTCGTGCTTGTCCATCGCCTGAGCGACTGCCAGCTTGGTACCAACACCGTCGGTGGAGGCCGCCAGCACCGGTTCGCGGTAGCCGCCCCGCAGAGCGAACAATCCAGCGAATCCGCCTAGTCCGCCGCGCACCTCGGGCCTGGTGGCCTTAACGGCCATCGGCTTGAACAACTCGACCGCGCGGTCACCGGCTTCAATGTCCACCCCTGCCGACGCATAGGTGATTCCGTGACTGCCCGGCTGGCTTCCGGGGCTATTTCCGGGATCCGTCATCGCGATAAAGGCTACCGGGCGTCGCGCACCGCCGGAATCAGGTACTGCACCTGGACGGTTTGCCCACCAAGCGCCACGTGCTGAAGGCTCTTACGTCTGGTCAGTTCCAAGCGCAATTTTCGTCCGCGCCGACTGGACTTCTGGTACTTCCTGGGCAACCAGATCGTCTAGCCCGGCTCCACGCGCCGCGTTGGCAAGCATGTGCTCGATGACGTTTTTGCCCAACGCGGTTTCACTGGGCAGCTCGATCGGGTACCTGCCATCGAAGCAGGCGGAACACAACCGCGAAGCAGGCTGCTCGGAAGCCGCAATCATGCCCGGCAGCGAGATGTAGCCCAGCGTGTCGGCGCCGATGCCATGCCGTACCGCCTCGAGCATCTCCTCCTCGTCTTCGACGACGTTAGCGATCAACTCGGCCGGCGATGGGAAGTCGATGCCGTAGAAGCAGGGCCACTTCACCGGCGGTGAAGCGATACGCACGTGCAGCTCGACGGCACCGGCCTCGCGCAGCATCCGCACCAGCGCGCGCTGGGTGTTCCCCCGCACAATCGAGTCATCGACAACAATCAGCCGCTTGCCGCGGATCACCTCTTTGAGCGGATTGAGCTTCAACCGGATACCGAGTTGGCGGATAGTTTGCGACGGCTGGATGAAGGTGCGTCCGACGTATGCGTTCTTCATCAGACCCTGCCCGTAAGGGATGCCGGACTCCTGCGCGTATCCCACCGCGGCGGGGGTGCCTGATTCCGGCACACCGATCACCAGGTCGGCCTCGACCGGGCATTCGCGGGCGAGTCGACGGCCGATCTCCACCCGGGTGCCGTGCACCGACCGGCCGGCCAGCGTGCTGTCGGGCCGCGCCAGGTAGACGTATTCGAAGACGCAACCCTTGGGCGTGGGGTTGGCGAAACGAGTGGACCGCACCCCGTCGGCGTCGATCGCCAGCAGCTCACCCGGTTCGATGTCGCGGACAAACGAGGCGCCGACGATGTCGAGCGCGGCCGTTTCAGAGGCCACCACCCAGCCGCGATCCAGTCGTCCGAGCGACAGCGGCCGTACCCCATACGGGTCCCGGCAGGCATAGAGGGTGTTTTCGTCCATGAATGTCAGGCAGAACGCGCCCCGCACGGTCGGCAGCAGCTCCAGTGCGGCCTGTTCCAGGGTCGAGTCGGCCGCACCGTGGGCTAGCAGCGCGCCCAGGATGTCGGAGTCCGTTGTCGCTGGGGCCGGGCAACGTTTTGCGATCAACCCCGCGTCGCGGGCGCGTGCGGCAAGCTCGGCGGTGTTGACCAGGTTTCCGTTGTGCCCCAACGCAACCCCGGTGCCGGCAGCGGTGTTGCGGAAGACAGGCTGGGCGTTCTCCCAGGTGGTGTCGCCGGTGGTGGAGTAGCGACAGTGCCCGATGGCAACGTGGCCCTCCATCGCCGCCAACGTCTGCTCATCGAAGACCTGGCTAACTAAGCCAAGGTCTTTGAAGACCAGCACCTGCGACCCATCAGCGACAGCGATCCCCGCAGCTTCCTGGCCGCGATGCTGCAACGCGTAGAGGCCGAAATAGGTGAGTTTGGCAACTTGTTCACCCGGGGCCCAAACCCCGAATACACCGCACTCTTCGCGGGGCGAGTTGAAGTCCTGCTCGGGTTGCTGGACGGTCACGATTTGGCGGCTCCCTGGGGCGCAGTTGGTGACGTAACGGAGTCTACGGCCAGCGCGGCCCGGTCGACGAATCTGTGGCGCGTGTCAGGTGCCGGGCAGCTACCCCGACAGCTAAACACACAGTTCAGCCAACTACGTACAGCTGAGATTAACTAATGGCAGCCACGCCTCGATGTCATGAGCACGCGAGCCGGACATGTGCAGCGCACCGGTCGCCGCCGCCTCCGCTAGCTGCATCAGCCCGGTAGCAACCAGCAGCCACGTCCGCGGATCGGTCTCGACGACGTTGGGTGGCGTTCCGCGGGTGTGGCTGGGCCCAGAAACACACTGCACCGCCACGTACGGCGGGATCCGGACCTCGACGCTGGCACCGGGCGCCAACGTCGCCAGGGTGCGCGCAGTGAGCCGAACCGCCGTAGCCACAACGTCCCGGTCGGGCGCCGGCCGGGTTTTGTCCTCCAGCCAGTCCGCGATGGCAAGGACGGCTTGCCGAGTCTTTGCCGGATCGGCTCTATCACGGGCGGCCATAGCCTAGGGTCTCAGAATCATGGAGCGTCGTCGTTGGGGGGCGCGGCCACCGTACAAGGCCATCGGCCTGGTATCGCTGATGGTGATGACGCTGATCGGCCTGGGCGTGTATGTGCAGTTTCGCGGGGACCTAACCCCGAAGACGAAGTTGACAGTGGTGGCTTCGCGGGCGGGTTTGGTGATAGCTCCCGGTTCGAAGGTCACCTACAACGGGGTAGAGATCGGCCGGGTGGCCAGCATCTCCGAGATCCAACCCGACGGCAACCCGGCGGCCAAATTCGTGCTGGAGGTGGATCCCAAGTACCTCGGGCTGATTCCAGGCAACGTCGTGGTCAATATCAAGGCGGCCACCGTGTTCGGTGGTAAGTACGTGTCGTTCACGTCGCCGCAGGCCGCGCCGCTGCCACCCATCACGCCATCCCAGGTGATTGACGCGACGTCGACCACCACGGAGACCAATACGTTATTCGAAACGTTGACAGCGATCATGGAGAAGGTTGATCCGGTCAAGCTGAACCTGACACTGAGCGCGGCCGCCGAGGCGCTGAGCAGGTTGGGCGACAAGATCGGTGCCGCGCTCATCGACGGCAACGTGCTCCTTGATGACGTGAACCCCCGGCTGCCCAAAATCCGGGCTGACAACCAGCGGCTGGCGGAGCTGGGTGACATTTACGCCAACGCCGCGCCGGACTTGTGGGATGCCCTCAGCCATGCGGTGACCACGGCGCGCACCATCAATCAGCAGCAACGCAATCTGGATGACGCGCTGTTGGCGGCGGTCGGGTTCGGCAACGTGGGCGGGGAGGCATTCGGACGGGGCGGGCCATACCTGGCACGTGGCGCCGCCGATCTGGTCACCTCCAGCCAGTTGCTCGACGAGTACAGCCCCGAGATCTTCTGCACCATCCGCAACTTCAACGAAGTCGCACCCAAGCTCCACAACGCGCTCGGCGATAATGGCTACGCGCTGGGGGCCCACGCTTCGGGCGCCATTGCCGGAGCACCCAACCCATACATCTATCCGGAGAACCTGCCCCGGACCAGCGCCAAGGGTGGCCCCGGCGGCAAACCGGGCTGTTGGCAAGCAATCACCCGAGAACTCTGGCCGGCTCCACTGCTCGTGGCGGACATCGGCATGAGTTTGGCCCCGTACAACCACTTCGAGCCCGGTTCACCGGTTGCGGTCGAATACGTGTGGGGCCGCCAATTGGGTGACAACACCATCAACCCGTGAGAAATTTGTATGCTGGGGCCGCCGGCTACGGCGACTCGGCGGCGTCGTCCCCGACCAGCTAGACTGGGTGTAGTGAAGCGAGAATTCTCGCGCTCGGAACTGAATTTGATATGGCACAGTTGCGACCGAAAGGTTGCTCGCAGGTAACTGCAGGCTACTAAATCTGCTGTCTTGCAAGAGGTGTCGACCAACCGGCACCATGGTCTGCGAGATCCCCCCGGTGCCGTGGTCAGGCTATTTCATTAGGCGGTGTTCGATGAGCAAGATTGTGTCGCGCGAAGACGATCGGCCCGTGCGACGCACCCTCGATCCCATCATAGTTACCCGGCAGGGAAAGGTTGCCCGCCTCGAGTCCAGTTTGACCCCGCACGAAGCACAGATCGAAGATCTGATCTTTCTGCGAAAGGCGTTGCACCGTGCCGACATTCCTTTCCTACTTATCCGCAACCACAAAAACCGGCCGGTTCTTGCCGTCAACATCGAGCTGCGCCCCGCGGTCGAACGCGCGCTCGTCACCGCGTGCGCCAGCGAACCTATGTACGCCAAGACAATTGATGAGCGCCGAGTTTCTCCCGTGTTGGTGGCCAAGGGTCAGTTATCGCAGTCGATCGATCCACGTATCGTACGGTTGTATCGACGACGGATTGCGCCGGGAGGATTTCGGTTCGGTCCGAGGTTCAGTGTCGAACTCCAGTTCTGGGCCTTCGAGGAGACCCTGATCCGCTGCCCGTTGGAAAACTCCCTGACCCGCAAGGTGCTGCCACGCAAAGAAATAACACCGGCCACCGTCAAGCTCTACGGGTACAAGTGGCAGACCATTGAGGGGATGTTCACCCCGCACGCAAGTGACGTCAGGTTTGACATCGATCTGGTGTTCTCGTGGGTCGACGGTAGCGATCCAGAATTTCGGGCACGTCGGGCGGCCCAAATGTCGCACCACGTAGTGGGAGAAGGCGACGACGCCGACGCGCGGATTCGACAGATCGACGAGTTGAAATATGCCCTGCGGTCGGTGAACATGTTTGCTCCGTGGATCCGGCGCATCTTCATCGCGACGGATTCAGCCCCGCCGGCATGGTTAGCCGATCACCCAATGATCACAATTGTCCCCGCGGAGGACCACTTTTCGGATAGGTCGGCGTTGCCTACCTACAACTCGCACGCCGTGGAAAGCCAACTGCATCGCATCCCCGACCTCAGCGAGCATTTCCTGTACTCCAATGACGACATGTTTTTCGGTCGCCCGCTTAAAGCAAGCATGTTCTTCTCCCCGGGTGGAGTGACCAGGTTCATCGAAGCCAAGACCCGTATCGGATTAGGTACTAACGATCCAACGCGCAGTGGCTTTGAGAATGCGGCCCGGGTTAACCGCCAGCTCCTCTTACAGCGATTCGGCCAACTGATCACGCGTCATCTGGAACACACCGCGGTCCCGCTGCGCAAGAGCGTGCTGATCGAGATGGAACGCGAATTCCCGGACGAATTCGCTCGGACCCAGGCAAGTGCGTTCCGGTCCGGCACCGATATCTCGGTTACCAATTCGCTCTACCACTACTACGCGCTGATGACTGGACGCGCCGTCCAACAAGAAAAAGCCAAAGTCCTGTACGTGGATACCACCTCGTATGCAGGCCTCGACTTACTTCCCGAGTTGCGGAAGCATCGCAACTACGACTTTTTCTGCCTCAACGACGGTAGTTTCCCCGAAGTCTCCGCGACCGAGCGTGCCGAACGGGTCGTCAGTTTCCTGGAACGCTACTTTCCAATACCGGCGCCCTGGGAAAAGGTCGCGACCGACGTCAATCGCCGGGACTTTGCGTCACCGACGGTGTCAGCACCATTGGTGGATGGGCAAACAGCGAATCCCGCCCAGACGGCTCGATAAACAGACCGCTTTCGGCGATATTGCGTCGCGCCTGCGCGGGAGAGACAAAGGTACCCACAGTGTTTCCGGTGCCAAGTGGAATCACCGAGTGCACCACAGTGTCTTGGTAGACGTGCACAAGGTTGCAACCCTGGGCGCCGTCTCGACCGCGCGTTCCCCCGGCGACAACTGTTAGATCTTGGGTGTAGCACGTGGCCGAGGCGACTGACACTGGAATTCCGACGAAGGTGGCATTCGTCGAGTAGTGCAGGTGCCCGGCCAAAATGGCACGAACATCGCTACCCTTGAGCACCCGCCCCAGCGAAGCTTGGTCGCGTAGTTCCACCGTGACGGCCATGTCTAAGACACTTGGAATCGGCGGATGGTGTAACGCCAAGATGGTGCCGTCCGGGGCCGGGATTGCCAACTCGTCGGCAAGCCAATCTAATTGTGATGCACTGATTTCGCCGTAATGCTGGCCCGGCACCGAGGTATCCAACGTGATGACCCGGAGTCCGTCGACTCTGCGCACGCGGTCCAGCGGTGCCATGGAGGGCGCCTCGTCCAGCAACAACGTGCGTAATGCGGCCCGATTGTCATGGTTGCCCATCACCCAGAAGAGTTCGGCATCCAGCTCGGCCGCGAACGGCTCAACCAGGCCTCGGAGCTTTCGGTATGCTTCCGGCTCGCCCTGATCGGCCAAATCGCCGGTAAAGATGATTGCGTCGGGACGCAGTCGGGAGCGCTTCAGCTGCTCGAGCAACTCGCCGAGCCGGCCGTCGGCGTCGACCGCCCCGTAGAGCGCGCCGTCCGAAACGAGATGTGTGTCGCTGATGTGCAAAAGGACGTAATCCGGCCGCGGATGCTCCGCGGCCCTAAGTCTGTGCACCGGAGGTGCCAACCCCTTCCATGATCAATTGGCTTTACACAAACGAAACATTCAGTGTAGCCGCTCCGACGAGCAACGACGTGCACTTGTGAGCCGCTCCGCCACGCTAGCCTCGATTTCCGAGGCCCACCTATCCGAAGAATCGCGGCAGCACCGCCTCGGACGTCGCACGCAGTTCGGCCAGGGACACGGTGAATTGACCCTGAACCTCGATCGAGTCCGAACCCTGATCGACGACGCCGATACGAATGGCTGGCAAACCCCGCGCCTCGCACATCGACCGAAACCGGCTCTCCTCGGTGCGTGGTACAGCCACCAGCACCCGGCCCGCTGATTCAGAAAAGAGAAATGTGAACGGACCTGTGCCTGATTGAAAATCTTCGGGAAGCACAATGCGGCAACCGGTTTCACCCGCCAACGCCGATTCCACGATGGCCTGAGCAAGGCCGCCTTCGGACAGGTCGTGCGCCGCCGATACCAGCCCATCGCGCGACGCCGAACTCAGCACCTCGGCCAGCAGCTTCTCGCGCGCCAGGTCCACCATCGGCGGCAACCCACCCAGATGGTCGGCGGTCACTTGCGCCCAGACCGACCCGTCGAACTCGTCGCGGGTCTCGCCCAACAGCATCAGGGTCTCCCCCGGTTCAACACCAAGCCCGGTCGGGATGCGCCGGCTCACGTCATCCAGCACGCCGAGCACCCCGACCACCGGTGTGGGCAAGATCGCCGCCGACCCGGTCTGGTTGTAAAAGCTGACGTTGCCACCGGTCACCGGAATCCCTAGGGCCGCACAGCCATCGGCCAGCCCCCGCACGGCCTGTGCGAACTGCCACATCACCCCGGGATCTTCGGGTGAACCGAAGTTAAGGCAGTTAGTCACCGCGACCGGGGTGGCACCGGTGACGGCCACGTTGCGGTATGCCTCGGCCAGCGCCAGTTGGGCACCAGCGTAGGGATCCAGCCGGGTGTAGCGTCCCGACGCGTCGGTCGACAATGCGATACCGCGACCGGTGGACTCGTCGATACGCAGCACACCGCCGTCGGCGTGCTCGGCCAGGACGGTGTTGCCGCGCACGTACCGGTCGTACTGCTCGGTGATGAAAGCCCGGCTGCACAGGTGCGGACTGCCCAGCAGCGCAAGCAAAGTCGCACACAGCTCGGCTCCAGTGACCGGTCGCGGCAATTCTTTCGATGAGTCCGCGTTCAAGGCGTCCTGTGATTCGGGGCGGGTGACGGGCCGCTGGTACACCGGGCCTTCGTGGGCCACGGTGCGCGGCGGCACGTCGACGACCGTCTCGCCGTGCCAGGTGATCTGCAGCCGGTCACCGTCGGTGACCTCACCGATCACCGTGGCCAGCACCTCCCACTTGCGGCAGACCGCCAGGAAGGCATCCACGTTCTCCGGTGCCACCACCGCACACATGCGCTCCTGCGACTCGCTGCAGAGCACCTCGGCGGGCGTCATATCCTTCGCCCGGAGCGGGACGGTGTCGAGTTGAATCACCATTCCGCCGTCCCCAGCTGATGCTAACTCCGAAGTAGCACAAGACAATCCGGCCCCTCCGAGATCCTGAATGCCGATCACCAACCCGCCCGCATACAGCTCCAGACAGCACTCGATGAGCACCTTCTCCATGAAGGGGTCGCCCACCTGAACCGACGGGAGTTTCTTACGAGCGGCGTCTTCGTCGCCATCAACACTGAAGGTGTCCGACGCCAGCACCGAGACCCCGCCGATACCGTCCAGGCCGGTGCGCGCGCCGAACAGAATGATCTTGTTACCCGCACCCGAGGCAAACGCCAAATGCAGGTCCTCCTGGCGCAATACCCCGACACACAACGCATTCACCAGCGGGTTGCCGGTGTAGCACGCGTCGAAGACGGTCTCGCCGCCGATGTTGGGCAAGCCCAGTGAGTTGCCGTAGCCGCCGATGCCGCGGACCACGCCGTCCAGCACGCGGCGGGTGTCGGGCGCATCGGCAGCACCGAACCGAAGCTGGTCCATCACGGCGACAGGTCGCGCGCCCATCGCCATGATGTCGCGCACGATGCCGCCGACGCCGGTCGCGGCCCCCTGGTAGGGCTCGACGTAGGAAGGGTGGTTATGCGATTCCACCTTGAAGGTGACGGCCCAGCCATCACCGATGTCGACCACACCGGCGTTTTCGCCGATACCGGCCAGCATTCCGGCACGCATCTCCTCGGTGGTGGTTTCACCAAAGTAGCGCAGGTGGACTTTGGAAGACTTGTACGAACAGTGCTCACTCCACATCACCGAATACATCGCCAGCTCGGTGTCCGTGGGCCGCCGGCCCAGAATTTCGCGAACTCGCTGGTACTCGTCGTCTTTGAGGCCCAGCTCGTGGAATGGTTGTGGCTGGTCGGGGGTGGCGGCGGCATGTTCAACGGTGTCAGTCACGTGGGTGCGCGTGCTCGTCACGGAGCCAGTCTAGAGTCCCACGCCCCTTGGCTCGCGCGCGAGACCCGCAGCAAAAACCAGATGACACTGCCCAGCGCGGTCCAGATAATGGGGCGATGTCTCGTCACTGGCCGCTGTTCGACCTGCGGATCACCACCCGGCGATTGCAGCTGCGGCTACCTACCGAAGAGCTGTGTGACCAGCTGATCGACACCGTTCTCGAGGGAGTGCACAACCCTGACCTGATGCCGTTTTCGATCCCCTGGACGCGAGCTCCTCGCGAGGAGGTGCCGTTCAACACACTCTCCTACCTTTGGCAGGAACTGGCCGGATTCAAACAAGATTGCTGGGCCCTGCCGCTTGCCGTTGTCATCGGTGGGAAAGCGGTCGGTATCCAGGCCCTCAACGCGAAGGACTTCCCGATCACTCGCGAAGTAGGGTCCGGATCGTGGCTCGGACTACCCCACCATGGCCAAGGCTATGGCTTCGAAATGCGTGCAGCTGCACTGTATTTCGCGTTTTCCGAGCTCGGCGCCCAGGTCGCGACCTCAGCGTCGTTCGTCGATAACCCAGCCTCGATCGCGGTCTCGCGTCGCAACGGCTACCAAGACAACGGCGTGGACCGCATGGCACGCGAGGGGACCCTGGCTGAACAGCTTCGGTTCCGGCTGACCCGCGACGATTGGCAGCGGCATCGCAGCGTCGAAGTGCAGGTGGAGGGTTTCGACGGCTGCCGAACGCTCTTTGGCCTGTAGTTGGTCGTCGAACGTTAGACCAGTTCAGCGGAAAGGAACGCCTGCAGCGCTGCGGAGTACGCGGCCACGTCGTGAGCACCCATTAATTCCCGCGCCGAGTGCATCGCAAGCTGGGCGGCACCGACATCGACGGTGGGAATACCGGTCCGAGCCGAAGCCAACGGCCCGATCGTCGAACCACAAGGCAGGTCGGCCCGGTGCTCGTAGCGTTGCAATCCGACCCCGGCTTGGTGGCAGGCCAACTCGAACGCCGCCGCCGTGCGCCCGTCGGTGGCATACCTCAGATTCGGGTGCACCTTGAGCACCGGCCCCGCGTTGACCTCAATGAGATGGCTGGGCTCATGACGCTCGGGGTAATTGGGGTGCGTGGCGTGTGCCATGTCGGCGGAAGCCAGCAGCGACGCAGGCAGCCGCCGCAGGTAGTCGTCCCGACCGCCGCCGGCGGCGAGCACAATACGTTCCAGGACGGTGCTCAGCAGGTTTGACTGCGCACCACGGTCCGAGGCCGAACCAACCTCTTCATGGTCGAAGAGCACCAACACGGGTAGGAACCCGCGCGGCTCGGCTGCCAGTAACGCCTCCATGCCCGCGTAGCAGCTGGCCTGGTTATCCAGCCGAGGTGCGCTGAGCAGGTTGGCGGCGGCGCCCATCACGGTCGACGGAGCCAGGTCATGAGTCATAAGGTCGGCGGCCAACACGTCGGCCGCGGCCACTCCGGCGCGCTCGGCGACGTACCCCATCAATGACCCCGCTTTGTCGCCAACACCCCATACCGCGTTGACGTGGCGCTGCGGATCCAAGGTGAGCGACTTACGGTCCTCGGCCAAATGGATGGCCAACTGCGGCACCCGCAGAATTGGATCGTCGATCCGGACGAGCCGGTCGGTGATCCCGGCGCCGTTACCCGCCGAGCGCACCGACAACCGTCCACAGACGCCTAGATCGCGATCCAGCCAGGAATTGAGCCAGGCTCCCCCATAGGGCTGCAGTGCGACCACCTGCCAGCCGGCGACCAGCCGATCCGGATGCTGCTTGACCCGCAGGTTGGGGCTGTCGGTGTGCGCGCCGACGATCCGGAATGCGCTGGCTGATGCGTCTCCATTCCAGGCGACCAGTGAACCGGCGCGGACGGTGAAGTATCGGCCCGGCTGGGGCGGCCAGGGGTCGGCTTCGTTGAGTTCGGTGTAACCGGCGCCGAGCAGTCGTGCGGCCACCGTGGCGCAGACATGAAATGGCGATGGGGAGGCGTCGATGAATTCGCAGAGGCCTGCGGCGCTGGCCGACATGCTCAACATCATGGCTGTTGGCCACCGCGGAGTTCGCGCGGGGCCAAAATGCGCGCTCCTCACTCGCGCCGATACCGACGCTCGCCGTCGCCACGCGGGGCCGGCAGAGTGCCTCCGGTTCCGCCACAACCCATACTCGCACCGTTGACGCCTACACGAACTACGTCCGAAAACGGGCACGGCACACCAACGCGGTCTGTGACAACCATGCCTCGCAATCACGGCTTAGAGACCGAGTTCGACTCTCCGGCAGTGGCGTTGCTCCGAAACCGCTAGCCCAGGCTAACTTCCCGTTCGTACAGCGGTGACTGCGATGCGGGCCGCGGTGCCGATTGCACGGTCCACCGCAGGTAAGGAGTGCTCGGATCGTGCGGCGTGAGTGAAAACTGATACGGCAATGGGCGTTTCGTTGGGCAAGCTGATAACAGCTACTTCGCTACGGATCTTGCCGATCGTTCCAGTCTTTCCGGCAACGCTGATCTCACGCTGTGGGAAGCCCGATTTGATGCGGTGAGGCCAGACTTGCTGCGCCAGAACCCCACGCATGTAGCTACACGCGTGGGGTGATGCAATGGTGTCAGTCCAGATGGCGGCCAGGATTGTATTGCTGTCGGCCGCGCTGGTGGCGTTGGTTTGATCAGGGTCATAGATGGACAGCGAGTTCGCAGTGTCGCTGTTGCCGAGGGCACTGATCGCTTCGTCGAGTGTCTGCGCACCCATGTCATGGATAAGTTGCTCATATAGGGCGGCAGCGCCGCCGATCACACGTGTGGACGCCAGTCCGAGTTCGTCAATGATCTCGTCCATCCGAGGCAGACCGACCGCGGCTAGCAGAATATCGGCGGCGGCGTTGTCCGATAAGACGATCATCGACCGTGCCAGGTCGCGCCAACTGACCGTGACCGGATCGATGAATGTGCTGAAGCCAGTTGGTCCTGGAGTGCAATCGGTTGGCCTGATGGTTACTCGTGCACTGGGATCGAGTTCGCCGCGATCGAATGACCGAGCCACCGCGGCCAGCAGCAGCACCTTGTAGATCGATGCTGTGGGGACCGGTTCATCAGCACGGAAGTTGATCGCCGGCTCGACTGTGCTTACCGGGCGCGCCTGCAGCCAGCCCCGGCAACCGGCGTCGGTGAACACGGCCTGGATCTGGCGGCTGACCTCGTTCATCGATTTGCACTCCGCAGTACTCGGTCCAGGATGTCGACTGGTCGTTGGAAGCGATTCACATCTGCTGTTGCTACGCGCACCGTCAGACTAGATTCCTTGCGGATCATCCGGCGCCGTGCGATGCCGGCAAGATTCGGTGATTGTCCGGTAGTAAGGCCGAAACACTGTCCAGACAGCACGGCGCTGATGACATCGCGAAGCGACGGCGCTGCCATGATCGCTGGGTCTAGGCCACGCGCGCGCAATCTGTCGATGAGCTGGTCATGGCTTGGTGGGTTGTGCGCCCGCGGTGGGGTGGCAAAGCATAGGCCGCTCAGCATCTGGATGTGCGGCGCGGCCGCCCGCGCCGCACGGTGCTCACTTGGCAACAAGAACCAACGAGGAATCCGCACTGTTGGGCTGGCTTGAATTTCATCAAGCAGCGCAGGATGTTCGACGACAGCGACATCGAGCTCACGCAATCGCAAACGATCAGCAAGGTCCACGGTACTTCCGGTCGCGGTAAAGATCGGGAGGTGCGGATCCGTCATCGACTCACGCACCGCGGTAACGCATGCGCTCAGCAAGCAGTCATCGATTGCCGTAGTGAAGCCAATACGCAGCTGGCGCGGTGGGCCACTGAGCCGAGCGGCTTCTTCGAGCAATCGGTCGGTGTCCCCGACAACGAGGCGAGCGCGCGAGAGCAGGGACGCTCCATGGTCGGTTAATACGACGCCGGTGGGCTTGCGCTCGAATAGTTGCAGACCCAACGTCTGCTCCAGCCGGCGCACTCCTTGAGAGACCGGGGGCTGGGTCACTCCCAGAGTGTCGGCGGCGCGACCAAAGTGGCACTGCTCGGCGACCGCGACGAAGTAGCGCAAGTGCCTGATCAGATCCACGAATCAATGAACCCTTCCACGCCCATCACGAGGCAAAAATTTCCCTTCTTTAACCGTCTGAAAAGCAGTTATACACGTTTGCTATCACGATATATGGTTTAGCGAAATAGTCGCATGGCCAGGTGCCGTGCTTGGCTACCCCCGTCATGACCAAAGCCTGTGTGATCGGTGGCACGTACAGACGCAAGACGTGGAGGTTGTTAGCCATGGATATATGCGAGATGCCGGATCGGGCGAGACTGTCATGACCTCGGTGGGGCTGAGGTGGTTTACCGGTCCCCGCCGCTTGATCGGTCTGATCTGCAAAGGCCTGATGACCGGTCTGATAGCGGCTACGGCGATGACAATACTGGCGGGCCACCGTGCCACTGGCGAAGTGGACAGCCCGCCACCAAAGCAGGGAAGGTCCCAGCCGGCGCTGATACGCCTCGACGAGACGCTGACTGCCCCTGACTCGGGTCGACTCGCTGCCACATTAGCGCCCCTGTTAGCAAACCCTGAGCTGGGCACGTTAACAGGACAAGTGGCCGACGCGATGACCGGGCAGCTCTTGTGGACGCAGGGCGAGCGGGTACCGATGCAGCCCGCATCGACCACCAAGGTGCTGACCGCAGCCGCTGCACTGCTCACGCTCGATCGCGATGCTCGGCTCACCACGCGTGTCGTTACCCCCGCCCGATCCGGTAAGCCAGGGCAGATCGTGTTGGTTGGTGGAGGTGATCCAGCCCTCTCGGCGGCGCCATCCGATCAGGACAGTTGGATTCGCGACGCAGCGCGCATCGGCGACCTAGCCGAGCAGGTTCGCCGCAGCGGCTTCACCCCGACCTCGATACAGGTCGACACGTCGCAGTTCTCCGGCGCCGAAATGGCTCCGGGCTGGGACCCCGCCGATATCGATGGTGGTGACATCGCCCCTATCGAATCGGTGATGCTCGATGGTGGACGGACCCAACCTGCCACTGCTGACTCACCTCGTTCACACACCCCGGCCCTCGATGCCGGCCGTGCGCTCGCCGACGCACTCGGTCTTGACCCTGCTGATGTAGTCCTTACCGCGACGCCGACCGTGGGACGCGATATCGCTTCGGTGCAATCGCCGCCCTTGATGGAACGGTTACGCACGATGATGAACACGTCCGATGACGTGCTGGCTGAGGCAATAGGCCGTGAGGTCGCCGCCGCGACCCATCACCCACAAAGCTTTGCCGGCACCGTCCAGGCCGTTCTCGACACTGTTCTGAACTTCGGAATCGACCTCAACGACGCGTCTTTGCACGACGCCAGTGGCTTGTCCACCGAGGACCGGCTCACCGCTGACACCCTCGATCAGGTGCTCAACACCGCCGCCAGCTCAAAGCACCAACAACTAAGACCCCTACTCGACTTGCTGCCGGTCGCCGGCCGCAGCGGCACACTCGCGCACCGATTTCTCGATCACGACACCCAGGCAGCTGCTGGATGGTTACGCGCCAAGACTGGAACGCTCACCGGTACCAACGCCCTGGCCGGAATCGTCACTAACGTCGACGGACGTGTGTTGACTTTCGCGTTGATCGCCAATGGAGCCGGCCCCCATGGCCGCGCCGCCCTCGACACTGTCGCCGCCGCACTGCGCAGCTACGACTGTGAAACCCCAACGTCCGCTGACGGCCTTCCCGTCGGTGAGCCGCCGCCGTGATCTATCCGACCATCGAACACCGAGGTGCAATCCAACGTTCAGTCCATCAATCGGCGCTTATATAACTCATCTGCATAGGGAGGATTTGGCGTGGCAGCACTGCCCACCGACCATCGCTTGCGTGATCTGGCGATATGAAGTATCAACCGAGCCCCGATAGCCAAGTTTCGTGGCATGCAGGTCGTTTCGGTCGACGCGAAATGCTGACGGCGATGGCGGCACTAATCCCCCTGGCCGGATGTGCGCACCGCAGTCAGGTCAGTCGTCCGCCAGCCGCGACTACTGCATCACCTAACTCACCGTTATCTCAAAGTTTTGCCGCGCTTGAACGTAAGTACGACGCCCGCCTTGGGGTGTATGCGCTGTCCACCACGACGGCGACCACGATCGCCTACAGGGCCGATGAGCGATTCGCGTTCTGCTCCACCTTCAAGGCCCCGCTGGCTGCAGCTGTGCTGCAGGGTCATCCGGTCGCATATCTGGACACCGTGATCTCCTATCGACAAGATGCCATTCATGCGGCCTCGCCAATCACCGAGCAACACGTGGAAACTGGCATGACGATTGGCCAGCTCTGCGATGCGGCTACCCGATATAGCGACAATACTGCGGCCAATCTGCTGCTGAACGATATCGGCGGGCCCGCTGGATTTACCACCTATCTGCGCAGTCTGGGTGACACAGTCAGCAGGCTGGACCAGGCAGAGCCGGAAATGAATAGGAACCCGCCTGGTGATGAGCGAGACACCACGACTCCTCGAGCTGTCGGCGGGGTCCTCCAAAAGCTGATTCTCGGTGATGCGTTGACGTCTGATAAAAGGGCGATGCTCACCGACTGGATGGTCCGAAACACCACCGGCAACAAACGCATCCGAGCCGGATTTCCCGCCGACTGGAAGATCGCTGACCGCACCGGATCCGGTGACTACGGACGCGCGAACGCCATTGCCGTCGTGTGGTCGCCCGCCGGCGCGCCATCTGTCGTGGCGATCATGTCCGATCGCAATGGCGGATACGAGGCCCAACCCAGCGATGCACTCATCGCCGATGCAGCCGCTGGTGTTGCTTCGGTGCTGGTTTAGCTTGCCCGACCATCACGTCAGGAATACATCAACGTCGCAGAGCCTGACCGGTCTCGCCGCAAACCCGGCGATCGTCACCCCAATTGCCGTCATACGAATAGGAATAGCGAGATGACTGACATGGAGATCGGCCGTCGGGCCTTCTTGGGCTCTGCTGCGGCAGGAGCGGCATCTCTGGCCTTCGCGGGCTGCACACGGACGGTACGAAAACCAATGACATGCCTACCGAAAGTCGACGTGGCCCCCGAGCGGGTGATCCACACCATGGCCGGGCTGCGGCCGTACCGGCCAGGCGGGTTCGTCGTGCGCGCCGAGGCGTTAGGCGATAAACGTTTGGTACACAACTACGGTCACGGTGGCGCGGGAATTACCTTGTCATGGGGCACCTCACGACTAGCCGTGGATCTCAGCTTGCCCGGCCACAGCGGCCCGGTCGCCGTCATCGGAGCAGGAGTCGTGGGCCTTAGCAATGCCCGACTTGTGCAAGAAGCCGGCTTCGATGTCACCGTGTACACCAAGGCGCTGCCGCCGGACACCACCTCCAACGTCGCCGGCGGCCAATGGCAGCCTGCTCACCTTTTCGACGACACGGTCGTCACTGCCGCATGGCGCCAGCAATACCTCGCTGCCGCCGCCTACAGCTGGCGCCGGTTTCAGACTCTCGTGGGAGACGATTACGGCGTTCGCTGGCTACCCACGTATCAAGAAAGCAGCAGCGCCATATCGCAATTGCTTCCCGGCTTCCCGCCCGATAGCCGTATGCTCACCCACGACGACCATCCATTCCCCGTCGACCACGTGGCGTACTTCGAGACGATGTACATCGAAACGGGCCGCTATCTTCGGCAGCTGATCCGCGATATACGAACAGCTGGCGGCAAAATCCACACTCGCGACTTTGCCACCGCTGCTGATCTTACGTCGCTGCCCGAGCGTTTGGTGTTCAATTGCACCGGGCTCGGTGCACGTCAACTATTTGGCGACACCGACCTAACCCCCATACGCGGACAAGTGGCCATCTTGCTGCCGCAGCCCGAAATCCAGTACGCCTACGCCTTCAAGAGATCCGGCTACATGTTCCCACGTCCCGACGGCATCATCTTGGGCGGCACATTCGAAAACGGAGTCTTCGATCCCGCGCCCCAGGCCGGCGACATCACCAAGATCCTCAACGCTCACAAGGGCTTGTTCAACGAGTACCGCTGCACACCACCGCTGCACAGTGCCCCTGTCTGATGAGCCCAGTGCGGGGCAGAACTCGTAGGAAGCTCTCGCCGAGGCGAAAGTGGCGCGGTTGATGATCATTCCCGGTGTGGATGTCGCCGCCGGGATCTCCATCATGGCTGCCGTCGGCAACTTCTCCCAAGGGCCTAGCACCAGATCGCTTGCCGGAGCGGCTGAATAGGTCAGCACCGTTCTCTTGTCAGGCAGTTCAAGCGGTGACTGGACGTATGTCGTTGCCCATCGGCGATTACGCGGGAATAGAAACCTGACCGATGGGATACAGGCGACACGCGGCTGGGTGACTTCGAATTCGGCTCGCCGATGCGATAGCAGTCGCCGATGCAGACTTCGCCATCGGCAGGCCCGGTCATGGTGAAGCTTTCCCCGAAGTGACCGGGCTCAGTGAGTCTTCCAGAAGCGCCGCCGCCCACCAGCTAAAGGCCAAGCCAAGTACAACGATCAGCCCCGGGTGGCAAAGCGACCGATTTGACGAAACTCAGAAGTGTGCATCAAACGCGGCTCGCATCTATACATCACCGCCTGAAACGTCGACACGGGTGGTCCCCTCACCTCGAGAGGCGACGGTGTGTGTATTTTGCACATTGAACTGCAGCAGTTTACGTGGAACCAACCGCTTAGGTCCATCGCATAACTGTGAGCAGCGGAGTCGTTGGGCACCACCAACACAGGCGGTGCCGACAACGCGAGGACCGGTAATTGACCGTCCCGTGCAATTTGCTCGGGTTCGTTAAACAGGAGCGGAGTTGACATGTCTTTTGTGACCACAAACCCCGAGGCGTTGAAGGCAGCAGCTGAGGGAGTTCGAGAAATCAAGGATCGAGCGGTTGCGATCTCTGTTCAGGCGGCCCCGGTGACAAACGCTGTTAAGCCCCCTGCGATCGACGCGGTATCGACGAGAGCGGCGACCTACCTGGTCGACCACGCGAAGAAGTATAAGGACACCATCGCTGAGGCGGCGACGGTTCTTGAGGCGTTTGCGGTCGCCCTGACCACCGGCGCCGAAAAGTATGCGACCACCGAGGCCAACACCGGCAAGGATTTCACCTGACCTCACTGAACGCAATACCAGCACAGCAAACACACGAGCAGCAGCAGTCATTACGACCTAAAAGAAACAACGAACAAAGAGAACTATTCCAACGAACCGCGACCACCAGAGATCAACTCCGGCAACATATATGCCGGCCCGGGTCCTGGCTCGATGCTTGCCGCCTTTCAGACGTGGTAGGGCGTGCATGCGGAGATGTATCCCTAATTGCCTGGTTCAAGCAAGTGTTCGAGGGGCTGCTACAGCAGTGGTCAGGTCTGTCGGTTTTACAGGCGGTTGAGGCAGCCGAGCCGTTTCGGCAGTGGCTGACCGATCTCTCTGAGCAGCTCTCTGAGACACGTAAACAGACCTTGCGCCTCTAGCGAGGCCTATGCCGATGCGCGTCGCGCGATGGCGCCTCCGCAGGAGATCGCCGATAACCGCACTCGGACGCATCACCACAAAGCCGGGTTAGTCCCGCAGATGCGAAGCATCGCAGTCCCTCCGATTGTGCGGTGTCGCAGCGGAGTCGAAGGCGGGGGGAATCCATCCAAGGTTCCCATGAGTCCTGCAGTTTGTTGTCGCCCCAAGCAGGCTTCCTAGACGATCAGATAGAACGAATCCCGATAGGCTTCAAGAAGTCTCAGCCACAACTCACTGATGGTCGGAAAGCACGGCACGGCGTGCCACAACCGATCGATGGGTACCTGGCCGGCGACGGCGATGGTGGCCGCGTGCAGCAGCTCGGTGACACCCGGGCCGACCAATGTGACACCGAGCAGATGGCCCTGATCGACGTCGACCACCATGCGCGCTCGACCCGGGTATCCGTCGGCGAACAGCTTGGCTCCAGTAACGACAGCACCGATTTCCACATCTATGATCTTGATCCGGTGACCCGCCTGCGCGGCCTGCTCAGCCGTCAGTCCTACCGCGGCGGCTTCAGGGTCCGTAAAGAAGGCCTGCGGCACCGCGTGATGATCGGCGGTGGTGGCGTGCACGCCCCACGGTGCGGTATCGAGCTGACGTCCGGCAGCGCGCGCACCGATGGCAGCACCGGCGATCCGGGCTTGGTACTTGCCCTGATGGGTCAGCAACGCTCGATGATTGACGTCGCCGGCCGCATAAAGCCAGCCATGCTGGATGGCCCGCACTCGGCAGGTGTCGTCGACGTCGAGCCAACTGCCCGGGGTCAGTCCTATTGTCTCCAAGCCGATGTCGTCGGTGCGCGGTGACCGGCCGGTAGCGAAAAGCACTTCGTCGACCTCTAATTCGTTGCCGTCGTCCAGCTCGAGGGCCACCTGACCGCCCGGGTCGGGACGGCGCAGTGTCCGAACCGATCTACCCAACCGCACATCCACGCCCGCAGCGGTGAGTCCGCGACCAACGAGTTCCCCCACAAAGGGCTCCATCCGCGGCAGCAAGCGAGATCCCCGAGCCAGCAGGACCACTGACGAGCCTAATCCTTGCCAGGCCGTTGCCATTTCAACGCCCACACCGCCGGCGCCGACAATGGCAAGCCGGTCCGGGACGGCGCTGCTGTCGGTGGCTTTCCGGTTGGTCCAGGGCCGAGCTTCGACGATTCCGGGCAAGTCAGGAAGCGCGGGTCGGCTTCCGGTGCAGACGACAACCGCGTGCCGGGCGGTGAGCACCACCTGCTCACCGCCGGATGTGGCAACCGCGACCCGTCGCGGACCGTCCAATCGCCCGTGACCACGGACCAAGGTCGCGCCGGTTCCCCTTACCCAGTCCGCCTGGCCGGTGTCGTCCCAGTTGCTGACATAGCGGTCACGGCGGCTAAAGACGCTAGCGACGTCGATCGACCCGTTGACCGCCTCGCGCGCCCCGGCGACCCGGCGGGCATCAGCGACGGCAATCATCGGACGCAGCAACGCTTTACTGGGCACACAGGCCCAGTACGAACATTCGCCGCCAACGAGTTCGCGCTCGACGATCGCGACATGCAGTCCCGCCGCCTGGACGCGGTCTGCGGCATTCTGTCCAACCGGCCCGGCGCCGAGTACCACGACGTCGTAGTCGCTATCGGTTGACATCACCATTGGCCATCCCTTTCCGTCCCGCTCTCTGGATCACGCTACGCTCTGCGGTGGGCTGGCCAGCATCAGTTTCTGGACGAAATACTTTGCAGTGTAGTGATTTCGAGATGACACGGTCGCGAGAGTACGCAAAATGCCGGCTGCAATAGCGTGTCGGTGTACCGGCAACGCGCGTTCGCGAAATCCCTAGGCCGTAATCCCCGGTCCTGCGGCAGTACCCACGCTAAGCTACGCCTCGTCGAGTACAGCAAGTTCAGTCACCGCCACCGGCTTGGCCAGCAATCCGCTGAGCTGTGCCCGATAGGTCGCGTAGTGCGTCGAGGCGCGGTGCTCCTCGAGTGCGCTGCGGCTGCGATAGCGCTCGAACAGCACTAAGTCGTCCCCGTCGACGACCTCGTAGAGGTCATAGGTGCGGCACCCGTCTTCGGCGCGCGCTGGTGTGGTCATGCCTTCTAGGAGCGTGCGCAACGTCGCCCTGGATTCGGGCAGTGGCGTGAACCGGGCGATGACCGCGATCGATGATGACATAGCGGGCCTTCCTGCATTGTCTCCGTTGCGAGTGGGCCACGAAGCGAGCAGCCCTTGACCCACTGGTCTTAAGACGTTTTAATACGTCTCGTGAGGTTCGTCAACCTGAGGCCGCTCAGCTCATGAGACCTAAGACTCCGGCAGCAGACGACAAGCAGCTGGACTTGCAAGCGGTGGCGCTGCGAATATCCCGCGGCAGCGTGCCCGCGAGCACCCAGCTAGCCGACGCGCTCAAGGCGGCAATCGTCCAGCAGCGCCTACCCCGCGGCGGGCGGTTGCCCAGCGAGCGGGAGTTGATCGAGCGGTCCGGTTTGAGCCGGGTGACTGTGCGCGCGGCAGTGGGACTTCTCGAGCGCCAAGGATGGCTGGTTCGTCGGCAAGGTCTGGGCACGTTCGTCGCCACCCCGGTCAGACAGGAACTGGGCTCCGGTGTGCGCACGATAACTGAGGTGTTGTCGAGCTCTGGCATTACCCCAGAGGTGGATGTGCTATCCCATCGCGTAGGTGAAGCGCCGCAACGGATCGCCGAAAAACTGGGCCTGGCCACCGTCTTGTGTATTCACCGGCGTTATCGCGACGGAGACCAACCCCTAGCCCTGGTCACGCTCTACCTTCCGCCGGGGCTGGGCGAAGCTGTCGAGCCGCTGGTGTCCAACGCACCAGGTGCGAACGCGATGGAAACCAGCTACGCGATGTGGGAGCAGCGCCTGGGAGTCCACATTGCCCGGGCCACCCATGACATCCATGCCGCCGGCGCATCCCTAGACGTGGCCGCCGCGTTGGATCTGCCGTTGGGATCGCCGGTGTTGGTGCTCGAGCGGATCAGCTACACCGATGACGACAAGCCCCTCGAGGTGGTGGAGTTCCACTATCGCCCCGAGCGGTACCAGTTTTCTGTCACATTGCCCCGAACAATGCCGGCACCGGGCGCCGGAATTATCGAAAGACGAGATTCCACATGAACGTTGACGCGCGCCACGCACCAACGGGCCCCCACGTTGGGCTCATATTGGCGCTGACGACTCATGGTCTGGCAGTGAGCACCTATCCCGATATGGTTCGAGTTTCGCAAACGGCGGAAAAATATGGATTTGATTCCGTCTGGGTGTGCGACCACTTCCTTACGTTAAGTCCGGACGACTACGTGAAGGACGCCGGCATCGCTGCCAAC